>NZ_JCALDY010000014.1:0-148408 GCF_059813095.1 Mycobacterium sp. NGS22
GCTGACCGCGATCTCCTTGCCGAGCTCGTAGCCCGGAGCCAGCGGCAACGAGTCGCCGCTCCAGAACTTGCCCGGGTCGAACCAGTTGGTGTCCTTGTCGGTGACGAGCAGACCCATCTCCTCGTAGGTCACCGCGACCGTCTCCGCGCAGTACGCCGTGGCCATCCCCATCTTGCGCTCTTCTGATTTGCGGCGCTCGGTGTGCTCGCGAACCTTCCTGTCCAGCAACGGGATTCCACGGAACCAGTCGTTGACGGTGGGCAGCCGGCCGCGCAGCCAACGGCTCGTCAGCCGCGCACTGGTGGGAAACGCCGTGCCGTTCATCCGGGCGATCACCTGCAGCAGGGCATCCTCCTGCTCGCGGTTGGCGTACGGCGTGAGCTGGCGCAGCCAGCAACGCTGGTGATAGTTCTGGGTCCACCGCTCGAAGACCTGCCGGGCGTCATTGAGCTGCACGCCGCGCTGATTGGTGCCGGTCCACACGTCGAGGAGCTTGTCGCCCAATTCGGCATGCCAGATCAGCGGCGGCAGGTCGTCGATGGCCACCGTCATGCCGACGTGGTTCACCGGAGCGTTGGTCAGCGTCTGAATCGCACGGTCGGGTCGCGAGACGCCGCGAAACAGCCACAGGTCGCCGGTTCGGGTTTCGGCCAGCGCTTGATCCAGGGTGAGCGTGCTCGAGTCCACCAGAGCACTCTAGGCAGAGACAGGCAGCGATAGCCTGTCCGGATGCGCAACATCTGGAAGTGGATCGGGCTGGCCGGCGCTGCGGGCGTCGTCGCCGGCGGTGCGCTGGTGGTGCGTGATCAACGCAAACGCCGCGCGTACACGCCGGACGAAATCCGGGCCCGGCTGCATCAGCGATTGGCCGAGTCGGGTTCGGACTCCACCGCGAACAACCGGTAACTGCCGGAGAAACCTTTGAGCTCGACCTCGCGGCCGTCGTCGAAACCGATGTCGTCGCAGTCCACCACGGCATCCCGCACCGGTTCGCTGACCAGGATCTCGCCGCCTTCGGCCTGCGCGGCGACCCGGGCCGCCATCGCGACGTTGCGGCCGAACAGGTCGTCACCGCGGCGCACCGAGCGACCCATGTGGATGCCGATGCGCACCCGAATCTCTTGGTGGCGCTTGCGTTTTCCGTCTCGCAGGATGGCGTTCTGCACGTCGCGACCACACCGCACCGCCTGGTCGGCGCGGGCGAAGGCGACCATGTAGCCGTCGCCCTGGCTCTTGACCACGTGACCTTCGCGCTTTCGCACCCGCTCCTGAACCAGCTTGTCGTGCGCGCCGATCAGCTTGACCCAGGCCCGGTCGCCGATCCGTTCGTTCAGCGCGGTGGACTCCTCGATGTCGGAGAACAAGATCACTACGCGGCCATCCTTGGTGACTTTCGCCAGATCCGGCCGCTCCACCTCGGCCCAGTCCGCCAGGTCCTCGATCGAGCTGCGCACCGCCGCCCCGAAACCCTCTTTGCGTACCAGGTTGGCGGTATTCCATACCTGTTTGACGGCCTCGCGGCCACCGGACCAGAGCCGGGTGCGGACGTCGGCCCGATGCTGAAGCTCGGCCAGTTCTTTCCGGCTGCGGTCCAGCAGACGCCACAGCACCACCAGTCCGACGGCCTCGCCGGCCGCGATTGCACCCAGGATGTAGACCACGATCTGCAGCGCATCACCCATGCCGAACATCCTGACAGCCTGTCGCAGCGCTATCTCGGCGGCCCGATCATGTCTAGGGTTTGTCTACGACGGGAACTCGCAGATGTGTTGGTGATTCTTGGAACTGCCGGTGACGGCAGGAAGGAGACAAGATGCAGCTGGGCATGATCGGTCTGGGCAGGATGGGTGCCAACATCGTGCGCCGCGTGGTCAAAGCCGGCCACGAGTGTGTGGTGTACGACAACAGTCCTGACGCCGTCAAGGCGATGGCCAAGGATCAAAACACCACCGGGGTCGCCTCTTTGGAGGAGTTACGCGACAAGCTCGCCACTCCACGCCTGGTCTGGGTCATGGTCCCGGCGGGCACCATCACCACCGGGGTCATCGACGAACTGGCCGGCATCCTGGAACCCGGCGACATCGTCATCGACGGCGGCAACTCCTACTACCGTGACGACATGCGACACGCTAAGACGTTGTCCGAGAACGGGATCCGGTTGCTGGACTGCGGCACCAGCGGAGGTGTGTGGGGGCGGGAACGGGGTTACTGTCTGATGATCGGCGGTGACACCGACGCCTTCGAGCACGCCGAACCGATCTTCGCCAGCATCGCACCAGGAGTGAACGCCGCCGAGCGGACCCCGGGGCGCGAGGGCAAGGTCGCGCAGGCCGAACAGGGTTACCTGCATTGCGGTCCGGCCGGCGCCGGGCACTTCGTCAAGATGGTGCACAACGGCATCGAGTACGGGATGATGGCCTCGCTCGCCGAGGGCCTGAACATTCTGCGCAACGCCGACATCGGCACCCGAATCCAGGAAAGCGACGCCGAGACCGCGCCGCTGTCGAATCCGGAGTTCTACCAATACGACTTCGACATCCCGGACGTGGCTGAGGTGTGGCGACGCGGCAGCGTCATCGGCTCCTGGCTGCTTGACCTCACCGCGATCGCGCTGCACGAATCGCCGGACCTGAAGGAGTTCTCCGGTCGGGTCTCGGATTCGGGGGAGGGGCGCTGGACTTCTATCGCGGCGATCGACGAAGGCGTTCCCGCCCCGGTGCTGACGACGGCGCTGCAGTCGCGGTTCGCTTCGCGCGACCTCGACGACTTCGCCAACAAGGCGCTGTCGGCGATGCGCAAGCAGTTCGGCGGGCACGCGGAGAAGCCGGCCAACTGACTACTCACCCGCCGGCGAGCGTGAATCCTGCGACGCATCTAGCGCGTGTCGCGTCGTGCAATTCCCACTCGCGCGTCAGGACGCTCGTTCGACGAATGCCACCACGACTTCGCTGAACGCATCGTTGTCGTCGCCGGCCGCGGTGTGCCCCGCGTTGGACAGTTCGGCGAACTCCGCGCCGGGCACTTGGCTCAGAAAGTGTTCGACGCCTTCGGGACTCACCACGTCGGACAATTTGCCCCGGATCAGCAACACCGGGATCGTCAGATTCGCGGCCGCCTGCTCGAAGCCCTCGGTGCGCAGTTCCGGGTCATCGCCTGGCTTGGTCATGAACGCCGGATCCCAATGCCAGTACCAGCGGCCGTCGCGCAGGCGCAGGTTCTTCTTCAGACCTTCGGGGCTGCGCGGTTTGGTCCGGTGCGGCAGGTACGCCGCGACGGCGTCGGCGGCCTGCTCGAGCGTCTCGAATCCGTCGATGTTGGTCATCATGAAATCCCGGATCCGGGCGCTGCCGTTCTTTTCGAACCGCGGCACCACGTCGACGAGCACCAACTTGGACACCCGTTGCGGGCCGGCGCGGTCGGCGACCAGGATGCCGGTCAACCCGCCCATGCTGGCCCCGATGATCACCACCGGGCGCCCGATCGCGTCGAGAACGTGCAAGACGTCGGCGGTCAGCGTCTCCACGTCGTAGTCGGCATCGGGTGCGCGGTCACTGTCGCCGTGCCCGCGGGTGTCGATCGCGATCACGTGGTAGCCGTCGTCGCCCAGGATCTGCCCGGTGTTCTTCCAGGAGAACCGATTCTGGCCGCCGCCGTGCAGCATCAGGATCGTGGGCCGGTCGGAATCGGTTGTGCCGCCGTTCCATTCGTCGGCGATCAGGGTGATCCCGTCGACCCCGGAGAACTCGACGGTCTGGGGGGTGCTGGTCATCTCAGGAGTCTCCTTTGATTCGGTGGACGGTCAGGTAGGCGCTGATGACTTCGACGAGCATCTGTCGGTCTCGGGTGCTGTCCAGCGGCTTTGGCCACGTCAGTTGCAGGGCAACCAGACCGCGGATGGTGCTCCAGATGAGGTTGCCCAGCCGGCTCGCCTGCGCGGGAGCGATGCCGGTGCCGAGGTGCTCGCCGATCTCGGTCATGCGGGCGGTCATCGCGGTCAAGTGGGCGTTGGCGGTGGCGGTGCGGGCGCCGCGGGTGGCGATCAGGATCTCCAGGGCTGCCATTGACGTCGGACTGGAAAATGCGCGCCATACCGCTTCGACGACGAACGACGGGCGCTGTTCGGGCCGAATCCGCTCCACTTGGGCGGGTAACTCGTCCAAGGTGCGCAACAGATCCTCAAAGCCGTTGTCCACCACGGCCATCAAGATCCCGTCCAGGTCACCGAAGTGGTATTGCACTGCGCCCCAGGTCAATCCGGCGCGCTCGGTGATCTGCCGGATGCTCGGCGGGGCGAACCCCTCCTGCAGGATGTAGCGAACGGTTTCGTCGATCACGGTCTGACGGCTGCGCTCGGCGCGGGCCTGCGCGCCGGACGTCGGTCTACGCGCTGTCACCACATCACGTCGCGCAGGTGATCGAGCGGCCTGAGGTGGTGGGCGGCCAGGATGCCGCTGGGCGCGCGGCACACCGCGTCGATCGAGTTGACCACCCGCGCCGCCGTGGCGATCACACCACCTTCGTTGTGGTCGATCGCTCCGCCCAGGTGGGTGTTGATCTCCACACCGGGGCTGCCCTCGACGACCACGCGGTGCACGCCGAGCCGGCCGTCCGGAGGATAGGGCCAGTCAGGGGCGGTGGCCGCGCCGAGTCGGTTGACGTGTTCCATGGTGATCACGGTGCGGCCGTTGTGCACGCCTTCGACCCCGAACCGCACGGCGGCCACCTGTCCCGGGTCGACGTGCATCATCACGCAGTCGATGGGTTCGGGTGTCACCCACTTCTCGCAGCGCTCCCGTATCTCGTCGAGTTCGACGCCCAGGTCCCGGGCGAGGCTGCGCACCTGCACGCCCCACATCGACGTCAGCACGCCGGGCGAGAACATGATCGGGGTGTGATCCGGCGAAGTGCCGAAACCGAAACTCACACCGGTGAATTCAGCGTCGTCATAGCTGGCGTAGTCGCAGATCTCCTGCACGGTGATGCCGGTGGCGCGCTCGGTCAGGCTCAGCCCGGTGTAGGCAAGCGTGTCGCCGGAGAAGCCGGGGTCGACGCCGTTGACGTACAGCGTGGCGTCGCCGTCGGCGCAGGCCTGGTGTAGCGGTTCGCGTAACCACCGTCCGGCCTGTTCCGGCGCGACCAGCCACACGAACGACGAGCCGACCACGTTGGTGCCGGACCGTAGGAAGCGGGTGATCTCCGCGAGAGCCTCCTGCGGCCGGGTCTCGGCCTGCGAGGTGTAGACGACGCAGTCGGCGCGCAGGCCAACCAGAGCGTCGACGTCGTCGGTGGCCGTGATGCCCGTCGGCGTCGGCAATCCGCACAGTTCGGCGGCGTCGCGCCCCACCTTGTCGGCACTGCGCGCGTGCACACCGACCAGTTCGAGTCCGGGCCGCTCGATCAGCATGCGCAGGGCATGCCGGCCGACATTGCCCGTCGAAAATTGGATGACCCGCCTCATGTCAGGGTCGTCGGGATCGGCCATAGCGGCGCCGGCATTTCGGCCCACGACCCGTAGTGTCCGGGTTGTTTGCCGCCGCGGATGGCGACCATGCGCGCGTCGAGTTCCGGGGAGTTCCTGCCGTCGCGCAGGATGTCCAGCATTGCCGCCGTCGCCATTCCGACGTCGAAGATGTCGCGCTGCCAGGACCAGCTGCGGTGTCCGCTGTACTGAAACCAGCTGCCGCCCAGTCCCTGGATCTCGTACGGCTCGCCATCAGGTGAGGTAAATGTGGACAGCTGGCGCCACAGACCGAACGCCTGTCCGGATCGGTCGTCGAAAAGCACTGTCTGGTATGGATATATCCAGCCCTGGAAGCCCAGCATCTCGGTGCCCAAGGCGAGGTCGCGAATCTCATCGCGCCCGTTGGCCATGAACTGGTCGGTCGGCGAATAGGACCAGCCATAGGTGGCGTCGGGCTCGTAGAAATCGGCCATCACACCCCAGTCGCCGGAGTCCTGCGCCTGACGGTTGACGTCCAGCCAAGCCGTCCAGAAATCGTCGAAGTCGTCTCTGTCGTACGGCATTTCAGCTCCTCACAGCAGATCGGTGATGGTCTTCAGGCCCGCCTCGTACAGCACGCCCGGCAACATACCGCCGTCGATCTCGATGGTGGTGCCGTTGATGAAATCTGCTGCGCCCGAGGCCAAGAAGACCACCGTGCGACCCACCTCGGCGGATTCGCCGCCCCGCTTCATCGGGACCTTGGCGAAGTATTCGGTGCCGGTCGGGTCGTCTTTGTCCAGCACCAACGCGCGGAAGTTCTCGGTGATCGTCGGACCCAGCGCCACACAGTTGACCCGCACCTTGGGTCCCCACTCCTGGGCCAGCGACCGCGTCATGTGGTTCAGGCCCGACTTGGCCGCGCCGTAGGACACCAGCGTGGGTGAGCCCGCCGGATGACTGGCGCCGCTGGAGACGTTGACGATGCACCCGGTGCCGTCCTGGGTCTTCATCTGCCGGTAGGCGCGGATGGCGAACCACATCGGGCTGATCAGATTCATCTGCACCGCGAACGCGTGGAACAGCGCGGTGCGTTCGAAGTCGTCGTCGCTGCGTGGTGCGCCCTGCAGGCGCTGCACCAGCTTCGGGACGTCGTCGACGTGCGGCGTCGGCACGGTGCCGCCGGCGTTGTTGACCAGGATGTCGATGCGGCCGTAGTCGTCGGCCACCTGCTGTACGAACGCGTCGATGGCGTGGTAATCGCCTTGGTCACAAACCATTTGGGCGCTGCGTCGAGCCCATTCGGGTTCGGCCTCGACACCGGGCAGGGCCGGTAGCGCGCTTCGCGAGCACCCGACGACGGTGGCTCCGGCGCGCAACAACTCGTGCGCGATGCCCACGCCGACGCCGCGGCTGGTGCCGGTGACGACGGCGACTTTGCCGTCCAGTGAGCCCACCCGTCAGATGATTACAGCTGTAATCTTTTTCGGCAAGTGTCGGGCTGTCGAGATTGCAATCTGGGCGTGCGCGATGAGTTCCCGTCCTCCTTCGGGTCTATCCCGGTAGCAGAAGCCAAACGACAAGGAGGCGACATGCCGGCTATCACGCCCGCATTGTGGTTCGACGACAACCTCGAGGAAGCGGCCGAGTTCTACACCTCGGTGTTCCCGAACTCGCACGTCGAGGGGTACACCAAGTACACCGAGGTGGGACCCGGCGAGCCCGGCTCGACGGCCTACGGGACGTTCGTGCTCGACGGCACCCGGTTCATGGGCATCAACGGCGGACCGCACTTCACGTTCGACGAGGCGGTGTCGTTCATGGTGCATTGCAAAGACCAGGACGAAGTCGACTACTACTGGGAGAAGCTGACCGACGGCGGCGAGGAGTCCGAGTGCGGCTGGCTCAAGGACCGCTTCGGCCTGAGTTGGCAGATCGTCCCGGACCGGCTCCTGGAACTGGTCAACGATCCCGACCCGGCGCGCGCAGCCGCGGCCACCAAAGCCATGCACGGGATGAGCAAGGTCATCGTGGCCGACCTCGAAAAAGCCGTCGCGCACATGTAAGCGGGACTTCTGCTCTCCTCGGCTGCCCATTACGTTGGACTGAGCGGTCGATGAACAGGAGTCGTGTTGTCCGAACCACGCTGGGTCGACGTCAAAGGCCCCAACGGTGACCTCAAGGCCCTGACCTGGGGTCCCACCGATGCACCGATTGCGTTGTGTCTGCACGGCTTTCCCGACACCGCCTACGGTTGGCGCAAGATCGCGCCGCGGCTGGCCGAGGCGGGTTGGCGGGTGGTGGCGCCGTTCATGCGCGGGTACGCGCCGTCGTCGATTCCTGCCGACGGCAGCTATCACATCGGGGCGCTGATGGATGATGCGCTGCGGGTGCGAACGGCCGCGGGCGGCTCCGAGCGTGACGTGATCATCGGCCACGACTGGGGTGCGATGGCGGCCGGCGGCCTGGCGGCGCTGCCCGACAGTCCGTTCGCCAAGGCGGTAATCATGTCGGTGCCACCGGCCGGCGCCTTCCGGCCGTTGGGTCAGGTGCCCGACCGTGGCCGGTTGTTCCGCGAGATACCGCCACAGCTGGTGCGCAGCTGGTACATCAGCTACTTTCAGCTGCCGTTCCTGCCGGAACGGTCGGCGTCGTGGGTGCTGCCGCTGCTGTGGCGACGGTGGTCGCCGGGCTACCGCGCCGACGAGGACCTGCGCCACGTCGACGCCGCGATCGGTACGCCGGAGAGTTGGCGCGCGGCGCTGGGACCGTACCGCGCCACGATTCGCAACACGCGCCCGCCGGCGCAGTATGCCGAACTGCACCGGCACTGGACCGAACCGCCGAAGTTGCCGACTCTCTACCTACATGGTCACGACGACGGTTGCATGACACCGGCTTTCGCGCGCTGGGTGGAACCGGTACTGCCCGCCGGCAGTGAACTGGAAATCGTCGCGCACGCCGGTCATTTCCTACAGCTCGAACAGCCGGAGAAGGTTGCCGAGTTGGTGCTGGGATTCATCGGTTCCCCTTGACGATGCGGATGGCGGCCGTCGACGCCCAGTTCTACTGGATGTCGGCGAAGGTCCCCAACGACGAGTTCTTGCTGTACGCGTTCGACGGCGTACCTGTCGATCTGGAGGGCGCCATCGAGGACGTCCACCGGCGGGCCCGTGCGTGTCCGGACTTGGCGGTGCGCGCCGAGGACGACTGTGCCGTCCGCTATCCGCGCTGGGACCCATCCGGCGTCGGACCCGAGTGCACGGTCCGCCACAGCCTGCCGGACGGCTCCTGGGACGGCTGCCTGGCGGCGGTGGCCGACTTGGGCGACAGTCAGCTCAGCCGCAACGGGATGCCTTGGCGGCTACATGTTTTCGCCCCGGTACGCGACATTCCCGGCGTATCGGGACCCGGCACCGTCGTCGTCGTGCAGGCTACGCACGCGTTCGGTGACGGCCGGCGGGCCGCTGCGCTGGCGGCTCGACTGTTTGGGCGGCCCGGTCCGGTGCCTGCAGTGCCGAGGCATCGGCCGGGTCTGGTGCCGTGGCGCGCGGTCGACGCCGTTCGGACCCATCGGCAACTCGTCGCCGACACCGCGGCTGGGCTGTTGTCGCCGGGGTTGGGGACCCGCCCGCCACAGGCTACGAATGCGCGGCCCCAGGGTGTGCGGACAATCCGCACGTTGGTGCGCCGTCGTTCCCAATTGGCCGGTGCCACCGTGACCGTCGTGGTGCTGGCCGCGGTGGCCAGTGCGATGTCGGAGTTGCTCGGCGATCACGTCGACTCGCTGGCCGCGGAGGTGCCGATGGCCAAAGCCGGCACCCGCCTCGGCAATAACCATTTCGCCAATGTGGTGGTGGGGCTCTACCCGCGACTCGGCCACGCCGACCGACTGCGGCGCATCACCGCAGACCTGGCGAATGCGCGTCGTCGCCTCGAGCACCCTGCGGTTCGGGCCGGCGACCGAGCGTTCGCCACCGTGCCGGCGGCGTTGTTGCGTTGGGGCGTATCCCAATTCGATCCCGATGCGCGACCGGTGCAGGTGGCCGGCAACACGGTGGTGTCCAGTGTCGATCGCGGAGCCGCCGACCTGCGCTTCGGGGACGCTGCGGTGGTGCTCACCGCCGGCTACCCTTCGCTGTCGCCGGTGATGGGTCTGACGCACGGCGTGCACGGCATCGGCGACATGGTCGCGGTCAGCGTCAACGCGGCCGAGTCGGCGGTGCCGGATGTGGACGCCTATGTGCGCCTGCTGGACGCGGCGCTGTAGTTACTAGCCCGCGTCGCCGGATCTGGCGGCTTGTTCGCGGGTCAGCCCGGCAGCCAGGATCAGTTCTTCGTGCAGTTCGAACCACACGGTGTGGTAGGAGTCGATGAGAGGCCGTGTCAGCCATAGGGTTTCACCGTCCTTGACCTTCGCCAGCGCAGCGTCCAACTTCGTCGGATACGCCGACAGGCGCGGCAGTTGCGCGGTGAGGGTCGCCATGATCGGCGCCAGTCTTTGGTGCACGTCGTCGAGACGCGCCAGCACCGCGGCGTCGTAGGCGGTGTCCTCATGGTTGTTGGGCTGTCCGTCCTTGAGCTGCCAGTCGGTGATCAGCGCCTTGAAATCGCTGTTCACCGCATGGAATTCGTGGTAGGTCCGGGTCAGGACGGCTGTGTCGGCGCTGCTGCGCTCGGCGGCGAGCAGGTCGGCGAGGTGTGTGCGGCCCGTCGGCGTGATCCGCACCGTGGGCCCGGCTGTGAGCAGGCCATCTGCCGTCAGCCGGCCGATCGTCTCCGCAACATCGGCTTCGTCGGCGCGCAGGGTCGCGGCCAGGTCAGTGGCGGTTACCCGGCCCTTGAGCCGAACAGCTTGCAGCACAGCCAGCTCGGTCATCGGTCGGCCTGGGCTCGTCGGGCGATCTCGGCCAGCTCGCGCAGTTCGGGTGAATCATGCTCGGACCATGCGGTCAGCGGCAGAATGCCTTGCCGCACTTCGCCTTCGTAGCCGTCGACGGTGATCTGTCGGCCGGCCAGTGCCGAGGCGACCCCGTGGCCGCAGCCCACCACGGCAACCCGGCCGAGTTCGCGGCTGACCACGGCCGCATGGCTTGCGGCTCCGCCGACCTCGGTGACGATGCCTTGGGCGGCCAGCATGCCCAGGACGTCCTCGGGGCGGGTGTGATCGCGCACCAGGATGACCTGTTCGCCGCGGCCGGCGGCATCGAGTGCCTCGTCGACGTCGGTGTATGCCACGCCCGTCGCCACGCCCGGACATGCGGGTAGTCCTTTGGCTAAAAGCGGTGCAGCCAAGCGTGTTTCGGGCTGCAGCGACGGCCGAAGCACGGCTTCGACGTGGGCGGGCGTCACGCGGCGCAAGGTTTCGGCGTCGTCGATGAGGTGTTCGCGCCGCAGCTGCAGCGCCAGTCGCACCGCGGCCTGCGCCGACCGCTCGGCGGCCCGGGTCTGCAGCAGCCATAGTTTGCCGTCGTCGACGGTGAACTCGATCTCCTGGACGTCGCCATGGAGGCGTTCCAGGCTGCGGGCGGCGGCGATCAGTTCGTCGAAGACGCCCGGTTGCTCGTCCCGTAGTGCGGCGATCGGCTCGACGTCAACCAGTCCGGACACCACGTCGTCACCCTGGCCGCCGGGCAGCCATTCACCGAACGGCTCGTCGGCCCCGGTGATCGGATTGCGCGACGACAGCACTCCGGCGCCGGAATTAAGGGAGCGGTTGCCGAACACCATCGCCTGCACCACCACCGCCGTGCCCCCGCCGTCGCCGCGGCCGTAGTGCTCGCGGTAGGCGACGGCGCGCGGGGAGTTCCATGACTCGAACACGGCCTCGATGCCGGCGCGCAGCTGTGCATACGCGTCGTCCGGGGGACCGGACTGGTCACCCACCACCCGCTGGTACATGGTGATGAACCGTCGGCGGGTGTCGCGGGCAAACGACTCGGCGCCGGGCGTGGTCAAGGCTTGCTCGACGGCGTCGTTCATACCCAGGTCGAGGATCGTGTCCATCATGCCGGGCATCGACTGGGTGGCCCCCGAGCGGACGCTGACCAGGAGCGGCCGCGGTCCTCGACCGAAGGTGCGCGAGGTCTGCTCTTCCAGCCAGTGCATCCGGTCGAGGACGTCGTCCCAGACCGCGTCCATCGTCGGCTCAGGGTCGGTCAGGTAACGGACGCCGACCTCGGTGCTGATGCAGAAGGCCGGTGGTACCGGCAAATTGTGCCGTCGCATGGTGTCAATGCCGTGGCCCTTGTTCCCGAGGATCTCCCGGGGTTGGTTCGCCTGGCCATCCAGCGGGACAACGGTGTCGGGCAGGGTGTCGATGCGTGAACCACGGCCCCGCGTGGCACGAGCCATGATGCACCCCCTTGTTGGTTGACCTGCCCGATTGGTTGCGCGGGCAAACACCGGAACGTCCGCAATGGTCCCACACCGGCGGGTCCGCGCTACCGCCACGAGCGATGATCTAGTTTGAACGGTATGAACGCCATCGATGTCGGGTTACTGATTCTGCGGCTGGTACTGGGTCTGACATTGGCCGCGCACGGCCTGAACAAATTCTTCGGCGGCGGGCGAATTCCAGGCACCGCGCGGTGGTTCGAGAGCATCGGCATGAAGCCCGGGAGGTTCCACGCCACCGTGGCCGCTTCCACGGAGACGGCCGCGGGTCTGGGCTTGGCGGCCGGGCTGTTCACGCCGATCCCCGCGGCGGGCTTCGTGTCGCTGATGATCGTCGCGGCCTGGACGGTGCACCGCGCCAACGGCTTCTTCATCGTCAAGGAGGGTTGGGAGTACAACCTGGTGTTGGCGCTCAGCGCCGTCGCGGTCGCCACCGTGGGTGCGGGCAAGCTCAGCCTCGATTACCTGATCTTCGGTGACAAGCTGTGGTTCCCCGGCTGGCCCGGGCTGGTGATTTCGCTAGGTCTCGGGTTGGTCGGTGCCATCGGACAGCTGCTGATCTTCTACCGTCCGCCGGCGGCGCAGGCGGGCTAGGGCCGCTCCGCTACGGGCCGTCGTCGTCCTCGTCGTCGGGGATCAGGAGTTTCTCGGGGTGGTGGAAGGTGTTGATTCTGGGTTGGCCGTGATCCAGGTGTGGTGGGATCCATTCGGTGTGGCCTTGGGTGTTGGTGCGGGTGGTCCAGCCTTTTTCGGCCAGTCTGTTGTCGGGGCCACAGGCCAGGGTGAGGTCGTTGATGTCGCCGCCATACCCCAAATTCTAGGGAGCGACACCGACAACTCCCCGGCCCCGAAGACACACCTGTGGATAAAGCTTCAACTGTGGATAACCCAGCGCCACAGAGGATTTCGCCGCAGATCCTAATCCGCCGCCTGCACCTCGGCCGCCGCCCGCTCTCCGGACCGAATGGCACCGTCGATCCACCCGCACATCACGGCCGAGCTCTCGGTGCCGGCCCAGTGCACACGGCCGCACGGTGCCCGCAGGGCGGAGCCGAACTCGGTCAGTACGCCGGTGCCGGTGTGACTGATCATCCCGCCGCCGGAATACCGCTCCTGGGTCCAGTTCTGTTCGTGGTACTCCGCTGGCGTACTTGCCTTTTCGCCGTACCGGTCGACGAGCTCACCGATGACGATCGCCCTGCGTTCGGCTTCGTCGAGCTGGGTGAGCCGCCGAGCTGCGGGTCCTTCGATGATCGCGCACATGATGCCCGGGTCCCCGGTGTCGGTGCAGGCGTCGATGCTCAGCGTCACCGGAGTGCCCGGCGCGGCCGACTGCCCCGAGAAACCGTCGGCCCGCCAGAACGGCTCGTCGTAGACGAGGGAGATCTTGATAACCGCACCGCTTGGCATGCGCTGGTTCAGCATTGCGCGGTCCACCGGCAGCGTCGGCTCGTAGACGATCGAACTGGCGATGGCCATCGGAATCGCCACGATCACCCGTCGGGCGCGCAGAGTCAGACCGTCGGCGCTGACCGTGACCCCGTCGGCGTCCTGCGAGATCTCGCGCACGGGACGCGACAAGTGCAGCGCATCGCCGATCTCGGCCACCATCGGTCGATAGATGGCACCCATCCCGCCGACCGGGCGGGCATCCTGAGAGCCACCCTTGCCGCCAATGACGAATCCAGGACCACCGCCGGAGGACATCTGCAGCAACATCCACAGCATCGACACCTCGGACGCCGTGCAGGTGTAGGTACCGCCCAATGCCATGTCCAGCATCTCCCGGGCCGCTGCGGACGGCACGTTGCGTTCCAGCCAGTCGCCGACGCTCATCCGGTCCCACTCGGCGGCATCCTTTGCCGTCCAAGGGGTTTCACGGGGCATCGCCTTGCACATCTGTTCCACCCGCAACAGCGCCACGCCGAGATTGGCCACCGCCCAAGGGCTCATCGTCCACGGCAGCTTGCCGCCGTAGCGGTGTTTCTTGCCGTCCACGACCATCATCGCGTCACCGTCGTTGTGCTGCTTGTATTCCGGTACGCCGAACTCTTTCATCATCGCGTAGATCCGGTCCTGGCCCGGGCCGATCCAGGCGCCCCCGCGGTCGATCCACACCCCGTCGTCGCGGGTCACAGTGAAGGTGCGGCCACCGACCCGATCGCGGGCCTCCAGCAGAGCCACCGAGCGACCCGCTTGTTTCAACCGCAGCGCGGCCGTCATCCCCGCGAAACCGGCACCTACCACGCAATAGTCGACATCCGTCATGCCTGACTCCCTTGATGACCGTGGCACGTCCCAGCAGGAAGCTACACCGATAGAAGTGCGAGTTGGCCCGCTTCTCCCAAGATTGCGGTTGTGGGCCGGCCGATCGACATTCTGCATACTGTGCGACTGTGCGTATCCACGACGTTCGAACACGGCGCAGCGCGGACGATTTTCCCCGCAATGAGCAGTTGGCTTGGAAGATCGCGGAGGTCGCTGCGGACCCGGTGGCCGTCCCTGGCGATGCCGAGTCCATGGTGATCAACCGGATCATCGACAACGCCGCGGTGTCGGCGGCCTCCTTCCTGCGCCGTCCGGTCACCGTCGCACGAGCCCAGGCGCTGGCACATCCGGATACGGCGCGAGGAGCCAAGGTATTCGGTGTCGACGGCGACTACGCGCCCGAGTGGGCCGCTTGGGCCAACGGGGTCGCGGTGCGCGAATTGGACTACCACGACACGTTTCTGGCCGCCGAGTACTCGCATCCGGGTGACAACATTCCCGCTCTGGTGGCCGTGGCCCAACATCTGGGTATCAGCGGCGCCGACTTAATCCGTGGCATCGCAACGGGTTACGAGATCCAGGTCGGGCTGACCAAAGGAATCTGCCTGCACGAGCACAAGATCGATCACGTCGCACACCTCGGACCGTCGGTGGCGGCCGGGTTGGGCACCATGCTGAAGCTGGACAAGGAGACCATCTACCAGGCGGTAGGCCAGGCGTTACACCTGTCCACGTCCACCAGGCAGTCGCGGAAGGGATTGATCTCGAGTTGGAAGGCCTACGCTCCCGCCTGGGCCGGCAAGGTCGCCATCGAAGCCGTCGATCGCGCCATGCGCGGGGAAGGTGCCCCGGCACCCATCTGGGAGGGGGAGGACGGCGTGATCGCCTGGCTGCTGTCGGGACCCGGGCATACCTACCAGGTCCCGTTGCCTGAGCCGGGCGAACCTAAGCGCGCCATCCTGGACACCTACACCAAAGAACACTCGGCGGAATATCAGAGTCAGGCTCTGATCGACCTGGCCCGCCGGATGCGTAAGCGGATCGGCAACGCCGAGCAGATCGCCACCATCGTGCTCCACACCAGCCACCACACCCATTACGTAATCGGCACCGGCGCAGGCGATCCGCAGAAGATGGATCCGGACGCCTCGCGTGAAACGCTGGACCACTCGGTGATGTACATCTTCGCGGTGGCTCTGCAGGACGGTAGTTGGCACCATGAACGGTCGTACGCATCGGAGCGGGCGCACCGACCGGACACCGTCGAACTGTGGCACAAGATATCCACCGTCGAAGACCCAGAGTGGACCAGGCGATATCACTCCAGCGACCCGCTGGAGAAAGCCTTCGGCGCCCGTGCGGAAGTGACCATGCAAAACGGGGAAGTGATCGTCGACGAGATCGCCGTTGCTGACGCGCACCCATTGGGCGCCAAGCCATTTGAGCGTCAGGACTACATCGGGAAGTTCTCCGGCCTGGCCGAGGGCGTCATCGCCCGTGCCGAGCAGCAACGGTTCCTGACGGTGGTGGACGGTCTCGCTCAGCAGCAGCCGGGCACGTTGGGCGCGCTGAACCTACTGGTCGATCCGGAGGTGCGAGCCATGGCGCCGACGATCCCGGCCGGGATCTTCTGATGAGGCACCCGGATTTACGAGACTGTCGGACAGCAACCGATGGCTAGCCGCCCCACTTGGCGGCTTCGGCACCGTCGCGGGCCAGCATTGCCATGGTGTTGGCCTCGTGGGTGCTGGCCATCGACTGATAGGCCCGCACCAGGTCCTCCATGGCCTGGTTCCACTGCACCTGCCAGGCCTGATACGTCAGACCGGTGTCACCCTGCCAGGCGTTCTGCAACGCGGCCTGCTCGGCGGAGATGTCGGCCCCCAAACCCATCATGGTGCCGGCATAGCCCGCCATGTCCCCGGCATGAGCGAGCATCGCCGGGTAGTTGTACATGATCTGCGACATCAGAAACCCCTTTCTCGTCTGAGCCGGCTCAGAAGCCGGTGTAGGTCGACGCGGCCGCGGCATCGGCGGCCACATAGGTACCGGCCGCCTCGCCCAGGTTGGCTTGGGCGATGTCGAGCAACGTGTTCACCCGCGCCGCGACCTCCACGAACCGGGCGTGCGCGGCCTGAAACGCCGCCGCGGACTCCCCCTGGTGAAACGCCTGCGCCGACATCGCGGCCTGCTCGGCCTGACCGATCGTGTGCCGCATCAACCCGGCCTTGGCGCCGAACGCCGACTGCGAGGACACCAACTGCGGAATATGCGCATCCAACAAACTCATGACTCTCCCTTTCGATTCGAATTCCGGTTCCGGCTAGCCGCCGGCAATCCCATAGGTCGCGGCGGCCGCCGCGTCACCGGCGAGGTAACTGGCGCCGGCCGTGCCGACACCGACGCCGGCACGACCCAGCTCTTCGACACCCTGGGCCGCCACCGCGGCGTGCTCCTGCCCCTGCGCACTGAACCCGGCGGCGGTCTGCAGCGACACCGGGTCCGCGGCCGGCGGCACCACCGCGGTGATCAACGGCGCCGCGGCGGCGTGCGCGGCGGCCAGACGCGCCGTCAACGCCTCCACCGCGGCGCTGGCGCCGGCCAATCCCTCGGGAACCACTCGCAACGTCATGACGCCCACCCCTCCGCTCAATTTCTCCAATTATCGGGGGATACATCCCCTTTGCGTGCGCTTACGGCAGTTTGCTTCCGATTCCTTTGTCTGCCTCCCAGATGCTGGGCATCAGCGGGACAGCCGTTCCCTCACCCCCGTGCGTGACCAACCCTACGGCTTCGGCGCCGCGTTTGGGGCCGACGCCGGCAAATCCCAGCGTCCCCGCGCCCTTCTCGGAAACGCCCACGGTGCTGAACGCGTCGTCATCCAAGTCGGCGTACTCGTAACCGCGGCCGAGCATTTCGGCCTTCGAGCGCCGCCGCTTGCGTGCAGGCGCGAACTCCTCCGGCGCGGGGGCGGGCGCCGGGATCTCGGCACTGTCGGGTTCGGCCGCCGGCTTCCGGGCGCGACCGCTGGCCACCCGCTTGGCCGTCGAACCCAGGTCGCCTACCAGGTAGTCGAACGCATTCAGGTGCGCACCCACCCCAGTGCCGGTCGTCGTCGGCGGCGCGGCGGTCGGTGGCGGCGTTCCCGGCGTCGGGGCCGACGCGGTCACCTCGACGGGCGACGGTGCCGGGCTCGGCGTGGAAGGCGAAGGGCTCGCCGCGAGCGCGGCCAGCGCGGGTGCGCCAGGTACACCGGTCACCGGCGGCGCAGGCGCCGCCGCCAGCGCCAGCAGCCCTTTGACGCCGATCGGCGCCAGTACCGCACCGGCGGCCAGCGGCACCAACGGGGTGGTCAGCAACGGCACCAGGGTCAACGTCAGCGCGAGAGTGCTTTCCAGCGTCGTCTTGAGCAATGCGATGGTGTCGGTGATCACCGTGCCGAAGATCTCGACGGTGACGAACATGATGGTGAAGCCGATGGTCAACGGGTTGCCCGAAGCGAACGCGGCAGCGAGATCGAGTGCGACAAAAGAGAACATCTGCGACAGCAGGACCACATAGGTGCCGATGTCCATCGGGTAGCCGATGGCGAACGCGATGTTGAGCGGACTGAAATAGGTCAGCGGATTACCCAGGATGATGAGGTAGGGGTTGAATCCCCCGAACATCTCCTGGAAGAACGGGATGGTGGTCGTCGAATCGATGAACGGCTGAATGACGTTGTCGTAGAACGATGTATATATCTGCCACGCCCACTGCTGGAACTGCTGCAGCGGATCCGCCGCCGCTTCCGCGGTGGCCGGCGCCTCGGATTTCACGACCTGCGGGGCCGGTCCGGAAGGCGGTATGCCTGCCAGCGCCGCGGCGGAGACGGCCTCGTAGGTGCCCATCACGGTCGCGGCTTGGATCCACATCCGCGCGTAGTCGGCTTCGTTGAGCGCGATAGGGATGGTGTTGATGCCGAAGAAATTGGTCGCCGTCAGCACGCCGTGCGCGACGTGGTTGGCAGCCAGTTCGACCAGAGTCGGCATCGTCGCCAGTGCCGACGCATAGGCCGCGACCGCGGCTTCCTGGCGAGCCGCGAACATAGCGGAATCTGCCGAGGCTTGCCGCAGCCACGCGAGATACGGCACGTGAGCGGCTGCGTACGCTGCCGCGGTCGGACCTGCCCAGGCGCCGGCCTGGACACCGCCGAGCAGGGCGGACAACTCGTCGGCGACCTCGGCGTAGGTGACGCTCAGCGAAGTCCATTCGGCCGCGGACGCCTGCAGTGGGCCTGGCCCGGGGCCACTGCTCAGCAGCGCCGAATGCAGTTCCGGCGGCGAAGCCAGCCAGATCGGGGCGGTCATCGACGGTTCCTTTGGTGCGGCGGGATGCCCGCCGCCATCCTCGGAACGTCCAGTCCCGGAACGATTGTGTTCCAGCAAAGACCGTCCGCCCACTCCACGAGGCGCCGGGCGCCGGACACGACGCGTCCGGCGCAGCTGGCAGGTCTTCGGACTCACAGGCACACACCGACTGATCGATGTACCTACTGGCCGTCGCTTCCCAGCCCGGACTGTGGGCCAGTGCGCCTGACGGCGGTCGTTCCTGCATACCGCTGCGGGACAGTCCCGGATTCCCACCGGGTTCCCTCTCGGGGCGAACCTGGATAAGCGTTCGGCCCCTCGACGCCGGCGACGGTCACGATGTCACCAGCAAACCAGTTGCGGGCTCAAGGTTACTCGACACCGCCGCCTTCGGACCAGTCGTCAAGCAGTGGTCAGGAGCACATTCGGTGACAGTGGCATGCTCGTGCTGATGTCAGGTCTGCTGGTGGCGGGTACGACGAGTGACGCCGGAAAAAGCACCGTCACCGCGGGATTGTGCCGCGCGTTGACCCGACGCGGGGTGCGGGTGGCGCCGTTCAAGGCGCAGAACATGTCCAACAACTCGATGGTCTGCACCGGCCCGGACGGTGCGGGTGCGGAGATCGGCCGGGCGCAATGGGTGCAGGCCCTGGCGGCGCGGGTCACGCCCGAGCCGGCGATGAACCCCGTCCTGCTCAAGCCGGGTAGCGATCACCGCAGCCACGTGGTGTTGCTGGGGCAGCCCTGGGGTGCGCTGGAGTCGTCGGACTGGTTGCAAGGACGGCGCGCGCTGGCCGAGGCGGCGCACCGGGCCTTCGACGACCTCGCCGGCCGCTACGACGTCGTCATTGCCGAAGGTGCCGGCAGTCCGGCCGAAATCAACTTGCGCGCAGGCGATTACGTCAACATGGGGTTGGCCCGGCACGCGGGGCTGCCGACCCTCGTGGTCGGCGACATCGACCACGGCGGCGTGTTCGCGGCGTTCCTGGGCACCGTCGCGCTGCTGTCCGCCCAGGACCAGGCGCTGGTCGCGGGGTTCGCGGTGAACAAGTTCCGCGGCGACCTCGACCTGCTGGCGCCGGGGCTGCGGGATCTGGAACGGGTCACCGGGCGCAGGGTGTACGGCACCGTGCCGTGGCATCCCGACCTGTGGCTGGACTCCGAAGACGCACTCGACCTGGCGGGCCGACGCGCGTCGGGTCCGGCGGCGTGCCGCGTGGCCGTCGTGCGACTACCCCGAATCAGCAACTTCACCGACGTGGACGCGCTGGGCCTGGAGCCCGGATTGGATATCGTGTTCGTCTCCGACGGCCGTGCTCTGGGCGATGCGGACCTGATCGTGCTGCCGGGCACCCGCTCGACGGTTGCCGATCTGGCGTGGCTGCGGGACAGGGGCCTGGACCGGGCGGTGTCAGCGCACGCGGCGGCGGGTAAGCCCGTGCTCGGCATCTGCGGCGGTTTCCAGATGCTGGGACGGGTGATCCGCGACCCGGACGGCGTCGAAGGTCCACCGGCAACCGAGGTCGCGGGGCTGGGTCTGCTCGACGTGGAGACCACGTTCGACGCCCGCAAAGTGCTGCGACGGCCGCAAGGCGAGGCGCTGGGCGTGGCCGCGTCCGGATACGAGATTCACCACGGCAGGATCACCCGCGGCGCGGATGTGGCGGAGTTCCTCGGCGGTGCGCGTGACGCACAGGTGTTCGGCACGATGTGGCACGGCGCCCTGGAAGACGACCACCTGCGCGCGGCGTTCCTGCGCGAAGCGCTGGGCCTCGACCCGTCGGGCATGTGCTTTTCGGCCGCCCGCGAGCGCCGTCTCGACCTGCTCGGCGATCTCGTCGAACGCCACCTCGACGTCGACGCCGTCCTCGAACTCGCCCGGCACGGCTGCCCGCCGGGGCTGCCCTTCCTCCCGCCGGGAGCGCCGTGAGGTCCCGCAGCGCTAGAACACGTTCTAATGTGTCAAACCATGGGATTTCTCAAGCCCCAACTTCCGGAAGTCGACTTCGCCGAATGGAGCAAGGGCACCCGTAGCGAGCGGATCCGCCCGATGGCCCGGCACTGGGCCGAGGTCGGCTTCGGCACGCCGGTCGTGCTGCACCTGTTCTATGTGGTCAAGATCCTGCTCTATATCTTGGTCGGCTGGCTGATCGTGTTGAGCACCAAAGGAATTGACGGGTTCACCAATGTCCGCGCCTGGTACGCCGAACCCATCGTCTTCGAGAAGATCGTGCTGTACACGATGCTGTTCGAGGTGGTCGGATTGGGCTGCGGCTTCGGGCCGCTGAACAACCGGTTCTTCCCGCCGCTGGGCTCGATCCTGTACTGGCTGCGGTTCGGCACCATCCGCCTGCCACCGTGGCCGGATCGCGTTCCGCTGACTTTCGGCACCAAACGCAAGCCGCTGGACGTCGCGCTGTACGCGCTGCTGCTGCTGTTGTTGGTCACCGCGTTGTTCACCGACGGCAGCGGGCCGATACCGGAGGTGGGCAGCAAGGTCGGGCTGCTGCCGACATGGCAGATCGTGGCGATCCTGCTGGTGCTGGGCGCGTGCGGGTTGCGCGACAAGGTGATCTTTCTGGCCGCCCGCGGCGAGGTCTACGGGTCGCTGACGGTGACCTTCCTGTTCGGCGGTATCGACATGATCGTCGCCGCCAAACTGGTGTTCCTGGTGATCTGGATGGGCGCGGCCACGTCCAAGCTCAACAAGCACTTCCCGTTCGTCATCTCCACGATGATGTCCAACAACCCGCTGATCCGGACCCGTTGGCTCAAGCGGCGTTTCTTCGAGAAGTTTCCCGACGACCTGCGGCCCGGACGTTTGTCGCGCATGTTGGCCCACGCCAGCACGTTCATCGAGATGTTCGTGCCGGTGGCGCTGTTCTTCGCCGAGGGAGGCTGGCAACTCAAAGTCGCCGCCATTGCCATGGTGATTTTCCACTTGGGGATCCTGTCCGCGATCCCGATGGGTGTCCCGCTGGAGTGGAACGTCTTCATGATCTTCGGGGTGCTGACGCTGTTCGTCGGCCATCCGACGCTCGGTCTCGGTGATGTCAGACACCCTGTGCCGGTGGCACTTCTGTTCGCCGTGCTGGTGGGCACCGTGATCGCCGGCAACCTGTTCCCGCGCAAGATCTCCTTCCTGCCGGGGATGCGGTATTACGCGGGCAACTGGGACACCACGTTGTGGTGCATCAAACCTTCGGCGAGCGAGAAGATTTCGCGCGGCATCGTCGCGATCGCCAGCATGCCGCAGGCTCAGCTGGAGCGGTTCTACGGCAGTCCGGAGGCCGCGCAGATCCCGATCTACATGGGATATGCGTTCCGCGGCTTCAACACGCACGGCCGCGCGCTGTTCACCTTGGCGCACCGCGCGATGGCGGGGCAGAACGAGGAGGACTACGTCATCACCGACGGGGAACGGATCTGCAGCACCGCGATCGGCTGGAACTTCGGCGACGGCCACATGCACAACGAGCAGCTGATCCAGGCGATGCAGCGACGCTGCCAGTTCGAGCCCGGCGAGGTGCGGGTGGTGCTGCTCGACGCGCAGCCGATCCACCGGCAGACCCAGCGTTATCGGTTATACGACGCTGCCACAGGCGAATTCGAGCGCGGCTACGTCCGGGTCGCCGACATGGTGACCCGCCAGCCCTGGGCCGACGACGTGCCGGTCCAGGTGCTGTTCGAGCCGCCCGAGCCGCGCGAGTCGCCCGAGCCGCGCGAGTCGCCCGAGTAGCGCGAGCAGACGCAGAATCGCATGTTTCGCCCCGGCGGAACGCGATTCTGCGTCTGCTCGCGCAAGGAACTAGAGCCCCGCGCGGACCTGTTTGGCGGCGGCCACCATGTGCTCCAGCGACGCGGTCACCTCGTCCACATTGCGGGTCTTGAGCCCGCAGTCGGGATTGACCCAAAGGCGCCGCGAGGGAACGGCTTTGAGCGCCTCCCGCAACGACTCGGCCAGCTCCGAAGTGCTCGGCACCCGCGGTGAATGGATGTCGTAGACCCCCGGCCCGACGCTGTTGGAGAAGCCGATCGCGTTGAGATCGTCGAGCACCTCCATGTGCGAGCGGGCCGCTTCGATCGAGGTGACGTCGGCGTCCAGGTCGGCGATCGCGCCGATCACTTCGCCGAACTCCGAATAGCACAGGTGGGTGTGAATCTGGGTCGAGTCGGCGACACCGGAGGTGGCCAACCGGAAAGCTCCCACCGCCCACGTCAGATACTCGTCCTGCTCGGCGCGGCGCAACGGCAGCAGCTCCCGCAGCGCCGGCTCGTCGACCTGGATCACCGCGATCCCGGCCGACTGCAGGTCCACCGTCTCGTCCCGAATCGCCAGTGCCACTTGGTTTGCGGTGTCGGCCAGCGGCTGGTCGTCACGGACGAACGACCACGCCAGGATGGTCACCGGACCGGTCAGCATCCCCTTCACCGGCTTGTCGGTCAGCGACTGCGCATAGCTGATCCAGTCGACCGTCATCGGCTGCGGCCGGGACACGTCGCCGTAGAGGATAGGCGGACGGACACACCGGCTGCCGTAGGACTGCACCCAGCCGTTCTGGGTGGCGAAAAAGCCGTCCAGTTGCTCGGCGAAGTACTGCACCATGTCGTTGCGCTCGGGCTCCCCGTGTACCAGCACATCGAGCCCGAGTTGCTCCTGCAGCTTGACGACGTCGGCGATCTCGGCCTTCATCCGGCGCTCGTATTCGTCCTGGTCGATCTCGCCGGCGCGCAACGCCGCCCGGGCGACCCTGATCGCCGAAGTCTGCGGGTAGGAGCCGATCGTCGTGGTGGGCAGGGCCGGCAGATGCAGCCGCGCCTCCTGGCTGGCGCGACGCTCGGCCGGGTCACCGCGATGCGCGCCGGAGGCCACGATCGAATCGATCCGGGCCCGGACCTCGGCGTTGTGCAGCCGCGGATCGCGCTTGCGGTCGGCCACCGCGGCGTTGGATGCCGCGATTTCGTCGGCGACCGTCTCGCGCCCGTCGCGCAGCGCGCGGGCCAACACGACCACTTCATCCACTTTCTCGCGGCCGAAAGCCAGCCAGCTGCGCAGGTTCTCGTCCAGCCCGGTCTCCGGTTTGAGCGAGTACGGCACGTGCATGGTCGAGCACGACGTCGAAACCGCCACTGCCGCAGCCGAATTGCGCAAAGTCGTCAACTTGCCCAGCGCCGCTTCCAGGTCGGTGCGCCAGATGTTGCGTCCGTCCACGACACCGGCCACCACCGTCTTGCCGGCCAGATCCGGAACGGCCGCGACCGCTGTGCCCGCACCGGCGACCAGGTCGATACCGATCGCCTCAACCTGGGTGCGGGCCAGGCCCGCCAGGGCGGCACCCGGGTCGCCGAAATAGGTGGCGACATGAATGGCGGGTCGATTGCTTGCCGCGCACAACGCGGTGTAGACGGCCTCGGCCAGCGCGGGTGCGTCGGGGGAGATATCGGTGACCAGGGCGGGCTCGTCGAGTTGGACCCACCGAGCACCGCCGTCGGCGATCAGCGACAGCAGCTCGGTGTAGACCGGCAGCAATTCCTCGAGGCGCTCGATCGGTGCGCCGCCGCCGTCCACGGACTTGGCCAGCAGCAGGAACGTCACCGGCCCGATGACCACGGGACGGGCGGGAATCCCCAGGGCCTGAGCCTCTTTGAGCTCCGAGAGCACCTTGTCGGGGTTCAGCGCGAACCGGGTGGACGGCCCGATCTCGGGAACCAGGTAGTGGTAGTTGGTGTCGAACCACTTCGTCATCTCCAACGGCGAGATCTCGTCATTGCCGCGCGCCGCGGCGAAGTAGCGGTCAAGTTCGTCGGGAACGTCACCTACCCGTGGCGGCAGGGCCCCGAGCAGTACCGCGGTGTCGAGCATCTGGTCGTAGTAGGAGAAGGTATTCACGGGCACCGAGTCCAGGCCGGCTGCGGCCAGGTCCGACCAGGTGTCGCGGCGCAGCGAGGCGGCGACGGACTCCAGGTCGGCTCGGCTGGTACGTCCGGCCCAGTAGCCTTCGGTCGCGCGTTTGAGTTCGCGGCGCGGACCGATGCGGGGGCAGCCGGTGATGGTGGCGGTGAATGGTGTGGCGTTCACGAGCGGGTTCGTCCTTCGATCGACGGAGTGGACACCGCCCGCGGACGCGCAGCCGTCCGTTGGGCGTGTCGGACTGTCGTCAGTCGCATACACCTCAACGGGTGCGGCCAAACGCCCATTCCACGAGGCGATGAACCGCCGGACGCGGCGCGCCCGGCACAGCTGGCAGGTCTTCGGACTCGCAGGCGCGCACCGAGGTGGTGCTCCTAGTGACCGTCGCTTCCCAGCCCCCACGTTCGGGACCAGTGCTTGTCGAAAACGGCGTTCGTTCCTGCATACCGCTGCGGGACAGTCCCGGATTCCCACCGGGTTCCCTCTCGCGGGGCAAAAGTCGCCCCGCTCGATGCCGGCGTCACATGGTGCGACGACAACAGACCAGCTGCACGGTAGATGTTACTAGGCATGTCTGCGCCTCGTGTCGCTGCGCGGTCTCGAGTCGATACAACAGCCCGTAGAGCGTTAGCTCGACTCCCCGGCCGCGGTCAGTGCGTCCGCGATGGGCACATCGCCGTTGTTGAATTCGATGGTGCGGCCGACGGTCGAGTCGTCCGGCAACACGGCCGCCGCCACCAGCGCGACATCTTCGCGGGAAACCGCGCCCTTCGCTTCGCCCACCGCAATCCGGCCGGTCGCCGGGTCCAGCGTGAGCCGGCCCGGCCCCAGCACGGTCCAGTCGAGAGCACTGGCACGTAGGTGTTCATCGGCGGCCGCCTTGGCTTCTGCGTAGGCGAAGAACGAATCATCGGCGGGCACACCGTGATCGGGGCCGGCGCCGAAATACGACACCATCACGAACCGCGGCACGCCGGCCTGGCTGGCCGCATCGATCACCCGGATGGCGGCGTCGCGGTCCACCGCGTAGGTTCGCGCCGGGTCGCCGCCACCGGCCCCGGCCGAGAAGACGACGGCGTCGTGTCCGGACAGCAGGTCGGCCAGCGCGTCGGTGTCGAGACGCTCGATGTCGGCGACGGCAGGCTTCGCGCCGGTCGCAGCGACGTCGTCGGTGTGGTCGGGATTGCGGAATACCGAGGTCACGGCGTCGCCGCGGTCACTCAAGATGCGGGCCAGGTGTAGGGCGACTTTGCCGTGGCCGCCGATCACGATGATGTTCGCCATGATTCGACGCTACAGCTCGGAACGGATCGTCACTTGCCGCGAACGGCGACACCGCGCAGGACGGTGTCGCGGGCCAGGATGAGCGAGGCCCGGGTGCCGATGTCGCGCAGGATGTTCTCCGGAATCCACTGCATGCCGATGACGCAGCGGGCCAGCATCGTGGTCGACGGCGAGTCGATAGCGATCTCGCCGGACCGAGTCCCTTCGGAGAGCAGCGATTTCATCTGACGCAACCGCGTCGTGTACGACCAGCCCGGGTTCACCGCATCCCGGGGCGGGGACTGGCGCATCCAGGCGAGCTGGATCCGGAACTCGTCGGAAAACTGGTCCAGCGCATTGACGTTGACCCAACTCAGCGCGTCCAGCTTCGCCACGGGACTCGCCTGGGCGCGCAGCACGGCGATCCACCCGGCCTCCACCTTCTGGCCGAACGACCGCATGATCGACGCCAGCAGTTCGTCCTTGGACCCGATGACGCGATAGACGGTTCCGGTGCCCAGTCCGGCCGCGGCGGCGATGTCGCGGACGGTGGTGACTTCGTATCCCTTGCGGCCGAACTCCGTTCGTGCGACCGCACGCAGTTGGGCGGCCTTGTCACGGGGGTCGGCTTCGCTGTCGTCGGCCCACGTGTCGATGACGTCGCTGGCCGCGGTGAAAGCCGTCGAGCGGTCCAGCGGACCATCGTCAGGAGGACGAGATGCCAAGCCCTGCAATATTATCCGGCACAGCAGCGCTGCGACCTGATCGGCGGAGGAATTGTGCCGCATGACGTCGAGGCCGACCTGCAGCATGGTCTGGCAGATCCGGTCGGCCAACGTGGGAAGATCGACGTCGGCATTGATGTCGCCGCTCCACCTGGCGGCCCGCAGGGTCTGCAGCATCGCCTCCTGGATCGCGACCGGCCGCTGCCGCGTCAGCTTCATCAGCTCGGGGTCCGCGCTCGGGCCCTCGTAGAACGACATCTGCAGCGCGGCGCGGTGCCGCACAGCGCAGTTGGCGATCGCCTGGCCCAATTCGACGATCTTCCCGGCGGCGGGTCGCGAGTCGGCCTCGTCCAATTTCGTTTGGGCGCTTTGCCCGATGCGTTCCAGGTCGGCCTGATAGCGGCGGATCAATTCGACCAGGATCGCTTCTTTCGATTCGAAATGGTGGTACAGGCTGCCGGGAAGGATCCCTGCCGCATCGGCGATCTCCTGCAACGAAGTTCGCAGTCCGGAGGAGGCGATCAGGGACGCGGCGGTTTCGAGGATCTCGGCGCGGCGGGTACCGGTTTCGATGGCGCTGTCAGTCATGGCCCGCTGAACGGCGCTTCGAACGACCGGGCGGATCGCAGTGCGGAAACCATCGGAAATCCGTCCTCCTGCCGAACCAAATCTTTGTTAGAGGTTATCAGATTGGCTGCGGCAAACGCGCTGCTGAGCGACCTGCTCCGCATCGACGACCCCATCCTAGATGGGTGGGCCGGTCCAGTGGTCCAGCGCGACCACGTGCTCGACGGACGCCCGCGGAGCCGGCCGAAATGTGTGTCCGGCGCGCAGCCGGCCCACGGGCAGCAGGCAGCCCTGGACGTAGTCCGGGGGGATGCCGAGCAGTTCGGCCACGGCGGCCTCGTGATGCAGGTGCAGGGTGGTGATACAGGTGCCGTAGCCGCGGGTGTGCAAGGCCAGCTGAAAGTTCCACACGGCCGGGAAGATCGAGCCGTACAGCGTGGCCAGATGGAACGACTCGTCGCCCTCGATGCGAGGCAAATACGGCTGATAGCAGGGGATGACCAGCACCGGCACCCGCGACATGTTCTCGACCAACCACTCCGTCGACGACATCAACCGGCTCTCCGGGGTGCCGGCCGGCAGGAACCCGGCGAGCAATTGACCGCCTACCCGGCGCAGATACGCCTCGCGGTAGAGCCGCGCGATCTGCTCGCGCAACTGTGGGTCGGTGATCACCAACCATCGCCAGTTCTGTTGATTGGAACCGTTGGCCGCCTGCAGCCCGATCTGCAGACAGTCGCGGATCTCGGCTGGCTCGACCGGCGCGTCCAGATCGAGCGACTTGCGGGCCGACCGGGTGGCGTTCAGCAGGTAGGGGATGTCCATGATCAGCCGGTGCCGACGCCCAGTTGTGCGGCCACGCCGAACACTTCCTCGAAGATCGAGCCGGGCACGGTGAAGGGCTCGGTCGCCGAGATCTCGGACAGATGAGCCAGCACGTCGTCCGCAGTGGGCTCGCTGCCGGATTCGGCGAACCAGCCCTGGCCCAGACCCACAAAGACCCGGGCGAAACGTCCCGCGCAGGCCGAATAGTTGTGGTGGGTGAACCCGCAGTCGCGGCTAGCCAGGAATGCGACGATCGGCACCACCAGCTCGGGCTTGATCGCACTGAGGAAACCGATCTCTTCCAGCACCTTCGGGTCACCGACGGTTTCGGTCACCATGCGCGAAAACCCGAACGGCAGTACGGTATTGGACTGGATGCCGTGTTCGGAGCCCTCGATCGCGATGACGTTAGAAAGCCCCACCAGCCCGGATTTGGCCGCGGCGTAGTGGGCTTCCAGCGGCTGCCCGAACATGCCGGCCGAGGAGGAGACGAACACGAACCGGCCGTACTTCTGCGCTTTCATCAACCGGTAGGCGGGCTGACTCAGATAGAACCCGCCGTCGAGGTGCACGGTGAGCATGCGACGCCAATCGTCGGTGGACAGTTCGTCGAAGGCAACGCTGCCGAAGATGCCGGCGTTGCTCACCACCGCGTCGAGCCGGCCGAAATTCTCTACGGCAGCCGCCACGATCGCCTCGCCGCCTTCGGCGCTGGCCACCGAGTGATGCGAGGCCACCGCTGTTCCGCCGGCCGCCTTGATCTCGGCGACGACCTCGTCGGCGACGGTGGTATCGGAGCCTTCGCCGTGCATGGTTCCGCCGAGGTCGTTGACGACGACGGCGGCGCCCCGGCGAGCCAACTCCAGCGCGTACAAGCGGCCCAGGCCGCGGCCGGCTCCGGTGACGATCGCCACCTGGCCGGTGAAGTCGATCATCTGGCCTCCTTCTTGGATAGGAGCTTCCCGATTTCGGTGAGATAGCGGTCGGGTGCGCCGTTGAACGCGCTCCAACTCAGCAATCTCTTGAGGTAGAGGTGCGCGTCGTGTTCCCAGGTGAAACCGATGCCGCCGAAAACCTGGATTGCGGTGTCACCGACGGTGGCCAACCGCCCGGCGAATGCCTTGGCCCGCAGTGCCGCCGCGTGCCGCTCGGGCGGGCATGCGTCGGCCGCCCACAGAGCGTGGATCACCCCGCTGCGGGCCAACTCGACCGTCTCGTACATGTCGACACACAAGTGCTGCACAGCCTGGAACGACCCGATCGGTTGACCGAATTGCCTTCGCGTCTTGGCGTATTCGACGGCCATGTCCAGCACCGCCTGCGCGGCCCCGAGAGCGTCGGCGGCCATCGCGATGAGTACGTCATCCTCGACTGCGGCGACGGCATAAGGCTCCAGCGTGCCCAGCCGTCGTGCCTCGGCGTCGCGCAATTCGACCCGAAATTGCTTGCGCGTCTGGTCGATACCGCGTTCGGGCGTCACCACGACACCGGGATCGCCGGTGTCGATGGCGAAAACCCCGATGCCGTCGTCGTTTTCGGCCAGGATCAGCAGCACGTCGGCCGCGCCCGCGTCCGGGATGGCCACGGGTGGTGAGCAGACGCAAAAGCCCCCATTTCGGGACGAAATGAGGGGCTTTTGCGTCTGCTCGAGCCGCATGCCCCAGTCCGGGAACCTGCGCGATGCGTGGCGTCATCAAGGTCGCGCACGGCGAGGATGACGTGGTCGAGCGCGTCGAACACGACCTCAGCATGCCTGATCATTGGCAGCGGCGACCTCGACCAGTAGGTCATCGAGTCGTCGGCCCAGATTCCAGCCCAGATAGACGGCGAAATGAACCACGAGTTCCTCGAGTTCGTCACGGGTCATGTCACCCAGCGTGAGCGCCGCCCGAAGGTGTTCACGCACCTCCTCGTCGACGGTGCTCGACGCCGCGCTGCAGATGCTGATTATGCGTCGGTCGCGTCGGGTGAGATGCATTGCGCGGTCCCATATTTCGCCGTACAGGTAGTCGAGACGGGCCCGGCCCTGGAACGCGGTCGATGCCGCCGGCGGTTCGGTGCCGTGGATCCGGCGGTATGAGGCGACGCCGCGTTCCCGGCGGGCGTCGTCGTCGACGGGTGCGGCCCAGCGTTCGAAGTCGTGCGGTTGCGGCTGTTCCCCGGCTTCCTCGGCGATCTTGAACACGGCCGCCATCCCGTACATCTGCATCACCGAGGCCTTGGGCCAGCCGGCCTGCGTGCCGAAGTGCAGCACGAACTCGTCGAAATCCGGGTAGGCGATGTCGCCGCTTTTCAGGGCGGCGTAGACGTGCGTCTCGATCGGCAGCACCGATCCTGCTGCGCCGACACAGGTCAGCGTGATCCAGCGCCGGTCGCGCGCGGTCAGGACGCCGCGGCGCCACATCTCGCCGAAGACGTAGCCGATCACGCCGGCTTCGAGGTAGGCACCGGTCGGATCCGGGCTCGGGGTGGTCATGATGTGCTCGTACTCGGCCCGCGCGACCGCGAGCCGTTCCTCGCGAGTTGTCCAGTCGGCCATCAGAATCGCATGATCCAGCCGCCGTCCACCGAGATCGTCTGGCCGTTGATCCAGTCGCCCGCCGGTGAACACAGCAGCAGCATGGTGCCGATCAGGTCCGCCGGCGGGCCCGACGTCTTGCCGGGAATCTGGGCGGCGAGGACGTCGCGGAACGGCGAGTCCTTCGGCAGGCTCGCGTAACCGCTTTCGTTGGCGACCAATCCGGGTGCGATGCCGTTGACGTTGATGCCGCGCGATCCGAGCTCGGTGGCGAGGTTGCAGGTGAGCCCGTGCAGCGCATATTTCGACAGACCGTAGATCCCGCCGGACATGAACGCCCCGGCCGACAAGCCGTTCACGATCCGCCCACCACCGCGCTCGGACATCGACGCGACGACCGCCTGGGTGCACAGCAGCGGGCCGCGCAGATTGACGTTGAGGATCCGGTCCCAGTCCGGTACCGGCATGTTGGACAGGCCATAAGGCGGTAGGTCGGTCATGATCGCCGCGTTGTTGATCAGGATGTCGATGCCACCGAAGGCCGCGATTGCCTCGGCCGCCATCTGCGCGGCCGACTCGGCGGAGGTGACGTCGAGATGCACGGAGACAGCAGCAAAACCTCTGTCGTGCATCGCTTCTGCGCACCGGCGTGCGGCTTCGAGATTGATGTCTGCGATCACCACCGACGCGCCGACTTCGCAGAGCGCCTCCGCGTAGACCTCGCCGATGCCGCCGGCGCCACCGGTCACCACGGCGACCTTGCCGGTGAGGTCGAACAGTTCCTTCACGTCCATTCGAGCATTAGGCATCACTTGACCAATGAAGTCAAGTGCCTTAGTAATAAGTAATCTGACTTAAGGATGGTGCAATGACCGTCGACCTCCGCGTGCCCGACGTGCACCTGCACATCGGCGGTGAAACCCGCACGACCGGTTCCGGGGGTGTGCACCAGCACGTCTATCCGGCGACCGGAGAAGTCCAGGGGACGGTGCCGCTTGCCGGTCCCGACGACGTCGACGCCGCCGTCCGCGCCGCGCACGACGCGTACCCGCAGTGGCGCGCTCTCCGGCCCGCCGAGCGCGCGCGCCTGCTTCGAAGGCTCGGTGAATTGATGGAGCGCGACACCGCCGAGATCGCTCGGCTGTCGGTGCTCGACAACGGAATGTCGGCCGGGATGAGTCAGCCGCTGGTCGCCATCATGGCGAATTGGACTGCGTACTACGCGGGTTGGGCCGACAAGGTCGAAGGACGCGTCACTTCGTTCCCGGCCAACCAGCGCGAGTTGGCCTACTCGCTACCCGAGCCGTACGGCGTAGTCGGGATCATCCTCACCTGGAACGGTCCGGTCGTGTCGGTCGGCATGAAGCTGATCCCGGCCCTGGCCGCCGGCAACACGGTCGTGATGAAGCCGTCCGAACTCACACCGTATGCGACCGAACATCTGATGCGCTTGGTCAAAGAGGCGGGGATCCCCGACGGCGTCGTGAACCTGGTGCTGGGCGGACCACGGACCGGCGACGCACTGGTGCGCCATCCCCTGGTGCAGAAGGTCAGTTTCACCGGCGGACCGGTTACCGCACGGAAAATCCTTGCCGCGTGCGCCGATTCGCTCAAACCCGCGGTACTCGAACTCGGCGGCAAGTCCGCCAACATCCTGTTCCCGGACGCCGACCTCGACACGGCGGTAGCCGTCAACACATTCAGCGTCCTGGGCACCCTGGCGGGGCAGGGCTGCGCGATCCCGTCCCGCATGATCGTGCACGACGACATCTACGACGACGTCGTCGAACGTGTCCTGGCGATGGTGTCCGGCATGCGATGCGGCGATCCGTTCGACCCGGCAACGGTGATCAGCCCCGTGGTGACACGTGAAGCGCAACAGCGGATCCTGGACATGGTCGATCGGGCGCAACAGGACGGGGCGAAGTTGTTGACGGGCGGTCGGGCTCCCGCCGGGATGGCCGGTTTCTTCGTCGAACCGACCGTGCTCGGAGACGTGGACCCGGCATCGGAGCTCGGTCAGGTCGAGGTGTTCGGCCCGGTGCTCTCTTTGATGCGATTCCGGACCGAGGAACAGGCAATTCAGATGGCGAATTCGACCCAGTACGGGCTCGCCTCGTACGTCTACACCAAAGACATCGATCGGGTGCAACGGTTGGTGACCGCGCTCCGGGCCGGTGGCGTGTATGTCAACGGAGCGAGCCCGGTGACCGGCTGTGAACTCCCGTTCGGCGGCATCGGCGTCTCCGGGTTCGGCCGCGAGGGCGGCCAGGAAGGCTTGTTCGAGTTTCTCCGCACCAAGGCGGTGGGCATCGCATGACCAAGGCGTTGCAACTCGACGGGGCGGTCGCGGTGCTGACCGGCGCGGGCAGCGGCATCGGCCGGGCGACCGCGCTGGCATTCGCCGAACGCGGCGCATCGGTTGTGCTGAGCGATCTTTCGGCCGACCGCGTCGCCGAGGTCGTCGAACAGATCAGCGCGCTCGGGCGACCGGTGATCGGACTGGCGGCCGACGTCACCGTCGAAGCGGACCTGGAAAAGCTGCGGGACGCCGCTCTGCAACGGTTCGGGCGATTCGACGTGGTGATGAACAACGTCGGCGTGCTCGCGATCGGTGCGCCCGAGGCGCTGCCCGACGAAGCCTGGGTCCGCACGATCGACGTCAATCTGTTCAGTGTCGCTCGCAGTAACCGGGTCTTCCTGCCGGGTCTGATCGCGCAGGGCCGCGGTCACATGATCAACACCGCGTCCGCCTCGGGACTGCTGAGCTACGGCTTCGACCGGCTGCCGTATGTCGCCTCCAAGCACGCGATTGTCGGTGTCTCCGAAGCGCTGGCGGTTTACCTCGGGCCGAAAGGGGTTGGGGTGACCTGCCTTTGCCCGTCAGGGGTGATCACCAACATCCTGGAAGGCATCACCGCCTACGGCGACGCCCCGCTGTCACCTCGCGCTCCGGCATACCCCATCGTGAGTCCGGAGGAGGTCGCCCGCCTGACCGCCGACGCCGTCGAGGCCGGACAGTTTCTGGTCGTGACGGCACCGCAGGTGCACGACGCGCTGCGGGCGCGCGCCGAAGACATCGAGGCATACGTGCAGGCGAACATCGGCGCGCAGGAATGAGCGCGCTGCGGGTCGGCTTCGTGGGCCTTGGCTCTCAGGGTGGCCCGATGGCGCGCAGGATCATCGAGGACGGGTTCCCGACGACGCTGTGGGCCCGCCGGCGCGAGTCGCTCGCACCGTTCGACGGCGCGGCCGTCGCAGCCGACCGTAAGGCCCTCGGCGCTGCGTCGGATGTGTTGTGTCTGTGCGTGATCGACGACGCCGACGTCGACGAAGTGCTGCGCGGGGACGATGGGGCGCTGGCCGGTATGGCCCCGGGTGGAATCGTGGTGATTCACAGCACCGTTCATCCGGGCACCTGCCGTCGGCTTGCCGCCGACTACCCGGATCTGCACTTTGTGGACGCTCCCGTCTCCGGCGGCGGGCATCTGGCCGCCGCGAAATCGCTGCTGGTCATGGTCGGCGGCGATGACGATACGGTCCAGCGATGCCGGCCCGTCCTGGACACGTTTGCCAATCCGCTCATCCACCTCGGCGCGTTGGGTGCCGGGCAGGCGGCGAAGTTGTTGAACAACTCGCTGTTCACCGCGCACCTGGGGCTGGCGGCCGAGACGTTCGCCGCCGCCCGTCGACTCGGGGTGGACGTCGAGGGTTTGACCCGTGTCCTGTCCACGGGCAGCAGTCGCAGCTACGCCGGCGAGGTGATCGCGAACTCGGGCCACACGCTTGCGGTGATTGCCGGGTTGGCCGGACCGCTGCTGGCCAAGGACGTCGGCATTCTGGCCGATGTGCTGGGGGCCAGCCCATCCGGTCTGCTCCAGACGGCTACGGCCACCGTCGACGCGATGCATGCGTAATGATCAGATGATGACGACTCGGACCGGACCCGCGCCGACGACGGCGTTGCAGTTGCTGCTGGCGGCAGAGCGCTTGTTCGCCGAACACGGACTCGCCGGAATCTCTTTGCGGCAGATATCGATCGAGGCGGGCTCGTCGAACAATTCGGCGATCCGCTACCACTTCGGCTCCAAGGACGATCTGCTGCGCGCGATCTTCGCCTACCGGCTGAACGACCTGATGCAACGTCGGGCGTTGCTCAGGGCCAGAGCCGATCCGGGCGACCTTCGCGCCCAGCTGGAGGCGCACGTCCTGCCGCTGATCGAGCTGGCGGAGTCACCCGACAGCTCGTATGTGTCGTTCATCGAGCAGCTGCAGCGCGCCGGTGCGGTTGAGGTTTTCCTGCATCAGCCCGACGCGATGCAGTCGGCGCAGGACTTCAGTTCGGGCATGCAAAGCTTGCTGCCGCACATCCCGGAACCGGTGCGCACCATGCGAATTCAGCAAGCTCAAGACCTCGCCGTGCACCTCGCCGCCGAACGCGAACGTGCGATCCGGCGCGGTGATGCGGTGGTGGCGTTCGCCTTGTTCGTCAGCGGCGTCGTCGACGGGCTCGCCGGCTTTCTCGAGGCGCCGGCCTCGCCGGAGACTTCGCGGCTCATTGCCCGCGGCTGAGCGGCAGCGCGGCGACGGCAACGACCGCCCTGGTTCTCACCCGCGTCGGCTTCGTCGGTCACACGACGAGTCGACAACCGCTTCCGCCCTAGATCAAGCGACGTAGCACGCCGGTGGTCAGCATGCGCCGTAAGCTCCGACGGTCGAGCTTGCCGCTGGGCAACGTGGGGATGTCGTCGCTCGTCGCGATTGCCCAGCTGGTTGGAACCTTGTAGCTGGACAACTGTTTTCGGGCTCGCGCGGCCAGGGACGAGACGTCGATCGTCGCTGTCGCCGCGACCACGACGGCGCACACCTGCTCGCCCCGCTCTTGGTCGTCGATCCCGACGACGACGCACTGCGCGACATCGTCGAATTCCTCGATGACCGCCTCGACCTCGAGTGGGGAGACATTGGCGCCCGCCGTCTTGATGAGTTCGCTGGTTCGTCCCACATAGAACAGGCGCGGATCGTCTTGTTTTCGATAGACGCGGTCCCCCGTGTGATACCAGCCGTCAGCATCGAAGGTTTCCCACCGCTCCCGCTTGTTGTATCCGGCCATTGCCCCGACGCCGCGGATGAGGAGCTCGCCGGTGGACCCTTCGGGAACCGGCGCACCCTGGTCGTCGACGATGCTCATCTCGGTGAACGCGAAACCGCCTGCGGTCTCAGACATGGTGCGGTGGACGGGAAATCCGTCCGGCACGTTGATCATCGCAAGGTCCAGCGGGCCGTCACGCAGCATCGGTGCGCTGCTGAGGTCGCGCGCCGCGAAGGTCGGGTGCTCTCGCAACCTTTGGGTGAAGGCAGGCCACCCGACGATCCCGGTGGCGCGTTCCTGTTCGAGAAGATCCAGCGCCGTGCCAGGGTCGAGGCGCGGCATCACCAGCAGCGTTACGGGTTCGTGCAATGCCCCGGTCGCGGCGAGCAGGCCGCCGATCCAGAAAAACGGCATGGCGCACAAGATCTTTGGCGGGGACGCGGGCCCGGTGAGCGCCTTGATCGCGGTGGGCCAGGTCGAGGTCTGCCGCACCACCGTGCCGTGGCTGTGCAGCACCCCTTTGGGATCGGCGGTTGATCCCGAGGTGTGCACCATGATCGCCAGATCTGCGGGGGAGACCTCGTCTTGGACCGCCGCCAGCACTTCGCCGGAGACGCCACCGGCACCGGATGCATTCCAGGTGGTCGCCCATTGGCGGTCCGTCTCGCCGGTGAGCACGATACGACGCAAGAACGGTGCGGCGGGCAGCGCCAGTCGGCCCGCTCGCTGATCGGCTAGCTGCGACAGTGCGGCTTCGAATCGTTCGGTGACGTCGGTGTCCAGCAGCCGGCTGGGTGCGATCAGCAACCCGATGTCCGCCAGCCGCAGTACTTTTGCGAGCTCTGCCGGCGTGTACATGGTGCTCAGCGGAACGGCCAGGGCACCGATCCGCGACACGGCCAGCCACCAGTTGACCCACTCCGTGCCGTTGGGAAAGAACAGGCCTACCCGACTGCCCTTCCCGACGCCTTCGCGCAGCAACCACCGCGCGATCTTCGCCGAGTCCCGTTCCGCGTCCTGGTAGGTGATGCGTTCGGTTGGCGTGACCAAATAGGTTTCCTGGCCGAAGCGACGCACGCTCTGCGCCAGCAGGGCGGGAAGCGTGAGTGGCTGGGTCACGTCGGAGCGTCAGAACTTCGCGACCGCGCCGGCGTCGACGGGCAGTGCTGCGCCCGTGATGTACTGCGCCTCGTCGGACGCCAGGAAGAGCACGGCGTTGCTGACGGCGCGTGCCTCGATCAGCGGCTTGGGCAACAGGTGGAACTGCCCGATGATCTCCGCGGCATCGTGCACGGTCGGGTCGGGCAGATCGGGTCGCAGCGTCCGGCAGAACCAATCGTTGTCGAGCATCGGAGTCAGGATGTTGCCGGGATGGATGGAGTTGACCCGAATCCACTGCGGGGCAAGCTCATTGGCCAACGAATTCATCAGGCCGACGACGGCGTGCTTCGCCGACGCGTAGTGGGCCATATAGCCTCCGCCGCGAATACCGAGCATCGAACTGACCAGGATGATCGAGCCGCCGCCGTTGGTCATATGCGGCAGCGCGGCTTTCACCGTCTGCCACACGCCGGTCAGGTTGATGTCCAGCATCGTCTGCCACGCCGACTGCTCGATCAACGCGGCCGGCGAAGGCACGCCGCTGATACCGGCGTTGGCGACGACGATGTCGAGGCCACCCAGTTCGGCGACTCCCTGCTCGAGCGCGGCACGCAAACTTTCCACGTCCCGCACGTCGGCTTTCGCAGTGACGATGCGCCGGCCGGACTTCTCGACGAGGTCCGCGGTGTCGGCCAGGTCGGCCTCGGTCGCTCCCGGGTAGGCGACACCGTCGATGTCCTCGCAGACATCGACCGCGATGATGTCGGCGCCTTCCTCGGCCAGTCGGATCGCGTGCTCACGACCCTGACCCCGGGCCGCACCGGTGATGAACGCGACTTTGCCGGCGACCCTGCCGACCGTGTTGCCTGCCATTGGGACCTTTCGTGTGGATTGTCGGCCCTGACGCTACGCGTCGAAGACGACCGGGCGGTGTCGGCATTCATTGGTCCTCTCCGAGGTCGCCGAGATCCTTGGGTGCGGAGATCTCCGTGGGTTCCGAGCGTCCGCGCAGCACGGTGCGGCCGAACCCGACCCAATGCCGGCGCTCCGCGTTGTCGGCGCGATCGATGACGGCGGCAGAACACAGGATCGGTCGCTCGGAGGTTTTCGCGAGATCGGCCAGCCGAGCAGCCTCGTTGACCGGGTCACCGATCACGGTGTATTCGTAGCGGTCTTCAGCGCCGATGTTGCCGGCGAAGACGGAACCGGCTGAGACTCCGAGCCCGAAGTCAATGACCAACTCCTGCAACTGGTTTCCCAGATCGCGTGCCGTCGCCAAAGCTGCGGACGCCGAGTTTTCGGTGTGCGGCGGCACCCCGAAGACGGCCAGTGCGGCGTCGCCCTGAAACTTGTTGACGAAACCACCGTGGTGGGCGACGGCGCTCACGACGACCCGGAAGAAGTCGTTGAGCAATCCGGCGACCTGCTGGGGTGGGCGGCTGGATGCCAATTGTGTCGAGCCGGCCAAATCGATGAACAGGACCGCGGCCTCGCAGACATCTCCGGTCAACGAGGTGCCCTGTTCCAGGGCGCGGCGCGCGACGTCTGGGCCGACGTGTCGCCCGAACAGGTCACGTACCCGGTCGCGTTCGGCGAGCCCAGCGACCATACCGTTGAATCCGCGTTGCAGGCGGCCGATTTCGGAGCGTTCCGATACGCCGACGGCGGTATCGATGTGTCCTTGTTCGACCTGTGCCATGGCGTCGACGACTTCACGGATGGGATCTGAAATCGATTGCGATGTAAGGATCATCGTCGGCAGCCCGATCAGTACGGCCGCCAGCGACATGACCACGACCGGAACGTCCACCGAGGCTGTCTGCGGGATGATCCATCCGTTGGACCGCAGCAGTACCAGCGCGGCGATGGCGCCGCAGGGCAGTGCGCCGCACAACATCCACATGCTGAGCAGTCGCGGCAGGACTCCGGGGGCAAAGACGCCCTCTTCATACTCGGCTGCGGCAGCGACCACGGTGCGGCGCAGCAGGCGATGCGTGAGCAACAGACCCAAGCACGCCGCGGCGGCACCGCCGAGCGCTGCGCCCAAGAGCGTGGGGACTGCGACACTTATCCCGCCGTCGAGGTTGAGCAGCAGCGAGATTGCGCCGCTGACGGCCCATGTCGCGACCAGGATGGTGGATTGTCGGGTGATGATCTTCGTCGCGCTCGGGAGTCGAACTGGACCGGGTTCGGGCGCCGTGGCCAGTGAGCGGGATAGTGAGGCGATGTTCAGTACGCCGCCGACGGCCACGGCGACAGTTCCCAAGCCCACCAGGACGGCGGAGATGATCACGTTCGCACGGGTGAAATAGGCGTGCGCCCCACTGAACGCGTGGCCGCCGATCGGTATCACGATCGCGGTGGCTGCGGTGACCGACAGCAGATACGCGCACGCCAGGCGGCCGGCATACCGGATGGACAGCCTGCCGGTAGGGTACGGGTGCGCCGTCGCGCTCGTCGCAGACTCCTATGTCGTTGTGGCTCAATAGGTCACAGGTAGTTCGATGACGCCGTGAACCTTTCTCGTCTGCGGTCGCATCGCCACCCATAGCCGACAGTAGATTGTCGGTTCTGTTCGCTCAATGGCGTCAGTTGCCGGCCTCGATGGCCGCGACTTGCGCGAGACCTTCTGCCCCGCAGGACGGCCGCAATTCAACTCGGCCGCCGCTCAACAGCAAATCGATCTGACGCTTGAGTTCACCCGAGGCGAGGTGGGCGTAGAGACTGGCGCCCGGACAGGAGGTTTGGGCGAAGTCCCGGTGCCCGGCCAGCGTGCTGGTCGCGATGTCATACCGCTGGGCGGCCCAGGCGAATGCGACGGCGGCACCGTGCAGCTGCGCCCCGGACACGGTCTCGTGGTCGAAGTCGCCTTCGCAGATGACCAGGAAATGCCCGGTGGTGTCGTAGTCCGTCGCGGTGTCACCGGCGATGTCAGGGTTGCGCAACTGGTAGATGTTTCCCTTGCCGTCGATCCCGAGGTGATAGGCGATGTCGATCCAGCCCAGGCTGTCCTGGTGGTAGCGCTGATCTGCACGGAAGCGGCCCGGGGCGTTGCTGTTGTCGCCCAGCGCGACGGCTGCGTGGTGCAGCGTCAGCCGGTTGGGTGTGTGCGGTCGGCCGCCGGCCCGGGCCGGTCGCGCACCCCAGGCCTCGCGACAAAGCAGTGGCACCGTGACCCCGGCCGCGGGCGGCTGGACCGCCGTCGACGTGGCGGTGGCAGGATTCGGTGCGGCCGGCGCCACCGGACTGGGTGGGGTCGTCGTCGGACCGGGTGGGGTCGTCGTCGGACCGGATGGAGTCGGGGTGGGACTCGCCGCGGTCTTGGTCGAGCAGGCGCCGAGGCCGGCGGCCAATCCGACGCCGCCGGCCAGCCGAAGCAGCCGACGACGACTGACGAGGTCCGGATCCTCGTCGGGTCGCCTGTGCGCGCGCATGGTCCTCAATCTATTCGCTGCAGGACGTGTCCCATGCGATTGGCGCGGTCAACCCGGCGCTCAATATGCTGGATACCGCGGCACCACGTCCGCGACAACCCATGGAAGCGTCGAGGAAGTCTGTGCGTGACGATCAGTTGCTGATGCCGGGCCAGACCTGCTGGCGGGTGGAGCACGCGGATCAGTTCGCCTGCATCGTCGACGCGGCGGACTACTTCAAGCACGTCAAGGCGGCGATGCTGCGCGCCCGGCACCGGATCATGGTGATCGCCTGGGATCTCGACTCGAGGATGACATTCGAACGGGGCACCAAGACGTTGCCCGGCCCCAACCAGCTCGGCGCGTTCCTGTATTGGCTGCTGTGGAAGCGACCCGACCTCGAGGTCTACCTGTTGCGGTCCAATCTGCGCCTACTTCCCGCTTTCGACGGCATCTGGTACGGGATCACCCCGACCTCGCTGCTGAATCGGGTCAGTAGCAAGCGACTCAACTTCGCCGTCGACGGGGCCCATCCGCCGGGATCCGTTCACCATCAGAAGATCGTCGTCATCGACGACGTGGTGGCGTTCTGCGGTGGTATCGATCTGACCCTCAGCCGCTGGGACACCCGTGCGCACGAACACCAGAACCGCTGCCGTAGGTCGGTGGGGCGCAGTTATGGGGCTCGACACGAGGTCGCCGCGGCGGTGGACGGCCCCGCAGCGCACGCGCTCAGCGAACTCGCCCGGGAACGGTGGGAGACGGCCACGAATCAGTCGTTGCCCCAGATCGACGCCAAGCATGTCGGTTGGCCGAGCAAGCTGGAACCGACGTTGCGCAACGTCGACGTCGGAATCGTGCGCACGCTACCGGAATTGGACAGCCGAGACGAAGTTCGGGAAGCCGAAGCGCTCAATCTGGTGGCCATCGCGGCGGCACGTCACACCATCTACCTGGAGAACCAGTACCTGGCGGCCCGGCGAGTCGTCGATGTCCTGGCGGATCGGCTTCGTGAGGAAGACGGACCAGAAATCGTGATCGTCCTGCCACGGCGCGGCAACAACGCCCTGGAAAGAGGGACGATGGACGGCGCACGTCACCGGCTCATCCAACAACTGTGGGCCGCCGACGAACACGGCCGGCTCGGCGTCTATTGGCCGGTAACCGACGGCGGGGCCCCGATCTACGTCCACTCGAAAGTGATGGTGGTCGACGATCGACTGCTGCGCATCGGTTCGTCGAACCTCAACAACCGGTCGATGGGCTTCGACAGCGAAGGCGATGTGGCCATCGAAGCCGATCCGGACAACCCGGACCACGACGAGCTGCGGCACCAAATGATCGCCGTACGAGACGATTTGGTGGCCGAACACCTCGGCGTGTCCGTCGAACAGCTACAGAACTCGCTCGGTGAGTCCCGGTCGTTGCTCAAAACAGTCGAGGAACTCCGCGGCCAGGACAAGACGTTGCGGCCACTGACCGAGCGGTCGGTCGCCGGTGAAGCCAGTCCGTTGGCGGAAAACGATCTGATGGACCCCGACCACGTCCCGCGTTCGTTGAGCCGGAGTTTCCAACGTTTCATCGCCGGACTCAGGGGTTGACGCTCACCCCGGCCCCACGTCGATTCTCCTGAAGATAAGCGGAGCGACGGGTGATGAACCACGTCGCGAGCGGGCGTACGACTCGCAGGAGCGGCACCAGCATGCCGAAATCCTTTTTCATGTCCCGCAATTGATCGTCGAGCCCGCGCTGCTGATACCGCAACAGCTGCTGGCTCTCCTCGGTGTCCACCCAATCACCGAAGAAGCGAGCGGGTTTCGAGCGCACGAAAGCCGCGGCCGGCAACCGACCGATTCCGATCGCGTTCATCAGTGCGTTGGTGAAGTCGTAGTAGGTCATTCGGCAGCCCGCCCCGCCCGCGATGTAGAGGATCTTGCCGACCGTCTTCTCCTCGGCCACCGCACGCGCGAAAGCCGTTCCCGCGTCTGCGGGATGCAGGAACTCGAACCGCGCGTCCGGGCTGAATTCGAACATGATGCTGGGGTCCTGCGCCTGCAAGTGGATCGGCGTCACCGCCGCGAGGCGAAGGATGCTCCAGCGCAGCCCTGATTCCCGGATCGCGGCCTCGCAGGCGACCTTCTGCCGTCCGTACTCGTCGGTCGGAGCGACGGGCGTATCCGCCCGCAGCGGCGGCTCGCGGTCCTGCACCTCACCGAAGATGCCGATAGACGAGGCGAAGACGAGCCGCTTGGCGGTAGGGGACTCCTCCATCTGGGTGACCAGAGCACGGGTGGCGTCGAGGTTCACCTTGCGCGCCAGCTCCGGCGCCCGTTCTGAGTACGGCGGGATGATGGCTGCCAAATGGATGACCGCGTCCACCCCCTCTAACGCGTGTCGTACTGCCTGTGCATCGGTGATGTTGCCCCAGACGAAACGTGCTCCTCCGTCCAGAGTGGCGGCGAGCTTGCGCGCCCGACGAGAGTCGATGTCGAAAGCCACCACGTCGTGTCCCTCGTCGAGCAACGCCTGCAGCGTGGCAAAGCCGATGTTGCCCAGTGCGCCGGTCAACAGCACCTTCAATGTCGTGTCCTCGCTGTGGGTTTGGGGGCGGCCAGTTCACGCAGGGACGTCAGGAACAACTCGTCCATGCGCGGGCTGAGGTCAGCCAGCGTCGCCGCGCCGGCGAAACCGGCGGAGCCGAAGACACGCTCCAGCTCATCGGTGGCTGTTCCAGCGCCGATCGAAAGGCAAAGACAGGCAACACCATCGGCGCGAAGCTCCGCCAGTGCCCGATGGGAATCGGCTTCGGCGTAGCGCCCTTCGTAGCCGTGGTCGTACGGGAAACCGTCAGACAGCACCAGCAGCAATTTGTTCGGCGTGCCGGCCTGGGATTTGAGGATCTCACCCGCCCCCCGGATACCGGCGCCCAGGCGCGTATAGCTCTGCGGCTGCAGCTGATTGAGCCGGGCTCGTCCGACGGCGCCGAAACGCTGCCCGAACCCTTTGATGACCGGCAGGTGCACCGAGTGCCGGCCTTCGGAGCGAAACGCATAGACCGCAACCCGGTCGCCGAGTTCCTCCAAGGTGTGGGCCAAGGTGGCGGCGGCGCGACGCTGATGGTCGTGGACGGCGAGTCCGTGCGGATCGGTATCGGTACCGGATCCCGACGCGTCGACCAGGATGAGCACCCCCAGGTTGCGGGCCAACTTGCGACGTTCCTGATACACGTTTTCCGGCGGCGAGTGCCCGGAGCGCAAATCGACGAACAAGTCGATCAACGCCTCGATGTCGAGTTCGTCGCCATCGGGCCGGCCGCGAAGCACCTTGGGCCCCAGGCCCACCCGAGCCAACCGTCGCCGCAGCACCTCGTCGTGGGTGACGGCCGCGTCTTCGACGGCGGCATTGTCTGTCAGCGGAAAGTCGATGACCCGGCACCACCGCGGCCGGTATCGGTTGCGGTGGACGTCCCATTCCGGGTACAGCGCCCCGCCCACACCGACCGCAGCCCCGGGATGGCCGTCGTCGGTGAAGTGGATCCGCGCGGGCAGCGGTCGCGCCTCGGGTCCCACGGTGCGTGCCCGTCGCGCGGAGCGGACCTGCAATTCAGCACCGGCGGCGCCGTTGTCACCGCCACTCGAGGTGCCGAGCAGCTTGCGTAGGTAGTCCGAGACGGTCTTCGAGGCGACCAGTGGATTGTCGAAGAGTTTGAGTATCTTGCTTTCTCGCGGCTTCTCCTCGTCCTCCTCGCCGTCGTCTGCGGGTGAGTCGACGAGGTCGGTTGCCAGCTGCAGTTGCATGTCGGTGGGTCGCGCCCCGGGTGCGCTAGATGCTGCCAGCAGCTGGGCGGGTCTGAGGACTCCGAACCACGGCGGCGGGTCGCCGACTTTGCCTCGACCCGTGGCCTTTTCGAGTGACTCCTCGGCGCTGGCGGTGCGGGGATCCATGTCGAGGCCCACCCGTCGGGCAAGCGGGAGACTCTCGGAGAGGGCGGTGAGCACCCGGCAACCCTCCAGCGCCAGATAGCGGCGCGCCGCCGCTGGCCGCGCCCGCAGCGGTTTGATCAGCCGCGGGTTCAAGCTGCCCGCGCCGAGCAGCGCGCTCTGCAGCAGCACCTCGCGGCGTTGATCGGCGACGGGACGTCCGGCAGAGACGAAGACGATCCGCCCGTTGGTGTGCGGAGCGGCACCGGATGTCGCCTCGGCAACATCGACGGCCCTGCCCGCCACGAAGGTAGCCAGCAACCGGAACCGGTTCAGCTCCTTGACAGTTGACTCTGTCACGGTGTGGGCAGCACGGCCTCGACGAGTTCCCCGAGGGCGCGGATCACGTCGCGGTCATCGGAAAGGACACGAACGACTGCCGACTCGACCGCGCTGCGCAGGCTCAGCCCCTCTGCGACGAGGCCGCCGGCCAGTATCAGCATCCGGGTCGAGGACACTTCACCCAGTGGGGACCCGTCCAGGTTCCTGATCGCGTTGCCGAGCCGGACCAGGGTGCGTGCGGTCGCGAAGTCGATACCCGCCTCATAGGCAACGACTTCCGTCTCGATCTCGGCCGGCGGGAAATCCAGCTCGATCGCGACGAAGCGCTGCCGAGTCGACTCCTTGATGTTCTTCAGGACGCTCTGATAGCCGGGGTTGTAGGAGATCACGAGCTGAAACCCGGGTGCCGCGCGCAATGTGGTGCCGAGCCGATCGACTGGAAGCTCACGGCGATGGTCGGCCAGCGGGTGGATGACCACCGTCGTGTCCTGTCGCGCCTCCACCACCTCGTCCAGATAGCAGATTGCGCCTTCGCGTACGGCTCGCGTCAGGGGCCCGTCCACCCAGACCGTTTCGCCGCCCTTGAGCAGGAAGCGTCCCACCAGATCGGCCGACGTCATGTCCTCGTGGCCGGCGACGGTGATCAGGTCGCGTCCGAGTTCGTGCGCCATAGCCTCCACGAACCGGGTCTTTCCGCATCCGGTCGGCCCCTTGAGCAGCACCGGCAGACCGCGGCGCGCGGCGGCACGGAACACCTGTGCTTCGTCGCCGACTGCACGGTAAAACGGCGCGGTGCGATCAGTTTCAACGGCGGGCACACTGTTGGTCAGCAAGTCACTTTCCCCGTTCCACCGAAACGGTCTTCGGTAATTCCACCCCGGGCGGCAGGACCAGCTTGCCGTCGGTGTTGATGTAGCCGGAACCATTGCGCGGCATCGGAAGTGACGGATCCGGGCACGGCCGATCGGTTCCGTCCCCGCAGATGCCCATCAAGAAATAAGACCGTTTCAGTACGTCATCGGGCCAAGGCTCGGCGTGCATGGCGAACCATTGCGCCGGCAGGTTGTAGAACACGAAGAAGAACGCGCTGCACGCGGCGAAGATCGCCAGGAAGCGGGTGACCTGCTGTCTGACGACCCCGCCCCGGATGCGTTCGAGACCCCGCTCGACGAATGTCCGGCCCCGGTCGTCGGTGAAGTAGCGCAGACAACACAGTCCCGCCTGTACACCTCCCCACATCAGTCCTTCGTAGAGCGGCCACTGATAGTAGGTGCCCGCGTTGATCGACCAGGCCCGGATGGCGCCGGGATAGGTGAACAGCCCCATCGGCATCAAGAACAAGCCCTCGATGACCAGGTCGAAGAAGAACGCCCACACCACGACAACGCCGATCAGACCGAGGGTGCTGACATTGGGCCAGCGCGCCTTGACCTTTCGCATCACCCAGCAACCAAGCATCGTGCACAGCAGAACAAACGAGTAACCCGGTGCGTTCATCAGCAACGGTTCGGCCATCATCCGGCCCGGTTCGCCGAATGACTGCCAGCCGGGCACGTTCAGCACCCAGGAGCCGCGATTGAGCATCCAGGTGTTGTACGTGCTCCAGGTGTTGAAGTAGTTCAGCAACGGATCCTGGAAGAAGATCAGGCCGCAGGCCACGAACAGCATGCCGTCCAGGGTGATCCGCCGCTCGCGCCGCCAGGGTCGGATGAGGAAATGCCAGATGGCCACCGGATAACCGATGACGATGACGCCGGTCCAGGTAAGAAGAATCGCCTTCATGAACGTCGGCGGGTCGCTCGGACCGGTAGGCACTCGCTCGAAGTTCGGTCCGCTGATCCAGCTGATCCAGACGAACAACTGGAAAGCCAGAATCACTCCGCCGACGATCGCCCAACCCCGGACGGGCCCGGAGGGGCGCTTCGCCTGCGTACCGAGCGCGGTGGCTCCGCCGAGCCGCTCGGTGACGACGGGCGCATGATGGTTCATCAGTTCACTCACGAAACAGACTCCTGGATAGTCAAACTCACTTACCCCGTTCGACCGGGACCGTCTTGGGCAGCTCTACGCCGGGTGGAAGGACCAGCCTGCCTTCGTTATTCACGTAGCCGGAGCCCTTGCGGGGCATCGGCAGCGCAGGGTCGGGGCAGGGTTGGGTCGTCCCGTCGCCGCACGTTCCGCCGAGAAAGTACGAGCGCTTCAGCACGTCCTGCGGCCACGGGTCGGCGTGCAGGCCCATCCACTGCGCGGGAACGTTGTAGAAGAAGAAAAAGCACGCGCTGACCGCGGCGAAGATGGCCAGGAAACGGGTGAACTCGCGTGCCGCGAATCCGCCTCGCAGTTGGTCGATTCCGCGTTCGACGACGGTACGGCCGCGGTCGTCGGTGAAGTAGCGCAGACAGCACAGCCCCGCCTGGACGCCACCCCACATCAGCCCCTCGTAGACCGGCCATTGATAGTAGTGGCCGGCGTTGATCGAAACTGCCCGCATCGCACCGGGATAGGTGAACAGGCCGGTCGGCAGCAGCAGGCAACCCTCCATCACGAAATCCAGGACGAAGGTGAAAAGGTATGTGACGCCGATCAATCGGATGTTGCTGATGTTCGGCCACCGCGCCTTGACTTTGCGCATCACCCAACACCCGAGGATGGTGATCAGCAGCACCCCGTATGCGTAACCCGGCGCATTGGTCAACAATGGTTCGGCGACCTGACGGCCCGGTTCCTCCGGTGACATCCAGCCCGGTATGTGCGACGACCACGACCCGCGGTTGAACAGCCAGGTGTTGTAGGTGCACCAGGTGTTGAAGTAGTTGAGCAGCGGATCCTGGAAGAACATCAGCCCCATCGAGGCGAACAGCATGCCGTCGAGCGTGATACGGCGCTCGCGCCGCCACGGTCTGACGATGAACCACCACACGGCAAACGGCAGACCGGCCCAGAGCACGATCGCGTTCGCCATCAGCGGCACCTTCATGAACAGCGGCGGCTCCGTCGGCCCGGCCGGGACGCGCTGGAAGTAGGGGCCGGTGATCCACCGAATCCACACATAGACCTGCAGGGCAAGCACCGCGCCGCCGGCAACGGCCCAGATCCGCACCCGCTGGGACGGATTTTGCGCACCGAGGCCGGCCACCTTGCCGGCTGACTCGGTGACGACCGGCCGCTCCTGCTGCCTGAGCGGTTTGCTCACGATGAAGTCCCCCTTGGTGACTGACCTTCGGCAATATACCAACGAGTATCTGGATGAACAATGAGCTTCTCAGATCCCTGTGGCACAATCGGCCGCATGCCGGAGCGCTGGACGCGGGAGCGACGACTCGAACACACCCGCTCGCTGCTGCTGGATGCCGCCGAGGATGTCTTCGCCGAAAAGGGCTTCACCGCAGCAACTCTCGACGACATCGCCTACGCTGCCGGATACACCAAGGGCGCCATCTACAAGCACTTCGCCACCAAGGAAGATCTGTTCCTGGCGGTCAGCGACCGCTATTGGCGGCGCTATTTCGACAACTTCGCCGAGGTGATGTCGACCGCGACGCACATCGGTGCCCGCGAACTCGACGAGATCGCCGATCGCTGGCGGCAGCTGAGCCGCGACCGCGGCGCCGAGCACGCCGCGCTCGGGCACGAGTTCACGCTCTATCTGCTGCGCAACGCCGAAGCGCGCGAGCGGGTGTCCGCCAAACGTGCGGAGGTCGTGGAGGCGCTGGGCAAATTCGTCGTGGAGGGCATCGACCGGCTCGGGGGAGCGTTGCTGATTCCGCCGTTGACGTTCGCGCACATCCTGGTGGCCACCACGGACTCGGTGATGCTGGGCACTCAACTCGACGACGTCGACCTGTTCCGGCCGATGCTGGAGATGTACGTGTCGGTGATCAAGCTGCCCTGACCTCCGGCAGTGCGTCCCGGACTCGGGACACGACTCAATACGGGTCGATGTGGGTACTAGAACCGCAAACCACCCTCACCGCCGGCACGTATTGAGAGGTCGACATGCAGCGCCCTGACACGATCATCGAAATCCATCGTGAACGCGTCCAGGATCAGACCGCCGAGATGGTCGGCGGTGACAAGTACACCGAGTCCGTCGACGGCACCGGCTACTCCGCGACGGCCACGCTGGACCTCACGCTGGACCGCGTCTGGTTCATCCTCGATTCGCACGAGCGGCCGTGGCAGGAAGAGATCGACGGCGAAACCCGAGACCCGTTGCGGCACTTCGCGATCGACTTGGCAATCTTCGATTCGAAGATCGTCATCGACTCGGTGACCTGCATCCCGCTGGTGCAACTGCCACCGGCGACGGTCACCATCCCGGACGGCCCGCGCGAGGGTGAGTCGCGCGAAATCGCCTACAACGAGATTCCGTTGTTCGGACGGTTGACGGTGCACGATCAACTCGAGCCGCACGAAATCGAACCGGGCAAGCAGACGGTGGTGCTGAACCTGACCGAGCAGGACGCTCCCGTCCTGGTGGCCGGTCCGCCGCCGGACGAATACACCGGCCGTCTGTTCGGCTCACACCTCGAGCGCCGCGAGGATGGTCATACCGTCTTCGCCGGCCAAGACCCGCGGGTCAGCTGGGAACTCGACTATGCCGAGGCGTACTGGATCACGCACAGCATTGCCGGGCAACTGCTGGTCAACCTGGAGCGAGTGCAGCACCCCACTACTTCCGACGACGAATTGCGGACCCGGGTGCTCGACTCCCTGGCCGCGCAAATCGCCGATGCCGTGCGTCCCAAACTCGCCGAGGAGGGCGAGGGCGGCATCGTGAACATCATGCCCACACCGGTCGACATCGACCCGGACGCGCAGGACGACTCCACCTTCAAAGACCTCGACGCCGTCGTGCAGCGTTTCGAGATCGGGGAGGACACCCACGAGTCGCTGGTGATCCAGCTCAAGACGCTGCGCGAGTTGCCGACGGGCGAAGAGTTGCCCGCGTCGATACTGGCCGAAAACCCGCGTGAGAAAGCAGGATTGGCCGTCACCGGGTGGAGCATCCTGCGCCAGGTCCGGGACACCGTGATGAAGAACTTCGGCCTGGAGGAAAGCGACTTCGTGGCCGAGGTGCCCTGTGTGCTCAACGGTCCCAAGACCGTCAACATCGGCGGCGACGATCGCTGCCTGGACGCCATTGCCGCCGATATCCTGCCGCGCACTGAAGAAGGCCGGTTGGTCATCGACGGCACCGTCAGCGCGGACACGAAGCTCTACGATTTCAAGGCGAATTTCAAGGTCACCTACGAAATGGGTCTCGACGACATACCGCGCGATCCCGACCCCAGCGAGGCCCACTACGCCGACCTGGAAACCGTCGAGGCTCTCGAGCGTTCGTTGAGCGCAGCCGGCGACAAGAAGCGCGCCGGTGAACTCGACGAGCAGGACTACGAGGCGATAGTCAAGCACGTCAGCGACCAGTTCGAGGCGCTGCCCCGCACGGTCGGAGTGCGTCCGACGCAGAATCCGCCCGAGCCCGAGGTGAACGCGGAATTCGGGCTGACGTTGGCCGGCAAGGCCGCGACGGCGGCCGGCGCGGCGGCCGTGGTCGGTCTGCTCGCGCTGCCCGTGACGTGGGCCGTGGGGGCGGGGGTGGGCGCCAGCGCCGGAAGCGTGCTGACGCTGGCGATCGTGCAGTACATCGGCACGTTGCTGACCATCGACTGGTTCGGCGCCGGACTGGGGTCGCGCCAGGTCAAGAAGTCGCTGAACGACCGCCCGGAGGGGACGTTGCTGCCCCCGCTCGGAATCCCGGTGGACGCCAATCTGAATCGTCAGCGCCTCGCGGTCTACTTCCGTCCGGTCCCGGCGAAGCTCTGGGTCGATTGCGTCAATATCAAGTCCGACGAACACGACAGCGACCGCGAGGAGATCCGGGTGGTCGGAGGCCGGTGGCCCAGCGATGGCCAGCCCTGGAAGCTGTCCAACGACGACGCGATCCTGTTCGCGGATTCCGGTGAGTTGGAGCTTTTCGTCACCCCGGACAACGCGGCGGGCGACGATCTGCAGATCAGCGTCGCCACCACCGCGGACGGACAGCGCATCCTGCGGACGACGGGGGAGGGGCCGGGCGCGCTGCACCGGCTTCCGCGGTGCGACGGGCCGGCCGAGGAGCCCGCGTAGCAGGTTCGAGGTCAGTCGTTGCGGTGCAGGAACCCGTGCAGAGTCGCCTGGACGAGTTCGTCGACGATGGCTTCCCGGGAAGGTTGTCTCTCGCCGAAGTAGGTCGACCGCAACGCGACCATGCCGACGATCATCGCCACCGTGGAGTGCGCGGGCAGGTCGGGCTGGCTCGAGCGAAAACCGCGTAACTGCATGCCTTCTGCGCTGATCCCGCCGAGCACCGCGAGCGCCCTGCGGATGTCGTCCATCCCGGTGCCGGCGATCTCGTCTCGACTGAAACTTTCCGAGGCCAACAGCGTCAGCAGCAGTCCGCGATGTTCCACCAGCACGTCGTAGAGCTGTCCGACGAAAAGGCGTGCCAATTCCTCTTCCTCGGTCTCCTCCGGGATGATCGATTGCCACGTCCGCCCGAATTCGTCGACGAAGTTCGTGAACGGAACGACGAGCGCTTCCCGGAACAACCCGGCCTTGGATCCGAAGTTGCGGAAGAGCAGGTATTCGCTGACTTCGGCGGCCTCGGCGATCTCACGCGTGGTGGTGCTGCGGTAGTCCTGGCGCCCGAACAGCTCACGGGCGGCGTCGAGCAGCAACCTGCGGGGCTCGCCTCGTGGCCGCCGGAGCGGTTGAACGGACGCTTCGGCCGCCGGCTTCTTCTTGGGCGCCGGTCGCGGGGACACGATTTCCCACGATAGTCCCTTGACCTTCCACTTAGAATAGTGTGCACTATTCAACGTCGGATTGTTCCCTGACGAAGGGGCGCGGACGTGGGCGCAGTCATCATGCTCGGCACGCTGTTCGGGTTGATCGTCCTGATTTTCGGACTGGTCTATTACTTCGATCCCGAAGCGCGTGGCGGCGGCCGGGACGAGCCGGTCCAGTGAGCGGCGAACTGACGCCGCTGCTCACCGGAGCGGTCATCTTCGGCTGGGGAAGCGGTATCGCGTTTACCGCTGCGGGTGTGTATTTGAGCGTCCGCCAACGCCGGTTGCACCCGCTGCTTCTGCTGTGTATCTCGGCGATCTCGTTCTCCTGGATCGAGGCGCCCTACGACTGGGCGATGTATGCGCAGTTCCCGCCGGCGCTGCCGCGGATGCCGTCGTGGTGGCCGCTGAACATGACCTGGGGTGGGCTGCCGTCGTCCGTGCCGCTGGGTTACATCGGGTATTTCTGCTTGCCCGCCGTGATCGGCGCGGCGCTTGGGCAACGGGCGGCCGCGCGGTTCGGTTGGCGCCGGCCGTTTGCGCTCCTCGGCACCGGCTTCGTGGTCGGCTTCTGTTGGGCGTTTGCCTTCAACGCGTTCCTGGGCGCCCGGTTGGGTGTCTTCCACTACGCCTACGTGATCCCCGGGCTTGCGGTGTTCGAAGGCACCAAGCACCAGTACCCGATCTACGATTCCATCGCCCTGGGCGTACAGATGATGGTCTTCGCTTATCTGCTCGGACGCACGGATTCCTTCGGGCGCAACGTCATCGAGATGTGGGCGGAGTCGAAGACGAAGAGCCGGGTCAAGTCGTCACTGCTGTCCATCGGCGCCGTCGTCCTGATCGGAAACCTGCTCTACGGCGCGGTCTTTGCGCCCCATCTGATAACCATGCTGAACGGCTATGTGACCTCGGGACCCGACGAGCAGCTGTTCCCCGGCGTACCCAATCAACCCAAGTGAGCCATGAGTCAACAAACCACGCAGCTTTACTACGACCCGTTCGACTATGACATCGACGACGATCCGTACCCGGTGTGGAAGCGGATGCGCGCGGAAGCGCCGCTGTATTTCAACGACAGGTACAACTTCTACGCGCTGAGCCGCTACCAGGATGTGGCTCCGGCACTGCATGATTGGCAAACCTACCGGTCGGGACGGGGCACCACCGCCGACATCTTGTTCAGCGGCCTCGAGGTACCGCCGGGCATCCTGCTGTTCGAGGATCCGCCGCTGCACGATCTGCACCGAAAGCTGCTGTCCAGGGTGTTCACCCCGCGCCGGATGCTGGCCGTCGAAGACCTGGTGCGTGAATCATGCTCGCGCGCATTGGATCCGCTGCGCGACCTGGACGGCTTCGACTTCGTCGCCGATCTCGGCGCGATCATGCCGATGCGCACCATCGGCTACCTGTTGGGCATCCCGGAGGAGGGGCAGCAGGAGATCCGCGACCGCAACGACAAGAGCATCACCGTCGGCGCCGAGCAAGGCGACATCAGCGCCACCATCTTTCAGGATTCGATCGCGCTGTTCGCCGAGTACATCGAGTGGCGCGCCCAGCACCCGTCCGACGATTTGATGACCGAACTGCTCAACGCCGAGGTGGAGGAACAAGACGGATCCCGGCGCCGACTCGACCGGACCGAAGTCCTCGCCTACACCGCGATGATCGCCGGCGCCGGCAACGAAACCACCGCCCGGCTGATCGGATTCATGGGTCAGCTGCTGGGCGAGCATCCAGCACAACGCCACGAATTGGTCGCCGATCCCTCGTTGATCCCCGGCGCGGTGGAGGAGACCCTGCGCTACGAGCCGCCTTCCCCGGTGCAGGCACGTTACGTCGCCGCCGACGTCGAGTTGTACGGGCAGACCGTCACCGAAGGGTCGTACATGCTGCTGCTCAACGGGTCCGCCAACCGCGACGAGACGAAATTCGTCGAACCCGACCGCTACGACATCCACCGCAAGGGTGGTCATCTCAGTTTCGGGCAGGGACTGCATTTCTGCCTCGGTTCGGCACTGGCACGTCTTGAGGGGCGGGTCGCTTTCGAAGAGGTCCTGAAGCGGTGGACAGACTGGGAAGTCGACTACGACAACGCAATTCGGGCCCGGACGTCCAGTGTGCGGGGATGGGCGCGACTGCCGATCAGGACGACTTGACCGAGTCGTGGGAACGAACTTGTTTCGTTTCTCCCGCGATTGGTTAGCCAACGGTCACACCTTCGGGAGGTATGCAATGAGCGATTACAAAGTCGTGCTGGTAGGTACCGACGGATCCGACACGTCCCTTCGCGCCGTCGATCGCGCCGCGAAGATCGCCGCCGAATCGGGTGCCAAGCTGATCGTGGCGTCGGCGTTCGTGGACGACGACGACCGCGGCGGCGGTCCGGATCCCGACCAGGCGCGCGACGAGAAGTACCGCACCCAGGGCAACGCGCCGGTGTACGACTTGCTTCGCAAAGCCGCTGACCGGGCGCGCGACGCCGGCGCCACCGACGTCGAGGAACGCGCCGTCGAAGGGGCGCCGGTGGATGCGCTGCTGGAACTGGCCGACGACTCGAAGGCCGACTTGATCGTGGTGGGCGACGTCGGGGCCAATTCGCTGGTCGGGCGTGTCGTCGGTTCGGTGTCCAAAGCCGTCTCCAAGCGCGCGCAGACCGAGGTGCTGGTGGTGGAGACCGAAGACTGAGGTCAATTCCCGGGGACCCATAGGGTCACTTCTTCGAAACAATGTCGCCACAGTCCTACCCGCCGGCAGAAGGCAGGGCGACGATGAATGGCAGCCAACAGGGAGGCAATGTTTCGATGCGAATGGTTGTCCTGGCCATGCTTGCCGCCGCTCTCAGCGTGCTCAATCCACTGACCGCGCCCGCCTACGCCGAACCGACATGCGGGGTCAATCTTGCTGCGCCGGAGATTCAGACGGCGGTCAAATCGCTGCCGGTGCTACCGGACAACTCGGCCTGGGATACCAACACCCACAGCTTCGACCCGAGCAGCAACTACAACCCCTGCACCACGCTGTCGACGGTGATCATCACCGTCCTGGGCGCCACGGGAAGCTCGCCTGACCTCGCCCTGCTGTTCCACAAGGGTGCGTTCGCCGGTGTCGCCACCGCGAAGGCATTCCCGTTCACGTCGTTGAACACCGCCAAGACCACCGACGACACGGTCGCCCTGGACTACAAAGACGGCCGCAACGTCTGCACCGCATGCCCCGGCCCGATCACCACCACGCGCTACCAGTGGCAGGGCAGCCGCGTCGTCGCGCTGGACGCCGAACCGACCTGGTGACGCCGGACGCTTGGACAAATGGTGCGCGGCGGACAAGATGTATCCCATGCACGTTGCACAGCCACGCCGTAACCGCCGACGCCCGTCTCCCGGTTCGGTCCTGAGAGCCAGCGTAACCCGTTGTGCTGCAATGCTATTGGCGGGCATGGCCGGCCTGGGACTGTTGGTCGGGCCGCAACCGGCAAACGCCGCACCGCGGCCCGCGGCGCCGGCACTGGCCTCCGACCCCGCGCTGCTGGCCCGGGATCTGGTGGCCGACGAGCAGGCGCTGCGCGACCCGTCGTCGTCGGAGGCCGTTCTGCAGGCCGCCGCACTGCGCCAACAGGCCGCCTACCGCGCCATCGGGCGCCACCCGGAGTGGGAGTCGACCGTGCGCCCGATCATTCCGGCGTCGCTCACCGCGACCTACGACCTCAATGTCGACGCCCGCCACCACCTGCAGGCGCTGAACGCGGGCGAGGCGAAGCCCACGCTGCCCGCGTGGCGGATAGATGCGCCGGCTTCCACCGGCGAGCTGCTGGGTTACTACCGTGCCGCCGAGGCGGCCAGCGGCGTCGGCTGGAACTACCTGGCGGCGATCAATATGGTCGAGACCGCGTTCGGTCGCATCTCCGGGGTGAGCACTGCCGGCGCCCAGGGGCCGATGCAGTTCCTGCCGTCGACGTTCGCCAGCTACGGCGAGGGTGGCGACATCCGCTCACCACGCGACAGCATCATGGCGGCTGGGCGCATGCTCGCGGCAAACGGGTTCGCCGGCAACCGCGACGGCGCCATCTACAGCTACAACCATTCGAGCCACTATGTCGGAGCGGTCAACGATTACGCCGCGGCGATCGGCGGCGATCCGGCGGCATTCGCGGCCTATCACCGTTGGGATGTCTACTATCTGACCACCTCGGGCGACGTGTTGCTGCCGGTCGGTTACGCCGCGTCCGAACGCATTCCGGTCGCGGACTATCTGGCTTCACACCCCCAGTAGCCACGTCTGCGCTGTCGTCCAGCGCACTCAGGTCATGCACACATTGGAAAACACCAGCACCGGCCACGACACGATGGAACCCAGAAATGACACCACCAGGTCGGCGCCGTGCAATCGGTGCAGATGCGTGGTGTGCGTCAACGACCAGACGAGCCCCACGATGAAATACGGGACGCCCACGATCACCGCGAGGCCGATCAGTTCGGCGATGGTCATCCGGTAATCGAGCAGGTTGCGAAGTTTGGTGAGCATCACCGTTATGTTAACTGCAATTCCGCACAATCGTTGCCCAGCACGGTCGGTTGTGAGAATCTGGCGATACCTGCTGAGCGCGGGTTTGACGCGATGAAAGCTAGGGTTGAGTTAATGACTGTTTCGCCAGAGCCGTCGGTTCGCCGTCCGGCGTTGACCCTCGAGCGCACCCGCATCCAGGTCACCCGGCAAACGGCGCGCTGGACCGACGCACCAGTCGACGTGCGCCATGCGATGGACTTCTGGTCGTTCGCGGCCGGCGCGGCAAATGTGATCATGCAGCTGTCGCGGCCCGGCGTGGGTTACGGCGTGGTGGAATCCAAGGTCGACTCCGGCAACCTGCTCAAGCACCCCTGGAAACGGGCCCGCACCACGTTTCAATACCTGGCCGTCGCCGTGTTCGGAAACGAGCGGGACCGGGCCGCATTCCGCGACGCCGTCGACGGCGCGCACCGGCACGTCAGGTCCGCGCCCGACAGCCCGGTCCGCTACAACGCCTTCGACCGCAACCTGCAGCTGTGGGTGGCCGCGTGCTTGTTCGTCGGGTTGGAAGACACCTATCAACTGCTGCGCGGGCCGATGAACGCCGAGCAGGCCGAACAGTTCTACCGCTCCGCGTGGCCATTGGGCACCACCCTGCAAGTACTCGAAGAGCAATGGCCACCGACTCGGAAAGCGTTCGACGACTACTGGATTGATGCCTGCGCGCAAGTCGAGATCGACGAGACGGTAGGCGCTTATCTGCACGACCTGATCGAGCTGCGGATGATCAACCCGTTGTTGCGGTTGCCGTTTCGTCATTTGCTGAAGTTTCTGACGGCCGGGTTCCTGGCGCCGGTCTTCCGTGAGGCCCTCGGGGTGTCGTGGAGTGAGGCCAAGCAGCGCCGCTTCGAAATGCTGTTCCTGCTGGTGGCTTTCGTCAACCGCTTTCTGCCGCCGTTCATCCGGCAGGGTGGCAGTCACGTGCTGCTCGCCGACGTACGCCACCGCGTTCGGCGCGGGCGCCCGTTGATCTGAGGACACCGATGACGGAACCCAACGGCGGTATCGACCGAGTCGAGCGCGGTCTGAACGGGCTGCGGCGACTCCTGGAGCGCCGGGTCAGCATCGCGGCGCTGATCGAAGTCGCGGTGTGGCTGGCGCTTCCCTATCTGTGCATCGGCCTGGTGTGGGCATTCCTGCACGAGAGCCAGGTCGAGCGAATCGAGACACGGCTGGCCACGGTGCTGCCGGTCGACGCCAACATCGTGGCCTTCGGGGTGGTGACCCTGTTCTGGCCGGCCTCGATTCAGCTGGCGAACGCCTGCCCGACGCGCTGACGGCACCGCGGGCAGCCATACTTGCGACGGTCTCGATCGCAAGGAGTGCGGTATCAGGTGAAAGTACATCTGCAAGTCGAAGGCGCACCGGACAAGGTGCGGGACAGCGTGCGGCAAATCGCCGAACTGGGAGCCGACGGCCTGTTCACCTTCGAGGGACCCCACGACGTGTTCTTCCCGCTGGTCGTCGCAGCGGGCGAGAGCGACCTGGAACTGATGACCAACGTGGCGATCGGCGGGCCGCGCAGCCCGATGCATCTCGCGCACTCCGCCTACGATCTGCAGGTCTACAGCCGCGGCCGCTTTCGGCTCGGACTGGGCTCGCAGATCAGGGTGCACATCGAGAAGCGCTACGGTGCGCAATGGGGCAGACCGGCAAGCCGGATGGCCGAGCAGGTGGCCGCGCTCAAAGCGATCTTCGCGGCCTGGGAAGGTCAGGCGCCGTTGAAGTTTCGGGGCGAGTTCTACACCCACACGTTGATGCCGCCCAACTTCAACCCCGGCCCCAACCCGTACGGCCCCCCGCCGGTGCTGATGGGCGCCCTCGGACCGGTGATGACCCGCAAGGCCGCCGAAGTGGCCGACGGACTGCTGGTGATGCCGTTCAACAGTGCGCGCCACCTGGCGCAGCGGACCGAGCCCGCACTCGCCGACGGTCTCAGCGCATCCGGGCGCTCGCGAGCCGACCTGCAGGTGATCGCGCAGGCCATGGTCGCCGTCGGCAGCAACGAAGCGCAACTGGCCGCCGCAATCCAAGGGGTGTCGACGCTGATCGCGTTCTACGGGTCGACGCCCAACTACCGCCCGGTGCTCGAGGTCGAGGGCTGGGAAGATCTGCAACCACGCCTGAATGCCTTGTCCAAGACGGGTGACTACCCCGCCATGCGGGCGCTGATCACCGAGGAGATGGTGCGTACCATCGGCATCGTCGGCAGCCCGGAACAGTGTGTTGCCGAGATCGAGAATCGTTTTGGTGCAATGGCTTCCGACGTCTGCTGTTATTTTCCGGGTTATGCGCCCACCGACGACGACCTCGCCGAGCTGGTGCGTGGGCTGCACGGTGCCGAGCGTCGCCGCGAACAACCGTAGCTCGTGACCGGTGGCAGGTCGCACACGGCCCGCGAGCGCAGTCAGGACCCGCATCGCGGTCCCGGCGTTGACCGACGTGACGCAACTACTGCAGCGCAACCCCGAGTTCGTCGGCGAAGACGCGGATCATGTGCTGTACGCCAATCTCGTTGCGGCCGATGATCATATGGTCGTGCTGGGCATGGCGCACGCCTTCACCACACTGGGGCAGCATCGCGAAGTCCTCGTCACGGACTGCGGCGTGGACGGCCTCGTAGATCGCGTCGTAGTTGGTCCGCATCTCGTCGTTGGTCGCCGGGACGCGTCCCATCCAGCTGTGCCGCACCGTGCACCGGGTGGGGTCGCCGGCCGGCAGGATGTCGATGATCTCGACGCCCACCGGGCTGTTGGCCAGGATCAGATTCGGATACACCCAGAAAATCACGCCCATGTTCGACAGCGGGTCGCGGGCGGCGGCAGCGTCGTTGTGCACGTTGGTGATCCAGGTGAACGGGAAACCGATCCGGTGGTGCCTGCCGAACTCGTCGTAGACCGAGGTGTTGGCCAGGGTGTTCTGCCCGATCAGGCTCTCGCCGTGCACGAACGGGAAGTGATATCCCTCGGCGAAGGCCTCCAACGCACCTTTCCAGGACACCTCGGAGACGAATTCACGCTCGGTGTGGTACCCGAACGAAGAGTAGTTCATCGACTCCAGTTCGCCGCCCAGCGATCCCAGATGGGCTGCGACATCAATGTTTTCGCCGGCTGTGAGTACCGCCCAAACGAAACCGTGGCGCTCCTCGGAGGGCAATTCGACCAGACCGTAGTCGGCGAAGTTCATCGAGTCGAATCCGGTCCTGCCCGGCACCATGAACAGCTCGCCGGTGTTCTTGTAGGTCCACGCGTGATACGGACACACGAACCGTGAGGCGTTTCCGGAACCGCAGGCTGGTTTGGCCCCGCGATGGCGGCAGTAGTTGAGGAAGACGTGACTCGTCCCGGTGCGGTCACGGGTCACCAGCAGCGAATCGCCCAGCACCGAGCGGACCACGAAGTCGTTGCGTTGCGGCAGTTGCGCCGAGGGCACGATCGCCAGGGGTACCCGGCGCAGGATCTGTGACTCCTCGAGTTCGGTGAGCTTCGGGTCGCGGTAGTAGTGCAGCGGCACGCGGAGTTCACGCTCGGCCATGTCGGTGGTCTTGTCGAGCGCGTGTCGCAGGGCACGCAGGGTCAGGGCTTCGTCGTGGCTGCCGACCGGCACGTTCAAGGTGGCTGTCATCGGGATCTCCTGGAAGGGGCTGCGCACTTGACCATACAGGGTGATTTGTTTGTATTGTCAAGCTCGAACTGTGGAATCATCGACGGATGCGCAGGCACGGCTGGTCGGGTGACATGCCGGTCGACGACGAGGATGCGGTGCGCCGCATCGTCGCAGCGGCCAGGACCGCGATCGAGCAGTCGGGTGGGGTCAACGTCTCGGCGGTCTCCCAGGCGCTCGGCGTCACCCGCCAGACGGTGTACCGGTACTTCCCGACCCAGGAGGCGCTGCTGACGGCCACCGCGATGTCGGCGGTCGAAAGTTTCCTCGATCGGCTTGCCGAGGACCTGCGCGACGTCAACGACCCGACGGACGCAGTGGTGGAGGGCATCGCCTACACCTTCGAACAACTGCCGCATGACCGGTATCTCAGCTTGGTCATGCAGCCCGGCAAACCCGGCGCGTTCGCGACGGGCGTGACTTCCGACGTCGCGATCGGGTTCGGTCGATCGATTCTGCAGCGATTCGACATCGACTGGGCGACAGCCGGATTCGCCGATCGCAAGCTCGACGAACTGGTCGAGTTCATGTTGCGGATCCTGCAGTCGCTGATCCTCGACCCCGGCCGGCCGAGGCGGACCGGGGCCGCGCTACGACGCTATCTGCGCGAGTGGGTGGCGCCCGCGGTGCGGGCCCACGCTAGATCTTGAAGCGTCCGGCGAACGCGCGCAGCGGCAGGTCGGCGCTGGTGATCAGGCCCGGGGGAGCGGCCACGACCGACTTGATCGAGTTCAGCGCGGGCAGACCGGTAACCGTCATGCCGATGGAGGCGAAATTGTCCGGGTTGGACAGATCCACGCCGGGCTTCGGGAAGATCATGTGCTTGTTGTAGATGCACGGGTCGCCCTTGATCTGAGTGATGTAGCAGCCCTTGATATCCCAGCTCGGGTCGGTGTGCGGCGTCATCTGCCACTCCAGGTGCGTTTCCACCCGCGGCACGCCGTCCACCATCCCCTGGTACTTGATGTAGTTGCCGCCCAGCGAGCCCTTCGGCAGGGTGTACCAACCGAGGTCGACGTCCTTGGTGCAGGCGCCCAGTTCGTAATCGAACTTCACCTCGTCGAGCGTGATGTCGAAGCAGTCGGCCATCATCAGCACGCTGTCGGCGAACACGCGGGTGTACTTCTCCAGCTTGGACGGGATCGACGGATCATCCACGGGCAGGCCGTATCCCACCTCGATCCAGGTGTCCTTGGAGTGATGGCAGGACACGTCGACGGACTCGATGGTGGTGACGTTCTCGATCTCGGCGACATCGGCCGAGCACACCACGCCCAGGATCTGGTTGACGCCGGGGTTCATGCCCGTCCCGTAGAACGTCGACCCGCCCTTCTCGCACGCTTCGGTCAGCAGTTGGGTGACCGGCTTGCCGGAGTGGTGCGGGTGGTTACGGTCGCGGTGCCAACCGGTGATCCAGTCGGCGGTGGTGACGATGTCGATCCCGGCCTCGAGGACTTTGACGTAGAGGTCCTCGTCCGGAAACACCCCATGGAAGGTCAGCACATCGGGTCTGGCGGCGATGATCTCGTCGACGCTGCCGGTCGCTTTGACTCCGTTGGCGGGCAAGCCGACCAGTTCCCCGACGTCCTTGCCGACCTTCTCCGGCGAATAGCAGTGCACGCCAATGAGTTCGAGGTCAGGCTGGGTGGCGATGCGCTTGATCATCTCCGATCCGACGTTGCCGGTCGCGACCTGGAACACCTTGACAGTCATAGCCTTACCTCTCCGGACCTCGGTTTCGACGCGGCCAGCTCGGCGGCACTGCCGCCCTTGCCGTCGGGATAGAACTTCTTGGCCCACTTGCGGATTGCGGTGAACCCTTCGTATTCCGCCGTTGCCAGCGCGGGCGGATCGGAATAGCGCTGGTGTGACCAGATATGCACGTCTTGGGTGAATTGGCGAATCACTTCTTCACCGAACCCGAGGGCCTTGCGCTCGGCACGCTCGGCGTCGAGTCCCGTCCGCCCCGGAACGCGGCCGATGTAGACCATGAACCGCACGTCGGAGGTCCGTTCATCGACGGGAGTGACGGCGGAGATGGTGCGATTGTCAACCATTCCCCAACTCTTGGTCACCGCGATGCCCAGCCCGCCGTTGATCGCCTCCACTCCGCTCTTCACGTCCTCGATGCGCTGCTGGTCGTCACCTTCGAACGTGATGGTGAAGTCGACGTAGGACACCGGGTCGTCGAAGTCGTGGCGGGTGAAGATCGGCACGATCGGGGTGCTGTGCACGTATTTGAAGTGGGCGAAGTCGACCCCGTTCTCCAGTACGTACTGCGGATGCAACTCGAGATTCTGGCGGAATAGTCGTTGCTGCGGGTAATAGTCGTCGGGACTGCTGTCGTCCTCGAAGCTGGCGAAGACGTCGGGTGCGTCGAAAAACGGTGCGCGACCTTCGATGTCGTGCCAGATGTACACCGACTCGTTGCGCTCGACCACCGGATAGGTGCGCACCCGCCGGCCCCGGTTGGGTCGGTCCTGATAGGGGATGCAGACGTTGCGTCCCTCCTGGCTCCACTGCCAGCCGTGGAACGGGCACTGCAACACCTCGCCCACCACCGTGCCGCCGTAACCGAGGTGCGCCCCGAGATGCTCGCAATAAGCGTTCATCACGGTCAGCTGACCCGATTCGGCGCGCCAGGCGACCATCTCCTGGTCGAAGTACTTCATCGAGTAGACATCCCCGACGCCGATCTCGTCGGTCCACGCAACCTGGAACCATCCGGTCGGCTTCATCGACAGCGGCGGCTTCGCCATGCGCGGGGTCCTCTCGATCCGGTCCTGAAGTACTCTATGGAAGATTCATAAAGGAGTCAACGAAACCCGTATTTCGGCGTTAAGATGCGCAAATGGCGGTGGCGGACAGTGCGGGTCGCAGATCCAACAGGCGCGGTCTGGCCACCCGCGAAGCGATGCTGCAGGCGGCGCTGACCGCCCTGGCGTCGGGCGATCCGGGAGCTGTCTCGGCCAACCGCATCGCCAAGCAGATCGGGGTGACCTGGGGCACCGTGCAGTACCAGTTCGGCGACGCCGACGGGTTCTGGGCGGCGGTGCTGCATCACACCGCGCAGCGCCGCGCCAGCCTGTTCGCCAATCCCGACACGGGGGCTTCGCTGCAGGCGCGGGTGTCGGAGATCATCGACACCCTCTACGACGGGCTGACCGCACCCGACTCCCGGGCCATCGAAAACCTGCGTGCGGCGTTGCCGCGGGAACCCAGTGAGCTGGATCGGCTGTATCCGCGCACCGCGGCCGAACTGCGTTCCTGGGGCCGAAGTTGGCACGCCACCTGTCAGAAGGCGTTCGCCGATTTGCGGGTCGATCCGCAACGGGTGCGCGAGATCGCCACGCTGATCCCGGGGGCGATGCGCGGCCTGGCCTCGGAACGCCAGCTCGGCAGCTACGCCGATCTCGACGAGGCACGCCGCGGACTCACCAATGCCATCGTCGCCTACCTCGGCGAATCCGCCCGGACGTGAACTGGGTCTTAGGCGTTGGCGTTGCGCGTGAATGCTGGGCGTTGCGCGTGAATGCTGGGCGTTGCGCGTGAAGCGTGGGCGTTGCGCGTGAAGCGTGGGCGGGAAAATGGACCAGATCGCACCCTGAGTTCACTCTGAAAGCCCTGAGTTCACTCTGAAATCCCTGACTTCACAGTCGAAAGCCTCGGATACCTGTTCATGCCGCGGGGTCGGGTTTTGCAGGACGGCCGTGGCAAAAGGTGTGTGCGTTAACTGCCTCAACTCGCTCGAGCACGCCGAGCGTCACGCCAGCGTGGCGGCGAACGCCGAGCGTCACGCTAGCGTGACCACCACACGGACGAGCCAGCACCTCGCGAGTGTGCGCGCAGCCGCACACTCGACGCCAGCCCAGCGCGCCGAGCGTCACGCCAGCGTGGCCCAGCACGCCGAGCGTCACGCCAGCGTGGCCCAGCACGCCGAGCGTCACGCTAGCGTGACCACCACACCGACGAGCGAGCACCTCGCGAGTGTGTGCGCAGCCGCACACTCGACGCCAGCCCAGCGCGCCGAGCGTCACGCCAGCGTGGCCCAGCGCGCCGAGCGTCACGCCAGCGTGGCCCAGCACGCCGAGCGTCACGCCAGCGTGACCGCCACACCGCCACCCGCAATGTGATCAATCCGGCCCCCCGGACAGGTTCATCCCGATAACCGGTGGGTACCAAAACTGAATGGACGTCGTGGGAACTGTGTTGAACGCTGGCCGGCAACTCGTCTCGACCTATCGCCGCACCGGGGCTGACGTGCCCTTCGGGGATCCGCTGCCCTCGCACGGCACCGAGATGGAGGGTTGGTTCTGGCGGATCTCCGATCCGGCGGAGGGTCGAGTGGTGGTCGCGCTGTGTAGCGAAAACCGGCATCCCGAGGGTGAATGGTCCACCGCTGCGATAGCGCTGCACCCCGGCGGTGTGGTGCGCTCGGCCGCGATCGACGGAGTCCGCGCCGACCGCACCGAGTTCTCGGTGAAGGCAGAGGACGGCGGCGACCTGGTCGACGCGAGCCGCGATCGGCTCCGGATGGTGATCGGCGACAGCCAGGTCGACATGAAATTCGACGACGAATTCCGTTGGCCCAAACCTTTCGGCGGCGGCGGAGTGTTCTCGTCCGTCCCCTTCCTCAACCAGTACTGGCACCCCTACCGGCTGGGCGGCAAGGCGTCGGGCACGGTGACCAGTGGCGACGAGCAATGGACATTCACCGACGCCAATCTGTACTGCGAGCGCAATTGGGGAGCGGGCTTCCCGCTGCGTTGGTGGTGGGGTCAGGCGCACGACTTCGGCGACGCCGACGTGTGCGTGGCGTTCTCCGGAGGCCTGCTGGAGCTGGGCCCGTTCAAGCGCGACGTCACCGGAGTCGTTGTGCGACTTGGGGATCGAGTGCTACGCATCACGCCACCGGCATTGGTGTCCTACTCCGGCACCGACCTGCGGTGGCAGATCGAGGCGCGGACCGCCCGCTATCATGTCGAACTCGACGGTCGGGGCGTCGGAGATGGCCCGCACGTGCTGCCGGTGCCGTTGCCGGCCGAGCGCCGAAATATCGACACCGACTACGAATACCTCGCCGGCACGCTGCGCTGCACGGTCCGAGATTGGGGTCGGACCATCTTCGAGGGCACTTCGGAGCTGGCGGGTCTGGAGATCGGCAGTCGACCGGCCTGAGAAGTCCATTCGTGCTTGCTGAGACGGTAACCTCAATCGGGATGGCGGAGACGCGATGAGCGCGGGGCTGTTCGGCCTGCTGGACGATGTCGCGGCTTTGGCGCGCCTGGCCGCCGCCTCGGTCGACGACATCAGTGCCGCCGCCGGCCGTGCGACCGCCAAAGCTGCCGGAGTCGTCATCGACGACACCGCGGTGACACCGCAATATGTGCACGGCATCGCCGCCGAGCGCGAACTGCCGATCATCAAGCGCATCGCCCTCGGTTCGCTGCGCAACAAGCTGTTGTTCATCCTGCCCGGCGCGTTGCTATTGAGTCAGTTCGTGCCGTGGCTGGTGTTCCCGATCCTGATGCTGGGCGCTACCTACCTGTGTTACGAAGGCGCCGAAAAGGTTTGGGGTGCGCTCCAGGGTCACCAGGGGCAGTCCCAAGCGCCGCAGAGCGAAGACGAGATGGTGTCCTCGGCGATCCGGACCGACTTCATCCTGTCCGCCGAAATCATGGTGATCGCGCTGAACGAGGTGGCCAGACAGGGGTTCGTACCGCGCCTGGTCATCCTGATCGTCGTTGCGCTGGTGATCACCGCCGCGGTGTACGGTGTCGTCGCCGTGATCGTCAAGATGGACGACATCGGTCTGCGCCTCACTCAAACCCGGTCGCGGGTCGGACGCCGGATCGGCCTGGGTCTGGTTGCCGGTATGCCGAGGTTGCTCTCCGTGCTCTCCACGGTGGGTACCGTCGCGATGCTGTGGGTAGGCGGCCACATTCTCCTGCTGGGTAGCCACAATCTCGGCTGGGAGGCGCCGTACGGTTTCGTGCACCATCTCGAGGACAAGGTCCATCACCTCGTCGAGTCCGTCGGCGGCGTGCTCGCGTGGCTGACCAACACCGCAGCGTCGGCGGTACTCGGGATTGCCGTCGGTGCAGTGGTGGTGGTCGTGGTGCACCTTTTCAAATTCGCCCGGCGGCGCCGGCCGTCGTAACCGGAGGAGCGCCCGTGCTGCTGGACGGGATCAACCACATCGCGCTGATCTCCCGCGATATCGGCCGACTGCGCGAGTTCTACATCGAGGTATTCGAAGCCGAGGTCGGACCCACCAAGCCGCACGGCGAAAAGGGCGACGAGACGATGACCATGATCCGCATCGGTCCGCACACCGAACTCAATGTGGTGACGATCGAAGGCAATTCGGAGGCTGACCGTCAGACACCGATGTGGGGTCGTGGCCGGCTCGACCACTTCGGCCTGCAGGCGGCGTCGCCGGAAGCCTTCGAAGCGATCCGCCGGCGGCTGATGGAGCGCGGCGCCAGCGACGGCAACGTCAACGACTTCGGTTCCGTGCGCAGCCTGTTCTTCCGCGACCCCGACGGACTGGAAGGCGAGGTCCTGATCACCAAGTAGTGGTCAGCGGCTAGTACTGTCCCAAATGCGTTGTGTCGCAACATCAACCGACGGGTGATGAGTCTGCTGAAAGTTGCGTCCGCCGCGACGGTATGTCTCGATCACCGCGGCGGGCACCTGCGGTTCCGTCAGTGGGCGGCTCGACCACTCGCAGGGCCGCACATGCACCAGGTCGACCGCGGCGGCTGCGTCGTCGGAGTCGACGAAGTAGGGGCCGCAGAGCCGTCCCAGCCAGAACAACCCGTCGGTGTCGCGGGTCCATACGAATGAGCCGTCGGGCACCTCGGCGAACCTCGCGATCCGCCGGGCCAGCCGTTCCTCCTCACCTGCACCGCGCACCAGCCGGCCGAACCCGCAGACACCGAGCCGACGGGCGCGTTCGATGGTTGCGCTCACGTCGATGTCGTCGCAGCGAGATCGCATCGGCGCGCGGTACACGGCGGTCATGGCCACCATCTTGCGCGATGCTCGGAGCAGGCTGAGATCCTGCTTGCAGAGAACACCGATCGAAGGAGGCCCTCGATGGCGCGGATCCCCGCTGCACTCGGCCTGACGGCCGAGGAACTGGACGAGCTGATGACGACTTCATGGAACATGCGGATCGCCACGGTGGGGCCGGGGCAACGGATCAACGTCACGCCGCTGTGGTTCGCCTGGGCCGCCGGTCGGGTGTACTTCTTCGGCCGCGGCCAAAAGATCGCCAATCTGCGGCGCAGCCCGATCTGCACCGTTCTGGTCGATCGCAACGAGCGCTTCCCCGAGCTCGTCGGCGCGATGTTCCAGGGCACGGCAACGGTATTGGAAGATGCCGAAGCCGAAGACGCCGACCCCCATCTGGAAGAGGTCCGCTGGCAGATGGGTTCGAAATACGCTGGCGGACACGGCGAGCCGCAGAACGAAGAGCGAATCCGGTATCCGCAGACCGCTGTCGGGCGTTCGGCACGATGGGTCGTCTTCGAGCCCGACCGGTTGATCAGTTGGGACAATCACAAGTTGCCCGAACGCAAATAGACTCAGGTACCGCAGAAGGTCCGGTAGACCCCGAAATCGACCGGGGCCGGTGAGGCGTAGCGATCCAGCCCCGGCCGCGGCGTGTAAGGGGCGCTGACGGCGTCGAGGAGCCCGTTCAGCGGATCGAGGTCACCTGATGTCGCCGCGGTCAGCGCCTCCTCGACGAGGTGGTTACGCGGGATGTAGATCGGGTTGACCCGGTTCATCAACTCGAAATCCGGTCCCAGCGCTCGCCATCGCGACGCCCACGCGTCGAACTGGGCGGGGTCGACGAACAGGTCGCGTGCCGGCATGTGGTCGTCGCCTGCTGCGCTCAGGTGACGGAAGAACGACGTGAAGTCGACGTGGCTTTCCTGCAACAGGGGCAGCAACTCATCGATCAGTGGCCGGGCGGCTTCGACGCCGGCGGCTAAGCCCAGCTTGGCGCTCATACCCGAGAGCCACGCGCTGTGGTGTTGATGGAAGCCGTCAAATGCCTCCTCCACCAACGGGACTGCCTCGTTGACATCGTCGGCGATCAACGGCAGCAGTGCCTCGGCGAAACGGGCGAGATTCCAGGCGGCGATCGTCGGCTGGTTCCCGTAGGCATAACGTCCCCAGGCATCGATCGAACTGAATACGGTGTCGGGGTCGTAGGCCTCCATGAAGGCGCACGGTCCGTAGTCGATCGTCTCGCCCGAGATCGTCACGTTGTCGGTGTTCATCACCCCGTGGATGAACCCGACCAGCATCCACCGCGCCACCAGCGATGCCTGCACTGCGACCACTGCTTCGAACAACGCCAGGTACGGGTTCTCGGCCTGCGCCGCCGCCGGATGGTGACGGGAGATGGCATAGTCGGCCAGCCGTCGTAACAAACCGAGATCCCCACTGGCAGAGGCATATTGGAAGCTACCGACCCGCAGGTGGCTGCTGGCGACACGGACGAGCAGCGCCCCCGGCAGCATCGTCTCGCGCGCGACCGGCTGCCCGGTGGCCAGCACTGCCAGGGATCGGGTGGTCGGGATACCCAGCGCGTGCATGGCTTCGCTGATGATGTATTCGCGCAACATCGGGCCCACCGCGGCCAGGCCGTCACCGCCGCGGGCGAACGGCGTGCGGCCCGACCCCTTCAGGTGGATGTCGCGCAGTCGCCCGTCGTTGTCGACGAGTTCGCCGAGCAGCAGCGCGCGCCCGTCGCCGAGGCGGGGCACGTAGCCGCCGAACTGGTGCCCGGCATAGGCCTGAGCGACCGGGGTGGCGCCCTTGGGAACCGAGTTTCCGGCCAGAAAGCGCATACCCGCTGCGCTGCGCAACCACGTTGCGTCCAGCCCCAACTCGGCGGCTAATGGCTCGTTGAGCACCAACAATCGGGCTTCGGGCGGCACCTGGGCATGCCAGGGGACCGCCAGTTCAGGAAGCTCCCGAAAAAAGCCGTCCTGAAGGGCGATGGTCGTATCCGGTGCAACAGCCACTTGGTTCAGCCTACGGGCCGCCGTCAACCGTCTTCGTTGCCGGCGAGACCTTCTGGCGGCGGAGTGGAGTAGGCGGGATACGCCGGCGGTGATACGGCGCTGTCATCTTTTTCTTCCTCGGAAGCCGGCTGTCCGGTGGCGTCCTGCGGTTCGGGAGTGCTCATCGAGGCTCCTAACTGATCGCTTGACGAATCATGTCGCGGGCGCGGTCGAGCATCGAAGCAAACGGCCCGACAACGAAATTCAGCTTCGCCGACTCGACGCCGGCATGCGGCCGGGTGGGCGCGATGGCTTCTGCGAGCTTGACGGCGGTGCCCAACCGCTTGAGTTCTTCGGTGTCGAGGTTGCGCTGCAATTTCGCGAATTCCTCGATCTCTTCGTGCTCGGCATGGGCAAGGACGGCGTCGCGCAGCTTGGTCAACTCGTCGATGAACTCCTGCGAGGTGATGTCCAAACTCTCGATTCTCGACAGCTGTTCTTTGGCGTCATGCTCTTCCTGCAGCAGCTTGTCCACGATGTCGTCACCGGCGTCGAACTCGCGCCGTACCCGCGGGTGCACCAACATCTCCTCTGCCGTCTCGTGAACGGCAAGCAGTTGACGCAACTCGACGAACGGCTTCTCGCGCGCTTCCGGATCCGAAGCGAGCAGAACCTGGTCGAACATGTCCTCGATCAGGTCATGCTGGGCTTTGAGGAACGCCACGACTTCCTCGGGTGTTTCAACAATCATCTCGGCCACGCCGATGCACCTCCACAGGTGAATCCATAGGTGAAGTTCTGGGAACGCGGGCGGGGGGCTGTGCGCCGCTACGGGCCGCATACCCGGGCCAGTGGAGGCTAAAACGCCTGCCGGCCGGCCACCAGGCGTTCCACCTCGCGCAAGTCGTACGGTGCCCGCAGGCCGAGAATCAGATGATCGGCCCCCGCCTCGACGAGCGAGCCCATCACGGCCGGATCGGCCCGTTCGATCCACACGGTGCGTTCTATCTCGCCGGGATCACGTCCCACCTCGTCGCACCACCGGTCGATGACGCGGTTTTTCCTGCGGATCGTCTCGGCGTCTCCGTAGCCGTTCCACATGTCCGCGTGCTGCGCCACCAGGCGCAGCGTGCGCCGTTCGCCGTTGCCCCCGAGCAAGATGGGCAACCGGCCGATCGGCCCGGGCCGGAGCAAGCCGATACGGCGGCGAATGCGGGGCAACGCCTCGGCGAGGACATCGAGCCGTTGTGCGGGGGTCCGGACGGGGTAGCCGTATTCGACCTCGTCCCTTTCCATCCAGCCCGATCCGATGCCCAGCACCGCGCGTCCGCCGGACAGGTGGTCCAGCGTGCGGGCCATGTCGGCCAGCAGGTCCGGGTTGCGGTAACCGCATCCGGTCACCAGCATGCCGAGCTGCGAGATTCTGGACGTCGTCACCGCCATCGCCGCCAGGATCTGCCAGCCTTCGAAGTGGGGTTCGTCGGCGGCGCCGTAGAGCGGCGCGAAGAAGTGGTCCCAGGTCCACAGGCTGTCGACGCCGAGGTCGTCGACGCCTTCCCAGCCTGCACGTAATGCGGCCATGGTCGCGTTCTGTGGGTGCATCTGGACGCCGATCTTCACCATCAGTGCTTCAGTATGGTGCCTTGGCAGCGCGACCGACCGGCCCCGGCACTGTTTCAGATCTTCACTGCGGCATCGATTGCAGTCCGGTGGCGGCGTTCGTGCTCACGGCAGGTTGGTCGACAGGAAGGTCAGCGGCAGGCCGAGCACGGACAAGTCGATTTCTTCGAGATAGTTGCCGTCGCCTTCGAATCCCTGTCTGAATCGGGTGATCGAGCCATAGCCTTTGGCGATGTCCTCTGCGCCGGACGCGTTCGGTACCTGCAGCACGACCGTGAAGATGCCATCACCGTGCGCAGCCAGGAATTCGGTTACGGACGTGGCGACTTCGGCCGCCGATCCCGGATTCGGGCTGATGAGTTCGATGCCGCGCTCCCAGTCCAGGAGAACGCGGATCCCGAGTTCGTCCAGGCTGATCTCGTTGAAGGTGAATCCCAATTCGGTGAACAGTTGCCCCATGGTGTCGTGCCGTTCGCGTGCCACCGCGAAGACGACATGATGCAACCGCGAACTCATCGGGGCATTCCGAACTCGATTGGCAACGTTGTCGGTCCGCTCATGCCGAGCATCGGCTTCCACGGCGCCGGCCCGACACGGCGAGCATCGGGCATCCGGCGCGCCAGGATCTTGAGTCCCTCGGCCAGTTCCATCCTGGCCAGATTCGCACCGAGGCAGTAGTGCACGCCGCCACCGAAGGTCAGCACCGCCGGTGCCGACTCGCGGCTGATGTCAAATCGGTCGGGATCCGGATAGATCTGCGGATCACGATTGGCCGCAAAGGAATTGACGAAAATGAATGCTGCGGCGGGGAAGGTGTAACCGCCGAACTCAACGTCGTCATGGACGGTGCGGACGGTGTTGCAGACGGCCGGCGAATGACGAATGCTTTCCTCGACCGCCGACATGGCCAGCTCGGGATGCTCGCGCAGCATCGCCCACTGCTGCGGGTGATCCAACAGCACCTGCAGGGAGGCGGCGAACTGGTTGCGCGTGGTATCGGTCCCGGCAAGAAGCAACCCGGCCACCGTCATCCGCAATTCGTCGGCACTGAGGCGATCACCGTCATCCTCGGCGCGGATGAGGTCGGAAAGCAGGTCCTCGGTCAGATGATTCCGTCGTTCGGCGACCATGTCGTCGACATAGGCATCCAGTTCGGCCCAGCCGCGCAGCACGGCAGGCATCTCGTCGATCAGGTTGACCGAGAAGTTCACCATCTTGAAGATTGCTTCGGCCCAGCGTTCGAACTGTGCCCAATCTGCGCGTGGCGCACCGAGTAACGCGCAGATGATCGGGATCGGGTAGTGCCGGGCGATATCGGTGACGATGTCGCAGCGTCCTGCGTCAGCGACGCCGTCGATCAGATCGTTGAGCACTTCGTCGATCGTGTCGTGCAGACGCGTGATTGCCCGCGGCGTAAAGGCTCTCGAGACGAGGCTGCGCAGCCGATGGTGTTCGGCGCCCTCCGCGCAGATGATGCTCCCGACGACCCTGTCCCACAACGGGCCTGAGGTCACGCCCTGGGCGGCCAGATGAAGACCAGGCGGAATCACGAACCGGGTGTCGCGCAGGATGCCCCGGGCAAGTTCGTACGAGATCACTTCGGGACCGAAGGGTCCGATGGCGATCGGCGCCAGTCGCTGCGCCGCCCGGATCCGTTCGCAGACCTCGTGCGGTGGTTCGTTGACGTCGTACTCGAGCGTCGGCAGCCCGGCATCGAAAACGCTTGGGGCACGGGACGTGACGGTCATTTGTGCACCAGCCCGCGCGGCCGGATCACGCCGAGATCGAAGTGGGTCAGCCAGCCCGGCGCGGCGTCACAGACGTCGGGAATGGCATTGACAGCACCCATCGCGGTCCAGTTGTAGCCGGGATGCGTCATCGTCCCGCCGGGCGGGTCGACACCTTCCAGCGTCAGCGCGCTCGGCGGGTCTCCGTCGATCACGATGCGGTACCGCGTCTTTCCCCAATCCCAGGCGGGTTCGATATCGGATGGGCCGCCGGTCAGGTAGATGGCGTGGAAAACGATTAACGGCCGCCCCTCGACGTGGGCGGTCCAGGTGTGGTGTTGCGCGGCGACGGTGCCGCGGGGGATCACGCCCAGCTCGTGCGGTATGTCCGTGGTTGCGGTGGCGACGCTCAAATCCGAGGTGATGTCGTCGATCTCGACGCCGAGTCCGTCGGCGATCATGTACATCGACTGGCCGAAGAAGGGCACGGCCATGCCCAGCACCGTTGGCGTCGAGAGGAATTCGTCTTTCGGCTTGCCGAAGCCCATCCAGTCGATATGGTCCAGCGGCGCGTCGGTGAGCACATTCACCACTTCGTAGACCTCGATCTTGTCGATCCGGCTGGTGACCCGTGCCAGGGTGAGCGGCAACAGATCTCCGGCGTAGCCGGGGTGGATGCCGCCGCCGTGGAAGCTCGTCCCGCCGTCGCGGCAAGCGGCTTCGATGCGCGCCGCCTCGTCCTGGAAATACTTCGACGGATGGAAGAATCCGCTGGTGGTGACGACGTTCTTGCCGGACCGCAGCAGTCGGCAGACGGTGTCGACGTCCATGATGATCGGCGTGTAGAACACGCAGTCAGCGTCGGTGGCGATGACGGACTCGACGTCGTCGGTGGTGGTGACACCGGTCGCCGGGATGCCGACGATGTCGCCCGCGTCCTTGCCGACCTTCTCGGGAGTGTGCACCAGGACGGCGACGAGGTCGAACACCGGGTTGTCGGCGAAATGCCGAAGCGCGACCTGCCCCACATCCCCGGTCATCCATTGAATGACGCGATATTTTCTATCCGGCATCGAACTCACGTCCTCTCAGTTGCGTGCCAGCACTCCACGTGGCAGCAGCAGCGGCAGATCGGTGTAGGTGGCGATGCCGGGCGGCGCGGCGACGACGGCGGGTATCGCCGTGATGGGCGGCATGGCGGTGATGGTCAGGCCGAGCATGATGTAGTCGTCGAGAGACTCGGCGTGGAAGTCCGGCGGTGGTTCGAAACTCAACGTGCTCTTGATGGTCGGGCGGCCTTCGACGGTCACGGTATAGCCGAAGGTGGTCGACCACGCCGGATCCAGGGTTTGGCCCTTGGTCCACACCGCGCGCATCTCGGCGATCTCGCGCCCCGCGGCAATTCCCTTCCACCGCAGGTCGATACCCGCCACGCACCCCTTCTTGATCGTCCAGTCGCCGGGCAGCAGCAGATCCTCGGTGGTCTGGGCATAGTCGACTTCGCAACGGTATTCGTCGATTTCGGCGCCGAGGGCGTCGGCGACCAACTGCACCGCCTCGCGGAAGATGCCGGACCCCTTCTCGGTGACGGCGGGAAGATCCGGCTGGTCTATCGGACAGCCGAAGCCCATCGGTATCTCGGTGGCCGGGGAGTTGTAGATGGTGGTGTCGAAGGATTCGACGACGCAGATCCGGTCCACCCGGTCGGCGATACCGGCCGTGACGACCGCGAGCAACTGGATGAATCCCGGATTGATGCCGCTGCCGAATATCGTGGATTCGCCTGTCGCACAGGCTTCGACGATGCGGTCCCGGTCCGGGCCCAATTGATGGCCGGTGATGAACTCGGATGTGGTGACGACGTTGATCCCCGCCCGCAGAATGCGTGTCACCTCGTCGACATCGGCGAACATCGGGTTGTAAACCACGCAGTCGGGCTGCAGCGCCAGCAGCGCGTCGACGTCGTCGGTGGCCCGCACCCCCAGTGTTTCGATGCCGCACAGTTCGCCGACGTCGCGGCCCACCTTGTCCGGAGACCAGGCGTAGCAACCCACCAGTTCCAGCAGTGAATTGGCTGCGATCGCGTGGACGGACTTCCGGCCGACGTTGCCGGTGGTCCACTGGACGACGCGCAGCTTGCCTGTCACGGTTTCGCGCCGGCCTGCTGCTGCTGGGCGGCCTGACGGGCCAGTCTTTCGTCGTGGATGCGCACCAACTCGCGGAAGCCCAGCCGATGGTATTTCGGTGTCGGCTGGATACCCCAGACGTCGCGGGCGGTGTCCTTGCCTTCGGCGCCCTCGGGCGGCCCCAGCGGCGGGTAGGGGTACTTGCACTCCAGCGCGTCGTCGGAGTAGCGGACCTTGAGCAACTCACTGCAGATCTCGGTGAGACTCAACGTCGGATAGCCGTAGTAGACGGCCATGAATGGCAGCGTGAACGCGCCCTCGACTACCAGGGCGATCAGGCACACCAGAACGGCGCGCTTGATCCATTTGTGCATCCGCGCGTAGTAGGGCGTGGTGCCCGGCGGCAGGTCTTCGACCGCGTCTTTGTCTTCTGTGGCAGGTGTTTTCGTGGTCATGAGTGTGCTCCTCGGGCGCTCAGTCGGAGAAGATTTCGCGGTTGACGGTGTGCAGGTACGGGATCGCGAGGAACGGGGTGATGTAGAAGATGTCGTACAGCCACCAGCCGATCACTGGGAACACCACGCCGGCGTAGCGGACGTCGGCGTACATGGTCATGTTGAACACGTAGGCGCACCAGATGACGGTGCCCATCCAGCAGGTGACGATCATCCATTGATGTCCCCAGCGTTTCATCTGCAGGAACCCGATCGCCGCGGCGACCCGCATCGAGAACACGGTGAGGATCAGCCCCGCCACATAGGCCTTTTCGCCCGGTCCCGCCGCGCCGCCGACCCACAGTTCGTTGTAGTGCCAGAAGTAGCCGGCGTCGAACATGTTGCCCCAGCCGATCATCAGCACCCGGTTGATCAGGGTGTGGTTGGCGACCAGATCCAGCGCCCAGCCAAGGCTGTTCAGCATCCCGTCGATCAGCACCAGGTAGCCGATCAGGGTGACGATCATCGGCCGCACCGACAGGCCCGCGCGTAAAGCCTGACGCTGCAGCCAGACTCCGCGCATGAAGATGGGAAACCCGATCAGGCCGGGCGCCCAGCAGCCCATTAACCCGGCGCCGACGATCATCCACTTGTCGGCGCGGCGTTGCGCGATCCGCGATTCGTCGTCGTGCTCGGTGAGGCTGACGGAGTCGCCGGACGAGACGACCGCGGTCACAGATCCCACCAGCCTCGGGCGAACGACATGTACAGCTGGATGCCGAACATCACCAGCAGGTAGCCGTAGATGAAGATCTGGAAGACGATGAGTGCCTTCTTGCGTTTGCGCTCTTGCTGATCCACCATGCCGTTGCCCTTCCTAGCGGTTTCCGGAGTTCGAGGTTTCGCCTGCAAGCAGGGTCGCCGCGGCGACTTCACGCAGGCCGTCGTTGATCGCCCCGTCGGTACTGAGAGGTGCGAGGATGCAAGCTTCGGCGGCGCTCATCTCGGACGCGCCGGCGGCGATCAGCTTGGCCGTGGTGACCAGCACCCTGGTCGACGGCGGTTCGAAGTGGAACACTTCGTCAGCGTTGCGGATGGCGTTGGCGCACTGCACAAGTCGTGTCGCGGTCGTGAGATCCACGCCGGCCTCCGCCACGATCACCTTCGCCTCGTGGTGCGCAGGCAGATATCTCATCGGCAGGGTCGCGAAGCGCTGACGGAAGGACGGCTTGAGCTCTTTGAGTGAGCTGCGGTAGGCGGGATTGTAGGAGCAGACGAGCATGAAAGAGTCCGGCGCCCGGACGACTTCGTCTGCGCGATCCAGGTACAGCGCGCGACGGTGGTCGGTCAGCGAGTGCAGGATCGCCAGCGAGTCGTGCCGGGCTTCCACCACCTCGTCGAGGTAGCAGATGGCGCCGGCTTTGACGGCTCTGGTCAGTGGACCATCGGTCCACGACACGTCACCGCCGGTGACCATGAACCGGCCGACGAGGTCGGAACTGGTCAGGTCGTCATGACAGCTGATGGTGACGACGGGTTGGCTGAGCAGTACCCCCATGTGCTCGACAAAGCGTGTCTTGCCGCATCCGGTCGGTCCGGTGAGCATGACCGGAATGTGTTCGCGGTAAGCCTGTTCGAACAGTTCCACTTCGTTGCCGTTGGCAATGTAGGTGTCTCTCATACGGCGACCAACTCTCGGTGGACGTGCGCGAGCACGCGCGGCAGTTCCTCGACTCGCCTGATCCGTCTCGATCGGCGGGACCCGAACACTTCTGGCAGCGGGTCGACTCGGGTGGGTCCCACGCCCACGTAATAGACGGAGACGCCGGCGTCGTTGGCTTCCTCGACCGCGTGCGCCACGTCGGCCCAGGCATAGCGGCCCTCGTAGCCCTCGTCGGACATCAACCCGTCGCCGATCACGATGAGCAGACGGCGTTCGGAGGGCTGAGCCAGCAGCCGGGATGTCAGGTGGCGGATCGGTGCGCCGAGCCGGGTGTAGCCGCCGGTCATCAGCCCGACGCTGCCCGGCGCCACGAAGCGGCCGTCCCGAAAGTCCTTGAGGCAGCGCACTTCCACGCGATGGCGGGTGTTTCCGGTGAACACGAAGATGCCGTGCCGTTCGCGGGCCAGCGTCATCGCGCGAGACAGCGCGTCGGCGCATTCCAGTTCCAGGCGGAATATCCGGCCGCCGTGCACGCCGAGCGATGAGCTTCCGTCGAGCAGCAGCGCGGTGGTGACATCCCGGCTGCTGGGTAGCAGTTCCCGAAAGATCCGGGGCTCGCTGGCTTGACTGGTCATCATGTCGATGTAGTGGCGGACGTACTGGTCGACGTCGAGGTCGGATCCGTCTTCGAGCCGGTTCGTCATCGCGCGATGTGTGTGTTCCTCGAACCATTTCCGCAGGTTCTCGGCTATCGGTGCCGGATGGCCAGTGCGAGCGGCGGGCGGAAGTTCCAGCACCGCGACGTGATCGGCGAGAAAGGTCTTCGTCCACGCGTTCCATTCCGGATACGGAATGCCCTGCCTGCGTTCGGGATTGACGTCCAGGTCGTTGTCCTCGGGGCGACTCGGCGGCGGCAGATTGGGGTTGCGCACACCACCGTCGCCGCCCACCGGCACCGAATAGGGACGGGGATGTCGCTGCTGGGTCGTCGTCCACGGCATTCTGCCGAATCGTTTGATCGCACTGGCCAGTCCGCGTGCGCTCGTCTGCGTGCGCGGCAGCATGCCGAGCAGCGGGTGCTCGACGATCTGCTGTCCGGACCGCGCCAGGTCGATCGCGAGGTCGAACATCGCCGGCGCATCCAGATCCGGATCGCCGACGGGCACATCGGGCAGTACCCGTTCGACCTCGGGCATCAGGCCGGGCCATCGAGCGGCGACCCAACCCAGGGCCACACCGGCCTCGACAAGCGCCAGCGCACGGTGCTCGCGCGGCGACAGGTCGTTCAGCCGGTAGTGCGCCAAGCGGTCTTTGGACGGCGAACATTGCAGCGCTACCCCGCAAGTCAGCGTCCGGCGCGTCCAGTCGCGGGCCAGCGCCGGGTAGGGGACGTGGACGAGGTCCAGCGCCATGCTCAAGCCGAAGCCGCGCCTGGCTCCCGTCATGAGGCGGGCGCCACCACGACGCTGCTCACTGAGCGCCACCGCGGTCAACGCGCAGCTGCGCTCTATCGCCATCGCCGACGAGTCGGTGGTCTCGGCCACGTGGTCAGAACGTCCCGATGTTGGAAAACATCCAGTACCAGAACCAGATGATCAAACCGGTTCCGCCCCATGCGGCGACGTACCGCAACAGCTCCCAAACCATGTCCATGGGTGGTGTCTCCTTATCGGTTACTTCCGGGGCTCCAAGCTGCGGATCGCGGTCGCGATCAGCTCGGCCAGCATGGTGTCGCGAGCGGTCCCGGACGATGTGGTGCTCAGCGCGCCGTAGATGCCGAGCAGGAACAAGACCGCACTACAGAACGGGTTTACCTCCGCATGTACTTGACCGCGGTCCCGTGCGCGCTGAATCTCCCTGACCAGCAACACGATTACCGGGTGATCCGTCCACTCCTCGTCGCGGTTGGGACGCGTCGGCGAGAAGTGAATGCCCAGGAAGTCTTTGAACAGGGGCCCGCCGAGCCGCTGTTCGAGGCCGACCACCAATCGCGCCACCTCCGACAAGACCGCGGCGAGGTCGTGGGTTTCGTCGAGAAAGCGTGCCAATTCGCCGGCGAGGCGGACCTCTTCGCGATTCTCGAGCTCCAACAGGACGTGTTCCTTGGTGGGGAAGTGAAAGAAGAACGTGCCGTGTGCGACCCCGGCGGCACTGATGATCGCACTGATCTCGGCGGCGGCCATTCCGCAACGCTGGAACTCGGCGAGCGCGGCGCCCAGCACGCGCTGGCGGGTCTGCAGCCGCTGTGCTTCGCGTACGGACGTTCTGATCTGTGCCGTCATCGTGTGCTCTTTGTAGACCTTTTACTGACCCAAGTCAATAGATTGCGAAGCGGCCGGGGGTGGTCGGATGGACGAAATCGGCCTGCATAAGCCAGGTTTTGGGCGCACGCTGTCGTTGCACTGTTGTCGAATTTCATGACATCAGTCAACGAGTCAGTCGGAGAAGATCTCTCGGTTGACCGTGTGCAGGTAGGGGATCGCCAGAAACGGCGTGATGTAGAAGATGTCGTAGAGCCACCAACCGACGACGGGGAGTATGACACCGGCGAAGCGCACGTCGGCGTACATGGTCATGTTGAACACGTAGCCGATCCAGATCACCACACCCATCCAGCAGGTGACGACCATCCACTGGTGCCCCCACCGCTTCATCTGCAGGAAGCCGATCCCGGCGGCGATCCGCATGGTGAAGACGGTCAGGATCAGACCGACTTCCCACCCCTTTTCACCTGGGCCGGCCGCACCGCCTATCCAGAGTTCGTTGAAATGCCAGAAGTAGCCGGCATCGAACATATTGCCCCAGCCCACCAACAACACTCGGCCCAGCAGGGTGTGGTTGCCCACCATGTCCAGCGCCCAGCCCACGGTGTTGATGGCGGCATCGATGATCACGAGGTAACCGAGCAGGGTGACAAGCATGGGCCGCACGGACAATCCCGCCCGCTGCGCCCGCCGGAGCAACCAGACTCCCCGCAGGAACAGGGGGAGGCCGAAGATCCCGAGCGCGGCCGTGCCGATCAACAGGGAGCCCGAGATCAGCCACTTGTCCGCCTGGCGCTGCGCGAGCTGCGATTCCTCCATGTGCTCGTCGAAGGACACCCCGTCGCGGCCACCGGCGGTGGTTCCGTTGTCCCCGTTGGAGCGGCGAAAGCTCAATGTGGGCAGATTCAATTTGCCTCCCTCAACCCCGCTTGTTCTAGTCCACAAACTGACTGAGGTCAACAGCGGGGTTCAGCAGGTTGTCATACTCTGCATCGTTCGGGCTACGTAGTCGTCCAGCATCGCGTCGCGGGTCGGCCACGTGTTCGTGGTGATCAGCAACGCGTATAAGCCGAGCAGGAAGAACACCGCGCTGTTCATCGGGATGACATCGACAGCTACGCCGCCGCGTTGCTGTGCCTGCTCGATCTCCCGGGCCACCGCCATGATCACCGGGTGGTCCCTGCCATCCTCCGCCGGCGGACGGGTCTGCGAGAAGTGCAACGCCAGAAAGTCTTTGAACAACTCTTCACCAAGCCGACGTTCCAGTCCGGAGACCAGCCGGACGGCTTCGCGAAGGGCGCCCTCCAGATCATGCTCGGTGTCCAGAAACCGGGCGAACTGGTTCGCGATGCGTTGTTCCTCCCGGTGCTCGAGTTCGAGCAACACGTGTTCCTTGGTGGGAAAGTGGAAGAAGAAGGTGCCGTGCGCGACACCGGCCGCCGTCACGATCGCCGCGACATCCGCTTCGGCCATACCTGATCGCTTGAATTCCGCGACCGCGGCACCGAGTAGCCGCTCCCGCGTCTGCAGACGCTTGGTCTCGCGCGCCGAGATCTTGTTGCTGGCCGTCATTATCCGATCTGATTCCTCGTCAAACCCGACTGCAAACAGTAGCGCGCCGGCGTTGTCCAAGCCAGCCAGCAGCCTGACGCGCTGCTGTATTTCATCGTTGACTTAAGTCAGTTTGAGTCGTTAGATGATGTCGACGTCACCGCGGGCCGAGGAGCAGGGATGGCACTGGAGCAGTTCAACTTGGACGGACAGGTCGCCATCGTCACCGGCGCCGGGAAGGGTGTCGGACAGGGCATCGCCAGGGTCCTGGCCGAGGCGGGTGCGACCGTAGTGGGTACCGCGCGTACGGAGTCCGACATCGTGGCCACCATCGACGGCATCGAGGCGGCCGGCGGAAAGGGGTTGGCGCTGGTCGCCGACGCGATGAGTCGTCCCGACGGAGAACGCGTCGTCTCGACCGCCATGGAGAAATTCGGTCACATCGACATCCTGATCAACAACGTCGGCGGGGCAACGTACGCAAGGTTTCTCGATATCACCGACGAAGACTTCCAGCTCGCTTTCGACTGGTGCGTGACGTCTACGTTCATCATGAGCCAGCTCGTCGCACCGCACATGCTCGAAGCCGGACACGGCAACATCGTCAATATCTCCTCGGGCTCAGCACGTTTCGGCATCCGCGCACTGGCCGCGTACTGCACCGCCAAGGGAGCCCTGGAAGCCTTGACCCGCGCCATGGCCCAAGAACTGGCCCCGAAGATCCGGGTCAATGCCATCGCGCTCGGTTCGTTCGCCACCGACGGGCTGCAGTCGAGCCTGGATTTGATGCCGGGGTCGCTGGAGAAGATGCAGGAGGCCACGCCGCTGCACCGGCTGGGCAATGTCGAGGACCTGGGGCGTCTGTGCGTGTACCTGAGCACGCGTGACTGCTACGCCACCAATGCGATCTTCCACGTGGACGGCGGAATCGAGTCGAACAACTCGCCCTTGCCGATCCCTGACTACTAAAGGAAGGCTGCCGATGCGCAGAGTGATCCAGTTCTCCACCGGGAACGTCGGTCGACATTCGTTGCGGGCCATCATCGGACGGCCGGACCTCGAGCTGGTCGGAGTTCACGCCTCGGGTCCCGCGAAAGTCGGTAGAGACGCCGCCGAATTGTGCGGGTTGAACGAACCAACCGGCGTCACGGCCACCGACGACGTCGATGCCCTGGTGGCCCTCGGGGCCGACTGCGTGGTCTATACGGCGCTCGGCGAGACACGGCCGATGGAAGTCATCGACCAGCTGACCAAGTTTCTGGCGGCAGGCATCAATGTCGTTGGCACGTCGTTGGTTTGGCTTGCGAATCCACGGCAGGCCGATGAGTGGCTGCGGGAGCCGCTGCAGCGGGCGTGCGACGCCGGCAACGCGTCGCTGTATGTGAACGGCATCGACCCAGGGTTCTCCGGGGACACCCTGGTGTACTCAGCGTGCAGCCTCACGACCCGCGTCTCCTCGATCATCGTCCAGGAGATCTTCGACTACGCGAATTACGACGACTACGAATTCACCGGCACTTCAATGGGTTTCGGCCTGAAGCCGGATGACGATCCGCCCATGCTGTTCCTGCCTGGTGTCGTGGTGTCCATGTTCGGCGGCGCGATCCGGAATCTGGCAGACCATCTCGGAATCACCCTCGACGAGGTGCGGCAACGCGATGAACGCTGGTTCACTCCGGACCCCATCGACTGCATCATGATGAAAGTGGAGCCGGGCGGAATGGCCGCGGTCCGGTTCGCCGCCGAAGGCGTCGTCGACGGGCAGCCGGTGATCACCCTCGAGCACATCACGAGACTCACCAGCGCCGCGGCACCCGACTGGCCCTACCCGCCCGACGGCCAACCCGGGGTACACCGCGTCGTCGCCGAGGGAGAACCTCGGATAGAGATCAACACACATGTCTCGCATCCGGTACTCGATACGACAGACGCCGGCTGCATCTCCACCGCCGCCCGGGCGGTGAACGTCATCGACTGGGTTTGTCGTGCCCCGGCGGGATTGATTGCCGCGGACGAGATTCCACCGGCGGAGGCACTCCGCGGTCTCATGTGGAAGGAGTAGCGATGACGCAGACCGCGGACAAGAAGTATCGGGTCATCCAGTGGGGCATCGGCAATGTGGGAACGCTGGCGTTGCGCCATTTCGCCGACAACCCCGTCTACGAGGTCGTCGGTGTGCTCTGTAGCCGCCCCGAGAAGGTCGGCAAGGACGCCGGTGAACTCGTGGGAGTCGCTCCGTTCGGTGTGCTCGCGACAACCGACAAGGCAGCTCTGGAAGCGCTGGATGCGGACTGTGTGTTCTACGCGCCGTTGTGGTCCGACATCGACGAAATCTGCCGCCTCCTTCGTGGCGGCAAGAATGTCGTCGCCTCCGGTGGCGCCTGGTGGTACCGAACCGAGACGAACGCCGCCGACGTCGACAAGATAGAAGCGGCCTGCCGGGAGGGCGGCACGTCATTTCACGGCGGCGGGATCCATCCCGGGTTTGCCGCGGACCTGCTGGTGCTGACGCTGTGCCGGATCGCGAGCCGGATCGACCGCATCCATATCTATGAAGTGGTGAACTTCAACAAGGACACGCTCAAATATCTCGACGAAATGGGGTTCGGAAAAGATCCCGCCGAGTTCGAAGCGGGGAATCTGTTCGGAGCCGCCTGGCCCCTGTTCGCGCAGTCGCTGTCCATGGTGGTGGACGGCGTGGGCAAGACTGTCGAGAAGTTCACGACGGAGACCAAGGTGGGAGTGGCCACCCGCGACATTCCTTATGAGGGAACCGAAGAAATGGACATGCCCGGATTGAAGGGAGTCATCAAGAAGGGCACGGTGGCCGCCCAGCAACACGAATGGACGGCGTGGGTGGACGGCCGGCCCTTCATCACGCTGCACGAGAGATACGCGTTCATCGAGCACGACGCCATCGACCCCCGTCCCGACTGGGACGGCTACTACCACTACCGCCTGGTGGTGGAGGGCGACGTGTCCACCGAGTTGATTCTGCGTGGTGCCGCCGACGAACACGGTGACCACGGAAACCCCGGCTACACCTGGACGGCGATGGGACCCGTCAATGCGATCCCGGCGGTCTGCGACGCACCGCCGGGGTTCCTCACCCACAAGGAACTCGGACTGGTCACACTGCGCGGCGTGGTGCGCTAACCAGCGAATTTTCGGGTTTGCTGTGAACTCCTTTTAACGAGGTCTCTCGTTGGGTACCTACCGAAGGGTCGGGTACGGGCTTCGGGAGGTTCACAGTGACGGCGAGTCCCAGCGCACAGGCGGCGCGATCCGAGTTGCCCCGCCACAGCCGGATCGCGATCGTGGGCAGCGGTTTTTCCGGTCTGGGGGCGGCAGTCAAACTCAGCGAGGCCGGTCACCAGGACTTCGTCGTGCTCGAACGCGGTGACGATGTCGGCGGCACCTGGCGCGACAACACCTATCCGGGCGCGGCCTGTGACGTGCCGTCGCACCTGTACTCGTATTCGTTTGCCCTGAACCCGAATTGGACGCGTTCCTTCTCCACTCAACCGGAGATCCAGGACTACATTCGCGGTGTCGCGGAGAAGTCCGGAGTGCTGGATCGCCACGTCTTCGGCTGCCATGTGAAACGGGCGGCATGGAACGAACAGAACAACGTGTGGGAGCTGTCGACCACGAAGGGCGACCTGACAGCCGATGTGCTGATCGGTGGCTTCGGCGCACTGGCCGAGCCGTCACTGCCTGACATCCCCGGTATCGACGACTTCGCCGGCACGTTGTTCCACTCGGCGCAGTGGAACCACGACGCCGACTTGACCGGGAAACGTGTCGCGGTGATCGGCACGGGCGCCTCGGCGATTCAGTTGGTCCCGGCCATCGTCGACAAGGTCGCCCACATCGACGTCTATCAGCGCACCGCGCCGTGGCTGCTGCCCCGATTCGACCGGCCGTTCACGCGGCCGGAACGATGGGCATTCCGCAAGATCCCCGGCTTGCTCCGGCTGGCCCGTGCCGGCATCTACACGGCGCGTGAAACCCAGGTCGTCGGATTGGCCAAGTACCCGAAGATGATGAAGCCCTTCGAGCTGATCTCACGCGCCAAGATCCGGCTGGAAATCAAAGATCCCGAGCTGCGGCGCAAGGTGACACCGAACTTCCGGATCGGTTGCAAACGAATGCTGATCGCCAACGACTGGTACCGGGCCCTGGACCGTGACCATGTCGATTTGGTGACCGACGGCATCCGCGAGATCGACGGGAACAAGATCGTCACCAAGGACGGCTCCGCACGCGAAGTCGACGCACTGGTGGTGGCGACCGGGTTCCATGTCACCGATTCACCGATGTTCGACACCATCTGCGGCAGCGACGGGCGCAGCCTGAGCAAAGTCTTCGCCGAGGAGGGAATGCGTGCCTACAAGGGCTGCGCGATCTCCGGTTTCCCAAATCTGTTCGTGCTGGTCGGTCCCAACACGGGCCTCGGGCACACGTCGATGGTCTACATGATCGAATCCCAGCTGAACTATGTCGTCGACGCCGTCGACACCATGACCCGCGAAGGGATCACCCGTCTCGAGGTGCGACCCGACATCCAGGACAGCTACAACGAACAACTGCAACGCAAGCTCGCCGGATCGGTCTGGATGACCGGGGGATGCGCCAGTTGGTACCTGGACGCTCAGGGCAACAACACGACCTTGTGGCCGGACTTCACCTTCCGCTTCCGGCAACGACTCAAGCGCTTCGACACCGACGCCTATCAAACGTCGTCGAAGGCTGATGTCCAACCAAGTCTGGCCCTCAACGGTCAAGCCCGGTAGCGGCCACCGATGGGATCGGTCAAAGGCAAGGTTGCAGTTGTCACCGGCGCCGGCTCGGGTATCGGCCGGGCTCTGGCCGTCGGCTTGGCACGGCGCGGCGCCCGGTTGGCGCTTTCCGACGTCAACAAGGAAGGTCTGGCCGAAACCGCCGGGCAGACCAGAGATCTCGGAGCTGACACGCACGAAGACGTTCTCGACGTCAGCGATCGCGAGGCGGTCCACGATTACGCCGCGTCGATCGTGGATCACTATGGAGTGGTCCACCAGCTCTACAACAACGCGGGTGTCGCGGGCGGTGCGGCGCCGGTCGTCGACTGCGACTACGAGACCTACGAGCGGATCATCGGGATCAACCTGTGGGGCGTGATCAACGGGACGAAAGCGTTCCTGCCGCACCTGATCGCGTCGGGGGACGGGCACGTCGTCAATGTGTCCAGTCTCAACGGGCTGATGGCGCAGGCCTCGATGAGTGCTTACTGCACAAGCAAATTCGCGGTGCGTGGCTTCACCGAGTCGCTGCGGGCGGAGATGCTGGCGGCCGGCCATCCGGTTCAGGTCATGGTCGTCCATCCCGGCGGTATCCGCACCAACATCGCCACCGCGGCACTCGACGAGGCCAAACGGGCCGGCAAGGAGCTCAGTCCCGAGCAGCTCAAGCGGGCCGAGGCCTACAACGAGAAACTGTTGAAGATGTCACCGGAGAAGGCGGCCGAGGGCATCGTGAAAGCCGTGGAAGCCAATCGGGGCCGAGTGCTCATCGGCAACGACGCCCGGGGTGTCGACCTGTTGGTGCGGCTGCTGCCGCGCCACTACCCGCGGCTGGCCGTGTGGTGGGAGGAACGCACCTTCGGCAAGTCATGAGGCCCCACCCCAGTCACTCGAATGCGATCACGCCGCGAATGTTCTTGCCCGCCCGAAGGTCCTTCATCGCTTCGTTGATGTCGTCGAGTTTGTACTTCTGGGTGATGAGCTCGTCCAGCTTGATCAGGCCCGCCTCGTACATCGACAGCAGACGGGGCATGGCTTCGCGCGGATTCATCTCGCCGTAGAGAGCGCCCTTGAACGTCTTGCAGGAGTAGATCATGTCGGTCAGGACCATCGGCACCATCAACTCGGTGAGCTTGGGCACCCCGGTCAGTACACAGGTGCCCCCTTTGCGTACCAACATCATGGCGATCAGCACCATGTCCGCGGGGACGACGTTCGGCGTGAGAATGACCCGGTCGGCCATCACGCCCCAGGTGATCTCGCCGACCAGTTCCAGTGCGGCGCCGGTGTCGACGGCGGTGTGGGTGGCCCCGAAGGCCGGTGCCATCTGCCGTTTGAACTCGTTCGGGTCGACCGCCACAATGTGCTTGGCGCCGGCGACCTTCGCCCCTTGGACCGCGTTCATGCCGACTCCGCCGACGCCGATCACCACGACGGTGTCGCCGGCTTCGGTACCCGCGGCCACCGAGCCCGACCCGAATCCCGTTGTGACACCGCAGGAAACCAGGCAGTCGGCATCCAGGGGGATCCAGTCGTGCACCTTGACCAGTGATCGCTCGGAGGCCACCACGTATTCGGAGAAGGTTCCGACCTGCATCATCGCCATCAGGTCTTCGCCGTCGAGGTGGCGCCGGTGAGTGCCGTCGGTGGTCATGGCCTTGCTGTGGATGTCGGCACCGACGTCGCACAAATAGGTGCGGCCCGTGGTACACCACCGGCAGTTGCCGCAGGCGGGAAGAAACGAGACAGCAACGTGATCACCGGGTTTCAAGGTCCCGACCTCGGGCCCAACCGCTTCGACGACGCCGGATCCCTCGTGGCCACCGAGCAGGGGGAACCATTCGGGCACCGGACGGCCGGCTGCCCGCATCATCTCCTCCATCTCCGGGGTGGGCACACTGTCACCGGTGTAAAAGTGCTCGTCGGAGTGACAGATGCCTGCGTAGGACATCTTGACCAGGACTTCACCGGCATGCGGCGGGTCGAGTTCGATTTCTGTTACGTCCCAGTCGAATCCGACTCCGCGCAGCACCGCTGCTTTGGACTTCATCGCCGTCTCCCTCGGGTCGTCACCATTTGCGGAGTTCCTTGACTGCGCTGGAAGCGCGCGGAGCGAGTGTCAGATAGGGAATGAAACCGCTGTTACCGCAACGGATTATGTTGTCCACGACGTCGGTCAGATGCTCGGCGTCGATGAGTCCGCCCAGCATGTATTTGTTTTCCATCCAAAATCGGATGGATTTCTCCAGGACGTCGGGATCCCAGTTCTTGTTGAACTCGGTCATCGAGTCGCCGGCGCCGCCGAGGCTGTCGCCCACGGCCAGGCGGGTGAAGCCGATCTCCGGGTGTTCGATGCGCCACGCCTCGACCAGCTTGTCGAGCGCCCCCTTGGTGACGGCATAGGACCCGAGCATCGGCCATGGCGTGGTGTAGGACGCGCTCAGCGAGGAAAGGTAGACGGCCGAACCGCCCGTCGCGGCCAAGTGGGGCGCGGCGGCGGCGGTGACCAGGGACGCTCCGGTGACGTTGGTGGCGAACAACAATGCCCATTGTTCTGCCGTCACCTCTTGCAACGGCGCCAGAACGCCCATCCCCGTCGTGTACACCAGGGCATCCAGACCGCCCAGGGCGTCGACGACCTCAGTGATTGCCTCGCGGCAGATTTCGGCAACGGTGACATCACACGCAACGGCCACCGCGCCGTTGCCCGCTTCCTTCGCGGCGTCGACCAACCTGTCGTACCGACGGGCCAGCAGTGCCACCTGGTTGCCGCGCTGGGCAAGCCCGGTGCCGATGCACCGGCCCAGACCTGCCGAAGCCCCGACCACCGCAACCCGCAACGGCCGATCCCGACCGCTAGACATGGTGGTTCGCCCTGTTCGTGCCGGTCGGGCCGTGGATCATGGGTCGAGGCTGCACGAGTCTCCTTATGCAGTGGGTGGAAGCGAACGTATCAGCGCCCGGAGGGGCGGTATCTGGTTTTCGGAAGCAAACATTTCCGCACATCCGAGTCGGTTGCAAGACTTGAGCCAATGAATCACCGCCGCAGGACTTTTCGGGGTTGGACCGCAAAACTGAGCAGGAGACGGTCGAGGATCTGGGCGGCTCTGCGACGAGCCCGGTTGGGATGTGCGGCATGCGCGACGAGTCTGGAGGCTTCTTCGAGCGCGGCGACGATCATGTGGGTGAGCTCCTCGATCGGCTGATCGTCGATGATCCCGTCGGCGATCGCCGCGCGGACCATTTCGTTGATAAGAGCGATGCTGTTGCTTTCCTGAATGCTGCGCAGGGTCTGCCAGCCCAGCACCACCGGCCCGTCGACGAGCATCACCCGCTGAACTTCGGGTTCCAGTGCCGCGTCCAGGAATCCGTGTAATCCGCGGGTGAGCCGTTCCCAGGGGTCCGCACCGGGCGGCGGAGCGGCGATGGAACGCAAGGTGAGGTCGTTCTCCACTTCCTCGAACACGGCGCGGAACAGTTCGGCCTTGTCCTTGAAATGGTGGTAGAAGGCGCCGCGCGTGCCGACGCCCGACCTGGTCACCAGGTCGCCGATGCTCGTCTTGAAATATCCCTGCGCCACAAACAATTCCCGGCCGGCGGCGACGAGGTCGCGCCGGGTCCGGTCGCCGCGCGCACGGCGATCGTCGTGGGAACCGCCCCGCTGCGCCATGCCGATGATCGTAACAACATTCAGCTTGTATGTTGAGCTCCGGCCGAATGCGCCGCGGCGCCGTTCGACGCAACATTCGTGATGTATGTTGCCGAGTATGGCAGACGGTGGGGTTCGCGCATACGGGTCGGTCGCACCATTGAAGGTCGGGTTGCTCAACGACTATCCGACGAGCGGCGACACCGACAACAACACCGTGGCCGCGCTGCGACTGGCGCTGGACGAAGCGCTGGAATCCAGACTGATCGACCGACCGGTCGAGCTGATTCAGCGCAACGTCGTCGGACTTCCCAACGGCACCTATCACGCCGTGGAACGCGGCTTCGACGAATTGGTGGCCGAAGGGTGCCTGGCCATTTTCGGACCCTGGGTCTCCGACAATGTGGTGCCGCTGCGGTCGCACGTCGATGCGACGGCGAAGGTGCCGATCCTGACCTTGTCGGGATCGGAAAACGCGCTGGGCGAGTGGTGCTTCGCATTGAACAACGGGTCGATGGCCGAGGAGCCGGTGATGCTGGCCGCGGTACTGATCGGTGACGGTCATTCGCGGATCGCCATCGCCTACGAGGCGTCGCTGATCGGCAAGGAGTATCTGTCGTTTGCGGAAAAAGCCTATGCTGCGGCGGGTTTGAAGGTCGTCACCACGGTTGCCATCCCACAGGTAGAGGCTGACAAGACCGAGGCGGTGGCTGCGCTGCGTGCCGCCGAGCCCGATGCCGTGGTCCACGTCGGGTTCGGGCACGGGTTGTGGGGATTCAGCGACGCACTGCTGGCCGCGGGCTGGGATCCCGCCCGGTACACCACGACCGCGTTCGAAATGGCTCACATCAACGCCGAATGGATGCGTCACCTCTCGGGCTGGGTCGGTTTGGACAGCTACGACGAGCGCAATGCGGTCGGCCAGGCTTTCCTGGACCGGTTCGAGAAGCGCTACGGTCGGCGGCCGGGACATTCCATGCCGGGTCTGTCCTACGACGCGGCGACCGTCATCGTGCGCGGGCTGGCGGCGGCTCGCCCGCTGACCGGCGAAGGCGTCAAGCATGGAATCGAACAGGTGAAGCTCATACCGTCGGCGAGTGGGGCGCCCGGGACATTTCTGCGGTTCGGCCGCTACATCCGGCAAGGTTGGTTGGGGTCGGACTATCTGGTGGCCCGGCGCGTGCTGCCGGACGGTTCGGCACACGTCTTTCATGCCGCGCCGAGTGAGCACATTTCACGCGCGGTCGGGGTCACGTTCGGCTAGCTGGATCGCACCGAACACCGTGGCCGTCACAATTCCGGACGGTTGATCCAGCACATACGGAATGGCGCGCACCGCTCCCATGGCGATCATCAGGTGACCTGGCATGGCGTGCTGGCCGGTGGGCAACTGTCCGTCCCAGCCGACGTCGAGTTGCAGTTCGAAGCTGGGGACGCCCTTGATGACCGCGCGAATCAACGGCGCCTTCTCGCCCGGCGCCAGCGGTGCCATGCCCCACTGCGGTAGCTCGCGCGTCAGCACCCATTCTTCGTGGATGGCCAGCAGCGGTCGGCCCGACCAGTGGCCTACCCAGGAGAACCGCTGTCCCACAACAGTTCCGGCCTCGATCGTGCCGGCGAGCACCTCGATGTCGTGGGGCAGCGTGGTGGCGTCGACCGACACGTCGATGTGCGACAGGGCGATTCCCAGGACGTCGGCGGTGGCGTTGAGCGCCTGCCGGTAGGCCATGTCGAGCTTCTTGATGATGGGGGAGTCGACGGTGGCGTCCTCGGGAGGGCGGCCCATGCCCATCAGGTCGACCAGCATCGGACGGCTGGGGACGGCCGACACGTCGGTGGCTTCGTAGAGATCGATGCGGTCGATGGTCTTGCTCAGCCCGGTCACAGTCGCGACGAGTCGCTCGAACATGAATCCCGGGTTCTCACCCGCGGCGTGGAACCGCGACCCGCCCGTCCGGCAGGCCGCCACGAACGCGGCCTCGGTGTCGGCGCCGTAGGTGGGCAGGTGGTTGTAGGAGGTAGTCGTGATGACGTTGCTGCCGGCCGCCAACAGTCGGCAGATGTCTTCGGCGTTGGTCTCGACGGTGTGCGCTTTGCTGGCGGCGTGCACGACGACATCCGCTTTCAGCGCGACGATTTCGTTCTTGTCCGTGGTGGCCGCCACTCCGGTGGTAGGCGGTAGCCCGCACAATTCCCCGGCGTCCAGGCCGGCCTTGGCAGGGTCGTACACCAGCACCCCGACCAGTTGATAATCAGGATTCTCGATGAGCTCCTGTAACGCGGCGCGGCCTACCGCGCCGGTGGCCCATTGCACGACTCGAATGGCCAATCGAATGCTCCAGGTTGCTTTTTGGGGTTTCGCCCGCCGCTGGTTGGTTCAACATACATCATGTAGGTTTGCAACCGACGGGCTGTAGGTTGATGCGCGGCAGGAGGGTGCATGACGGAACGGGCGGTCACCGACGGCATCGATCAGCGCATCCGCGAAGCGCAGGCGAAGTTCAACGCCGGGATGGGTGCCGACGGTGACGCCACCCCGTATCCGCTGTTGCGTGAGCTGCGTGCCAGAGGTGCGGTGCACCCGGGGTGGCCGGAGATGGGCGTACCCGAAGACATGGGGAACGGGCGCAAAACGTACACCGCATACTCGTTTGACGCCGTCAAAAGCGTCTTCACCGACAACATCACCTTCAGCACACGGTGCTACGAAGACGTGGTGCGGCCGTTGCAGGGGCCGACGATCCTGGAGATGCAGGAGCCTGAGCACGCGATCTATCGCAGGTTGCACGAGTTCGCGTTCGCGCGTTCATCCATGAAACGTTGGGACGCCGAACTTGTGGGCCCGTTGGTCGATCGCACCATCGCAAAGATCCGTGACGACGGACGGGCCGATCTGGTGGACACGGTGTTCATGCCCATTCCGGTGCGGGTGATCGCGGCCCTACTCGGGTTGCCCGAGTCCGAAATCGGCGAATTCCATCGACTCGCGATCGACCTACTGGGCTTCCGCGGCGACATGGCAACCGCAATGAAGGCCTCCGCGGAGATGAAAGAGTATTTCACCGGCGTGTTGGCCGACCGGCGCAAGTCGCCGAAGGACGATATGGTGACCATCCTGTCGCAGGCCAGGATCGACGGCGTCAAGATGTCCGACGAGCAGATCTATGGGTTCATGCGCAATCTGTTGCCGGCGGGTGCGGAAACCACGTCGCGGTCGACGGCCAGTCTGGCGATGGCGTTACTGACTCACCCCGATCAGCTTGACGCGGTTCGCGACGACCGAAACCTGTTGCCGCAGGCCATCGAAGAGGGCATCAGGTGGGAGACCCCGCTGTTGAACTTCATGCGCGAAGTGACGCTTGACGTCGAGTTCTTCGGGGTGAACATCCCCAAGGGCGCAACGATGATGCTGAATCTCGGTTGCGCCAACCACGACGAAACCCGCTGGGAAAACGCCGAATCTTTCGACATCTTTCGAGAACGTAAGCCGCACATCGGGTTCGGTCACGGTGCGCACGTGTGTCTGGGCATGCACCTGGCGAGGTTGGAAAGCATCAAGATCTTCAACGCCCTGTTCGACGAATTGCCGGGCCTGAGACTCGATCCCGGTGCGGCTCGGCCATATGTGACCGGCACCATGTTCCGCTCACCGCCCCGACTCGACGTGGTGTGGGGATGACCCGCGTCATCCAATGGACCGGCATCACCGGCATGATGTCGCTGCGGAACGTGCTGACCCACCCGGACCTGGAACTGGTGGGCGTTCGGGTGTACGACACAGAAAAAGCGGGGGTCAACGCCGGCACGCTGTATGGGCTGCCGGAGGCGGGAATCCCCCTTGCCCTGACGGGTAGTCCCGTGTGCCACATGGGATTCACGTGACGGCGGTGACAAGCGCTGTCGGAGCTAGATGAAGTCCGAACCTCCGTCGACGTTGACGGTCGCGCCTGTCACGTAGCCGTTGCGGCGGGATGCCAGGTAAGTGGTGACCGACGCGATCTCCTCGGGCAGCCCGGCACGGCCGATGTCGCACGGGTGACCGTACGTGTTCTCGACCCACGTCATCACGTCGTGCGGATTCGAAGAATCGAGACCGTCGGCGGCCAGCACATCCTTGAGGATCTCGGTGAAACTGGCCGTCACGATCGTTCCCGGACAGACACAGTTGACCAGAATCCCCTCAGCTCCAAGGCTCTTCGACAGATTCTTGGTAAAGCTGGACAGCGCCGACTTCGCGGCCGTATAGGCGACCAGGCGTGCGCTCTGACGTTGAATCGAGTGCGCGGACAGGGTGACGATGCGCGCCCAGTCGGCGGATCGGAGCACCGGCAGCGCAGCCCGAACCGAACGTACCGCCGACATGGTGCCCAGATCGAAGGCGGCGTGCCAGTCGTCGTCGTCGAGGTCATCGAACGCACCTGCGCTCGGACCGACGGTGTGCACCAGCACATTCAGACTGCCCCACGCATCGCGCACCGAGGCGAAACCGGACTCGATAGATTGCGCATCGGCCATGTCGACCCTGATCGGCAGCACCCGCGGCGCCCCGGCAGCGCTGATGCGTCCGGCCGCGGACTCGAGCGCGGATTGCCCGCGCGCCATGATCGCCACCGAAGCGCCTTCGGCGCCCAGGGTTTCGGCGATCGCCAGTCCCATTCCCTTGCTGCCTCCCGCGACGACGGCCGTCGCGCCCTGGAAACCCAAGTCCATGAATCCTCCGATCAATCGAGTCCCTGCCAACATAGCGACCTTGTTTGCGCTTCGTGCCAACGCATCTTTCCGGCTGGTGGTCGAGACGAATGCCGTTGACCCAGAATCCGCAATCGCCGATCGGCGGGTACCGGCGCGAGCGGGCTCGGGACTGGTGTCATTCGCCGCGCCGCCGGCTCTGCGCGTCGCAGGACTCTCCGGCGAGCAAGCCGGGACCCTTGTAGCTTTAGTCGCGTTGCCGCGCAGAGTGATGCCCAAGCGTTCGCAGCATCTCGCTGAGTCGCTGTGCCAACGCGGACTTCTTGACCTTGCCGGTCGCGGTGAACGGCAACTCGTGCTTGGCGGCGACCCAGATGAATTTCGGCACTTTGTAGGCGGACAACCGGCTGCGCAATTGCTCGCGCAAGGCTTCACCGTCCAATAGCGACGCCCCGCGCGGTACCACTGCCGCGGCAACGACTGTTCCGCGGCCGGGGTCCTCGGCCCCCACCACGTATGCCTCCAGCACGCCTTCGCAATCGGCAAGCGCGAGTTCGACTTCGGCGGGGGTGACGTTGGTACCGCCGCCGGTCTTGATCAACTCGCCCAACCGGCCGGTGAAAGTGATCCAGCCGTCGTCGTACGCGACGCCGCAGTCGCCGGTGCGATAGTAGCCATCAGCTGTGAACACCTCCTCACGTTCACATTTGTGCAAGCGCTGCATCAGCGAATAACCGCGAACCCAGATTTCGCCTGGCGTGCCGCGGGGCACCGGTTGCCCGGTGGCGGGATCGACCAAGAGGTGAGTGAGTCCCTCGATCGAAACTCCGCCGGTTCCCGACCGGTCGGGCGGCTGCGGTACGTAGGGATCGACTCCGATGTGATTGCCGCACAATTCGGTCATACCCAACGCGTTGGGTCCCGCCGGACGACGTTGCGGCGGCACCATCGCGGGCATGCTGGTGCGCTGCACGGATTTCAGGTTGTGGCGGGGGAATTCGGGGTGCTCGGCCAGAGACTTACCCTGTTGCGGCCAACCCAGGGTGATCGTCGCTTGGTAGCGCTCGATGAGTTCCAATGCTTCTGCCGCGTCGAACGCCGGCTGGGTCACCAGCGTCGCGCCGTGGTGGATCACCGCGTGCAGGCCGGTGATCAATCCACCCACCCAGAAGAACGGCATGGCGGTGAACAGCACGTCGTCGTGTGTGACGCCGTAGGTGAAAGTGAGGTTGTAGGTATGGCGAACCAGAGCGCCCTGTGTGTGGACGGGACCTTTCGGGTCACCGGTGCTGCCGGAGGTGTAGACGATCGACACCTCATCGGCGGGCGTGACGCAGGATTCCACGTCGACCAGAAAGTCGGCCTCGGTAGCCGACAGCGTGCCTTCAGTTTTGAGCATTGTGGTCCAGCCCCGCGCCATTGACCCGAACACGGCGACAGTGCGCAGGAAAGGCGCAGTGCGAACCGCGATCCGACCGGGGTTGCGTTGTTCGGACAGTCCCGGCAGCGCTTCCTCCAGCCTCGCCAGGAAGTCGTTGTTGCGGAAACTCGGCCACGTCAGAATGGCTTTGAGATCGGCGTGGCGAATGGCCCATGCCAACTCGGATGACTTCTGGAAGGTGTTCAGCGGGACGGCGACCGCGCCGATGCGCGTGGTGGCAAACCAGGCAAGTGCCCAGTCGACACAGTTGGGCAGCAGGATCCCGACGTGGTCGCCCTTGCCGATCCCTTCGGCCATCAGCGCGCTCGCCAGGGCGGCGGAGCGCTGATCCAGCGCGGTGTAGGTCAATTCCTGGTCGCAGGCGATCAGGAAAGGCTTGTCGCCGAAACGTGCCGTACCGGATCTCACCAGCTCCGGAATGGTGGGCGAGATATTCGGAAACGGCACATACGCAGGATAGTAGGTTTCGCGAAATCCGAGAACATCGGTTCTCGCGAGCGGATAGTACGCGGTCACGGCGAGCGGCTGTCGGCCAGTCCGTGAAGCACGCGTCCTCACATTGGTTACGATCAGGGTAGAACTGCCATTCTCAGAACATGCAGACGTATGTTTTTGATGCCACGCAACCATCGGAGGGCAACATTCCCGTCGACGAGGTACTCAGCGGAGTCCGCGTATTGGAGGTTGCCGCCTGGACTTTCGTACCGTCGGCCGGGGCAGTGCTGGCCGAGTGGGGCGCGGAGGTCATCAAAGTGGAACCACGCGACGGGGCGATCTTATGAGCGTGCCGTCACCACAGGCCGTCTCCGGTGATTCCCTGGACTTTGACCCGTTCTCGGAGGACTTCTTCAACGGGGCGTTCGACACCTACCGACGTCTTCGTGACGAAGCGCCGGTGTACCACAACGCCAAATGGGACTTCTGGGCCCTGAGCCGCTACCACGACGTCGCTCCCGCCACCAAGGATCACGAAACCTACTCGTCGGCCAAGGGCGCGACGCTGGACATGGTGAAGGCCCATGACAACGCGATTCCGGTGCCCAAGGTGATCATCTCGATGGATCCGCCAGAGCATCAGAAGATGCGCAGGCTGGTGAGCAACGTGTTCACCCCGCGTGCCATCGCGGCGCTGGAAGACATGGTGCGCGAAAAGGTCTACGAACGCATCGAAGCTCTCGACCCCACGTCCTTCGACGCGGTGGCGGATTTCTCGGCACTGTTTCCGAACGAGGTCATCACGACCATGCTGGGGGTGCCCAAACAGGACCGCGACCAGATCCGGGTCTGGCTCGACCTGTTGCTGGAACGCCATCCCGGCGACATCGCCACCACCAGAACGGGTTACGAGGCCTCAGTCAAGACGGGTGTCTACTACTACAACCTCGTTCAGCAGCGCCGCGCCGAACCGCAGGACGACATGATCAGCCGCCTCATCGAGACCGAGATCGAACGCGACGGCCAGATCGAGAAGCTCACCGATGTGGACATCACCGGATTCGCCACCATGCTCGGTGGAGCCGGCGCCGAGACGGTGACCAAGCTCATCGGCAACGCGATGGTTGCGTTTGCCGACTTTCCCGACCAGTGGCAGAAGTTGCGTGCGGACCGCAGCAAGATCCCCGCGGCGATCGAAGAGTTGCTGCGCTACGAGGCGCCGTCCCAGTACCAGATCCGCACCGCCACACGCGATGTGACGTTGCACGGCACGACGATCCCCGAAGGCGCCGCCGTTCTGCTGGTGACCGGTTCAGCGACCCGCGACGAGCGGATGTTCCCCGATCCGGACCGGCTGGATATCGACCGGGAGCGCAAGATGGGCTTCAATCTCGCGTTCGGCTACGGCGTGCACAGCTGTCTGGGGGCGGCGCTGGCGCGAATGGAAAGCCGCATTGCACTGGACGCTCTACTGGACCTCGTCCCCGAGTACGAGGTTGACCGCCGCGGGTTGCGCCGGGTGGCGATGTCCAATGTCTGCGGCTGGTCGAACGTACCCGTGCGCAGGCGGGACTGAACCGGCGATTCAGGCGGGAACTTTGATTCCCAACTGCTCCATCGCGTTGCCGCCCATGATCTTTGCCCTCGCCGACTCAGAAAATCCCTCGAGCCTGTCGACGAAACTCAACGGGTCACCGATGCCCTCCGGGTGCGGAAAATCTGAGCCGAACATGACGTGGTCTTCGCCCATGATGTCGACGATTCCCTTGAGGTCGTCTTCCAGGAACGGGTGAATGTAGATGTTGCGCTTGAACACCTCGACCGGATGCTCGTCGAACTCCTTCGGCATGATCCGGTAGGCGGTGTTCAGTTGCTCCAGGAGGTTCCTGACCCAGCCGCTGCCGTTCTCCACGCACAGGATCTTCAGGTCGGGGAAGCGTGACAGCGCGCCATGACAGATCATCGCCGCCAAGGTGTCCTCGATCGCCCGGTGACCCATCACCACCTCGCGAAGCGCGCTGGGCTTGAACGACAGGTACTCGTCACCGCCCTCCCACTCCATGAGGTGCTTCTGGTAACCGCTGTCTGAGGCGTGCATGGTGACCGGCATCCCGACCTTCACCACCTCTTCCCAGAACGGGTCGAACTCGGGCAGGCCCATGGAACGCGACCCGCCGAAACGGCTAGGCACCGGAGCCGGGCGGACCAGGAAGGTCTTCATACCCCGTTCAAGACCCCAGTGGAACTCCCTGATGGCCTCCTCCACGAGGGGCAGGCAGATCACCGGGGTCGCGAAAATGCGGTCCTGGTAGTCGAATGTCCAGTGTTCGCGCATCCATTCGTTGAGCGCGTGGATGATGGCATGGGTGAGGACCACGTCGTCGGTGGTCCGTTCCTCGATCAGGCTCGCCAGGGTGGGATACATCACGCAGCGGTCTATGCCGAGGTCGTCCATCAGCTCGAGCCGGGGGCCGGGAGACTGGTAGGCGGGTATGACATCCATTGCCTCGCCGACGAATTCACGGAACGTCAGCCCTTCGGGATTGTTGCCGAGAAAGTAATCTTCGGCGCTGCCCGGCCTGGCTACCCGCGCGAACGTCGGGTTGGGGATCATGTGGCTGATGTGGTCTTTGACGACGAGTTTGGGCCGGCCGTTGACCTCGACATAACCGACCTTGCCGCGGTGCTGTTTCGGGAGGTATTTGGTGAGCGCATCCGTCGTCTCGTACATGTGGTTGTCGATATCGAAAACCGGGTACGGCAAAGCGCGGGCAGGCATGTCAGATTCCTCCTGAGCAGCGAATATGATCATTTACGCTCACTGAGAATGACGTTATCACCTGCCGGTCCAGGCGTCGACCACCGCCTCCGTCGTGGTCACCGTGGCCAGCAGCGCCAAACTGTTGTCGATGACCGTCTCCGCGTATTCACGCGGATAGCCACTCACTGCGTCGCGCGGCAACACGAACTGGTAGCTACGGTTCACCGCGTCCATGACGAAGTTCGGGATCGCGATGTTGACCGAAACACCCACGCCGACAATCGTCTTGATGCCCAGGTTGCGCAGCACCGAATCAAGATCGGTACCGCACATCGGTCCGACGCCATGCGTGCGGGTAAGGACCAGATCGGTGTCCACCGGTCCCAGTTCCGGTAGCACCGAGGCGCCCGCGCTGCCCGGTGTCAGTTCGGCGGAGAAGGACTTGCCTGCCGCGAACAGTCGGGCATTGGTGTTGGATCCGCGGCCGTCGGGACGGCGCTGAACCAGACAGTGCACGACGGCAACACCCGCCGCCCGTGCGGCGTCGAGCAGTTTGGCGATGTTCGGGATCGCCTCGCGGCGAGCCTCCTCGGCAAGCAACGGCAGGCCGGCCTGCGGACCGATCACACCCCCCTGGCATTCCTGCGTCACCAGCGCGGTGGTGAGGGGATCGAGCAGTTCCTGAAGGCTTGGTTGCGGCATGAGAATAGACGTTATCGCGCCGCGATGAACTCCTCGGCGAAGGCCCGGGCATGCTCGATCACCTCGGCCCGGTCCGCACCGGGTGGAGCGATGGTGAGCCACGTGACGCCGGCCTTCTCGAGCCGGTCGATGGTGGCGTGGCGCTCGTCTGCCGATCTGTTGTCGTCCAACAGATTTCCCGCCGAGAAGCAGATGTCCAGCGGCTCGGTCCGGCCGATCTCGACCGCGTACCGTTTGGTCCAGTCGATGGCGGCTTCCAAGTCGTCGAGCGTAGCGATCTCCGCCGTCCGTGACGCGGTCGCGTAGCCGAACGTGTTGAACGGCGCCCACCCTTGGGCGCGCGAGACCGCCCGGCGGATGGCCGGCTTGCTGTTGCCGCCAATCCACACCGGCGGCAGGGTCTCGGGCAACGGGCGCAACCGGACCCCCCGGGATGCGAACGACGTGCCGTGATAGGCGATGTCCTCACCGGTCATCACCTTGCCCAATACGTCCAGCGCTTCATCGAGCAGCGCGCCGCGGTTGTCGAAATCGATTCCCAGCGCGCTGAATTCAGGCTTCAGATAGCCGGCAGCGGTGCCCAGGATGAGCCGTCCATTGGACAGCACAGCAAGGCTCTGAATCGACTTGGCGCCCAGAAAGGGATTGCGGTAGGCCGCGATATAGACGTTGGTCAGCAACTTGACGTCGGTCGTCGCGGCGGCGGCGAATGACAGTGCGACGAACGGGTCCAGGGCGTGGTGACCACCGTGGTCGAGCCACTTGGCGTCGGGTGCCGGATGATCGGTGACGTGCACTGCGGCGAAACCGCTTGTCTCGGCTGCCTTTGCGATGTCGGCAATGGCGTCGGCCGAGACGAACTCGGCTACCTTCTCGACTCGCTGGGTGGGCAATTCTAGGGAGAACGAGACGCTCACGTGAGTCCTTTCACTGCGGAGACAAGTACTGCCAGGCGCTGCGCGTGATAGTCGGGAGTCCCGAACATCAGTTGGGTGGCTTTGGCGCGGCGGACGTAGAGGTGGGCGTCGTGCTCCCAGGTGAATCCGATACCACCATGGATGCGCATGTTGTCCAGCGCAACCCGGAGAAAAGCTTCCGAACAGACCAGTTTCGCGACCGCGGCCACGGTGGCCAGCTGATCGGTCTGGGCCACGTCGGCCGCGTGTGACGCCGCCGAACGCGCCCCCTCGACCAGCACCAACATGTCCGCGCATCGATGCTTGACAGCCTGGAAGCTGCCGATCGGCCGTCCGAACTGGATGCGGTCCTTGGCGTAGCCGACGGCCATGTCGAGGCAGCGTTGCGCCGCGCCGACCTGTTCGGCGGCCAGTGCGACGATGGCGACATCCGAGGTGCGCGCCAGTCCGGGCGCGGCAGCACCGTCGGTCCCGATCAACTCCGCCGCGACGCCGTCGAAGTCCACACGGGCGACCTTGCGGGTACGGTCGAGTCCGGCCAGCCGCGTGCGATGTAGACCTTCCGCTCCGGCATCCACCGCGAACAGAGAGACGCCCGCTTCGGTATTTGCCGCTGCCAGAACGACATCTGCGGTATGCCCGTCGAGCACGAGCGGTGCCGTGCCATGAATCCGGTGGACGCTGCCGTCGCGCTGCGCGCGCAACGTCACAGCGTCTGGTTCCCACGCCCCGAGTCGGCCGTTGAGGATCAGCGTCGCGGTGCTCGTACCGTCGACCAACGCCGGGACGTACCTCTCGATGGCGGTGCGGTCGGCGCTGGCCAGAATCGCCGGGGTGGCCAGCGCGACCGTGGCGAAGAAGGGGGAGACCAGCAACGCCGCACCCATCTCCTCCAACACCACCGCCAGTTCGGCGAGCCCCGCGCCGGCCCCGCCCCACTCCTCGGGTACGGCGACACCGGTCAGGCCCAACTCCGCGGCCAGCTGGTGCCAGGACGACGCGTCGAAACCGGTATCGGTCGCCATCAGCTCGCGGACGGTGTGGCTGGACGATTTCTCCGTCAGAAAGTCGCGTACGACGCTGCGGAGGTCGTCGACGTCACTTGACGGCACGCGCTGCCTCCAACTGCCGGTCCGCCCCTCGAATAGGTGTAGCCGGATCAGGATAGTATCTTTGCTGAAATGGAGAATAACCATTCTCGCATGGAGGAGCCACGTGGTGACGAAGCTCGACTACGGGATATTCGATTGCGACACCCACTGCTACGAGACGCGGGACGCGTTCACTCGCTACCTTCCCAACCGTTTTCACGACCGCGCCATCGCCCCGGTCGTCGCCGCCGACGGCAAGGAGGTCATCCTCGCCGGCCACCGGATCGCCACCTTCAACAGCGAGGCCGGACTGGGGTTCGACCTGGCCTACCGGCCAGGTTCGCTCAAGGAAATGCTCAAACAGATGGGCTCGGGCAACCCGGACGAGACCTATGAGCCCCAGCCGATGCAGCCCGAATACCTGGAGCGGGAACCGAGATTGAACGTGATGGCCGCACAGAACGTGGAACGTGCGGTCATCTTCCCGGCAGGTATGGCCCTGGCCGCCGAGCACTATGTCGACGACACCGAGGCGCTCTATGCCAATCTGCGCTCGTTCAACCGCTGGTTCGACGAGACATGGGGATTCAACTATCAGGACCGGCTGTATGCCACCGCGTTGTTGTCGCTGCGAGACCTCGAGTCGTCGATCCGGGAAACCGAGGCGATCATCGAGCAAGGCGCACGCCTGGTGCTATTACCGACGGGGCCTGCCTATGGGCGCTCACCCGGCGACCCGTACTTCGACCCGATCTACGCGCGGCTACAGGAAGCCGGTTGCACCCTGGTCTTCCACATCCAGCCGTACTGGTATTTCACGGCCATCTCGCCGGCTTGGGGGCACAGTCCCGACCCGGCCGCGTGGCACATGTCTGCCTGGCAGTGGATGAACATCTACGGGCAGCGGCCGATCGAGGACACCCTGTCCGCACTCATCTTCGACAACCTGTTCGGGCGGTTTCCCGGACTGAATGTCCTTGTCGCCGAACATGGTGCGGAGTGGGTGCCGCAGTTCTGCATCCACATGGACAAAAGTCGCGGGATGGGCCGCAACGGTCCCTGGATCGGCGGCAAACTGACCGAGCGCCCGTCGCAGATCTTCCGCCGCCACGTCGGCGTGGTCCCGTATCCCGAGGACGACATCCCGACCATAGTCAACCGGCTGGGTTACGACGAATGCCTGCTGATGGGTTCGGACTATCCGCATGCCGAAGGACTGGCCGAACCGGCCGATTTCGTCAAGCTGCTCGACCCGCTCGACGACGGCGCCAAGCGACGGATCATGCGCGACAACGCCGATCAGCTGCTCGCTCGGAGCTAGGACCTGTGCCGGACGACGACGTCGACCTGGAGTTGCTGCGGTCGTCGGCGCGCAAGTTCCTGGCGGAGCGGGCAGACAGCCAATCCATCGGCGCCCTGGCGGCGCTGGACTGGACCGGCCTGCTCGTCGACGAAACCCTGGGAGGTGCCGGCTGGCGCCCCGTCGAGTCGTGCGTCGTCGCCGAGGAACTCGGCCGGGCACAGGATGGCTCGGCGTGGTTCGGGACGGTGGTGTCCGCAGCCGCGGTCGCTGCGGCGCCCGAGGAAGTCAGACAGCGTTGGCTGCCAGACCTATTGCGCGGTGCCGTCACGGCCGGGATCGTCGTGGGAGACGGCACGCGAGTCATCCGTGGTGATGTGGTGGATCTTGTTGTGGCGTTGCGAGACAACGGTGTTCACCTCATCGACGCCGCGGGTCCACAGTGTCGCCGAGCTGACGGTGATCTGTTGGACGTCACCCGCCCGGTTTGGTCCATCGACGTTGTCGGCGTGCCGAGTGTGCCGATCGGCCCGGCCGAGTTGGCGCGCCGGCTGTCGGCGGTCGCCCGCGTGCTCGTCGCCGCCGACTCGGTCGGCGCTGTCGCCATGACGCTGGAGCGGCTGACGTCCTACCTCAAGGAGCGCATCGCATTCGGGGCTCCGATCGCGAGCTTCCAGGCGGTTCAGCACCGGTTGGTGGAACTGTTCGTCTTCGTGGTCAAAGCACGTGCCATCGTGATGAGGGCGGCTCGTGCGCTCGCGGCGGGCGAGGACCGCGCGGCGGTGTTGACGACGTCGGCTCATGCTTTCGTCGCCGCGAAAGCAGCTGCCGCCGTTGATGAATGCATGCAGTTGTCGGGCGGGATCGGCTTCACCTGGGAGTATCCGCTGCACTACGAATTGCGGCGGGTGTTCGACAACGGACAGCTAATCGGCACCGCACGGACGAGCCGGGCCCTGTTCGCCGAGGAGGCTGGCTGGTGAGCGATTTCGGGCCCAGGCCCAGCGCAGAACAGTTGGCGGCGTTCAGAACTCGGGTCAGGGCACACATCACGCAACACGCGCCTACCATCGAAGCCCGTGAAGGGCATCGGGCGCCGAAGAACCCCGCGCAGGAAGCGCAATTGCGCAGCTGGTTCGCCGGATTGTTCGAGGCGGGCTTCGTCGGTGCGGACTGGCCCGTCGAGTACGGCGGCAGGTCTGACCATCATCCGCTACACGACCGCATCGTCAGCGAGGAGATCCTGCGCGCCCGGGCGCCGCGCCCGGTCGACCAGGTCAATCTTGCTGCCCATGTACTGCTGCACTTCGGCTCCCCGGAGCAGAAGCGGACTCTGTTGCCGCCGATCCGCAGCAGCGAGCACGTGTGGTGCCAGCTTTTCAGCGAACCCGATGCGGGCAGTGACGTCGCCGCAATCCGCAGTCGCGGTGTGCGGCAGGACGACGGCAGCTGGGTCATCGACGGACAGAAAACGTGGATCACCGACGGGCATTGGGCCGACATGGGTTTGGCGCTGATCCGGACGGATCCGACGTCGTCACGTCATCACGGACTTTCGGTGTTCGCCGTCCCGTTGACCGCGCCCGGCGTCCAGGTCCGGCCCATCCGCACCGTCGGGGACGCGATCGAGGTGAACGAGGTCTTCCTGAGCGGCGTGGTGGTCGGTTCCGACAGTCTCGTCGGTGAAGCGGGTCAGGGCTGGTCGATCATCATGGCCGGTCTGGACTTCGAGCGTTTCGGTATCGGCGGCAACGTGGTGCTGCTCGAACTGCTGATCGACGACCTGGTGACGGTGGCGCGCTACGGGCACGTCGACGGCACGCCGGCGTGGGAGCACGACGACATCCGCCAGGCCGTCGCCGAGTTGGGCGTCGAGGTCGAGGTGGCGAAGTCGTTCATCGACGACCATGTCGAGCGGCTGATCGCCGGCGCCGACCAGCCCGGCGACGGCTCGATCGCCAAGCTCAGCTTCGCCGAGACCTACCATCGGATTTCTGCCTACGGCGCCGAACTCGCCGCCGCCACAAGCGAATCCATCACGAACGACACGGAAGTGCAGCGGGCCAAACAGCGTCTGCGAGAATGCTGGTTGTGGTCGCGCGCTTATACGATCTCCGGTGGAAGCTCCGAGATAATGCGTAACATCCTCGCGAAACGTCGACTGTTGTTGCCGAGCGGCTGATGTCCGAAACGTATTGGGGCCTGGTCGAAACCGCAGCACGGACACACCCCGACCGAATTGTGCTCGTTGATGACTTTGGCCGCAGCCTCACGAATTCCCAGTTGCACGAAGCAGCGGAGAAGACGGCGGCGGCGTTGGCTGCTGACGGAGTCCGCGACGGCTCCGTAGTGTCGTGGCAGCTGCCGACCACGCTGGAGACGATGGTTGTCATGGTCGCTCTGGCGCGTCTCGGCGCCGTCCAGAACCCTATCCTGCCCATCTGGCGCGAGAGCGAAGTCGGCTTCGTGACAGCGCAACTCGGAACCAACGTGATCATTGTGCCGGGTGTGTGGCGCGGCTTTGACCATGTCAAGCTCGCCGGAGCCCTCGCTAAGGATAGGCCGATGACCGTGGTGGTGGTTGACCACGCGGCTACGATTGCCGACGGCCTACGGCTTCCGGCCGGTGACCCCGCGTTATTGCCCGCGCCGCCGACGGAAGCAACCCTGCCGCGCTGGGTCTACTACTCATCGGGTACCACCGCAGCACCCAAGGGCGTGCGGCACTGCGACCGCTCGGTGATCGCCGGGTCCGCTGGGGTGGTCGGCATGTTCGGTGCGTCGAATAGTGATGTCAACCCGATTGCCTTTCCTGTGTCACACATTGGCGGTGCGGCGATGCTGGCGGCAAGTCTGCTCACCGGCATGCGGCTGGTTCTATTCGACGTATTCGATCCGGTCCTCACACCAAAGGCGATCGCAGCGCATCGGCCGACGATGCTCGGCTCGGCGACCCCCTTCTTCGTGGCCTTCATGGCCGCGCAGCGCGAGCACGGCACGGATCCGCTATTTCCCGATCTCCGCGGTTGCGTTGGGGGAGGTGCGCCCATCACCGCTGAGTTGGGGCGACAAATTCGCGAGACCTTTTCGGTAGCAGGCGTTGCAAACTCATGGGGATTGACCGAGTTTCCCGTCGTGACCTCGCCCCCACCGGACGGAGAGCCCGCGATTCTTGATAACACCGTCGGTCGGCCCGTGCCGGGAGTCTCCGTGCGCGTCGTCGATGACAACGAGCGCGACGTCGACACCGGTGAGGAAGGCGAACTTCGACTCAAGGGACCGCAGTGCTTCCTCGGATACGTGGACGGCTCGCTCGACGCAGACGCCTTCGACGCCGACGGCTGGTTTCGTAGCGGTGATCGGGGGCGGATCAACGCCGACGGCAACGTCGTCGTCACCGGCCGCATCAAGGACGCGATCATCCGCAATGCGGAGAACATCTCGGCGCTCGAGATCGAGGGTGTGCTGGCCGAACACCCCGCGGTCGCCGACGTCGCGGTCATCGGTGTACCGGATCCCCGCACCGGAGAACGGGTTTGCGCCGTGGTGGTTGCCGAGGACGGGAGCGACGTCACGCTCGCCGAGTTGGCCGAACATTGTCAGGCGCAGGGGTTGAGCCGGCATAAATCACCGGAACGCCTGGAGTTGGTGCAGGCACTGCCGCGCAATCTCACCGGCAAGGTGCTGAAGAACGAACTGCGGACGCGGTTCACGTAGGCCGCATGACTTCGTCCGCGATCTTGACTGGCACGGAGACGCCTTCTACGGTCACTCCAGGATTCTGAGAACCCTATCTCGAATATCCGAAATGTTGGACCGTCGGCGGAGGTGAGTCGCGTTGCGTGCAGTGGTGTTGAGAGGCGGCCGGCTGGAAGTCCGCGAGACTGCCGATCCCGTTCCCGGTCAAGGTGATCTGCTGCTGAAGACCCTCAGCACCGCGATCTGCGCTTCCGACGTCCACTTCATGGACCACCCCGAACTCGGAGTCGATGACCCGACGGGCCGCTCGCTCTACGACCCCGACCGCGACATCGTGATGGGGCACGAATTCGTCGGCGAGGTGATCGGCCACGGCCCCGGCTGCAGCGATGCGTTTCCGATCGGTTCCCGCGTCACGTCGATGCCGATCCGGTTGGTCGACGGCGGCACCGGCGGTCTGCGCATCATCGGTCAACACCCTGACGCGCCAGGCAGTTTCGGCGAATTGCTGGTCGTGCCGGAGGCCACGGCGAGGGTGGTCGACGGATCGGTTTCCAGCGATGCCATAGCGGTCGTGGATGCGTTCGCGGTCGGCGAGTTCTATGTGCGTGCCGCCAACATTCAGCCCGGCGAGACGCCGATCGTGATCGGCGCCGGAGCGATCGGACTGTCCGCGGTCGCGGCGCTGTCCGCCCGTGGCATCGAACCGATCATCGTCTCCGACTTCAAGGCGGAACGACGCGAACTCGCCGCGGCGAGCTTCGGTGCGCACGTCTTGGTGGATCCGGGCGAACGGTCGGTGTTCGACGTGTTCCGAGAGGTGCGGGCCGAACACCATTTCGGCGGTCCGGCGGTCGTGTTCGAGTGCGTCGGTGCTCCGGGACTCATCGGGAACCTGGTCAAGGAGGCGGAGTTCTACAGCCGGATCTATTGCGCCGGTGGCTGGTACACCGGCGACACCCTCGACATCACCGAAGCCACCCGCAACGGGCTCACCCTGCAGTTCGGCGGTGGTCCTATGCCGCAGGACTGGTACGGCGTGCTCGAGGCCGTGGTCGAGGGCAGGCTCGATCCGTTGCCCAGCATCGGCCGGATCATCGGATTAGACGACGTGCCCGACGCTTTGGATCAGGCGCGCAGATCCGAGGGACCGCCCCGGGTCGTCGTACACCCGAACGGAGACATGGAATGACCGACCGCGACGAGCTTGTCGATCTGACGATTCGCTACGCCACTGCGATCGACAGTCGGCAATACCAGCTGCTCTCAACGGTTTTCACCGTGGATGCCGAGCTGGACTACGGCGAGGTCGGGCAGTGGACCGGAGCGGCTGAGGTCACCGAGTTCATGGACCTGGCCCACGCGGGAGCCGCGAACACCATGCATCGGATGAGCAACCAGGTCGTTGCCGTCGACGGTGACACCGCGACGCTGCGGACCTACCTCGACGCGTTGATACTCGCCGCAGACGGCTCTGGGGTTAATGCGGTCGGATACTACGACGACGAAGCGGTGCGCACCGGTGACGGCTGGCGGATCCGCAAGCGCAAGTTCACCTCTGTTCGGCTCGTCATTGTTGCCGGCTGAGAGTCGCTAGTCCTCGTCGCCGACCGGTCTGGTCGTTGGGCCTGGCGAGGCGGTCGACTCGCCGGGAAATGGTGCTTGGCCGTATCCAGGTCCTACTCGCACGGCTTCGGTGTGAATCCCTGGCGTTGGTTGTGAAGTGACGGCTTTCGGGGTGAAGCCACGGCGGAAAAATTGGCGAAATACCTACCAGGATTCACGCGCAAAGCCAAGGATTCACGCGCAAAGCCAAGGATTCACGCGCAAGGCCCAGGATTCACGCGCAAAGCCCAGGATTCACGCCGAACGCGCCAGCCCCCTCAGACGCCGATCAACTCCTTGAGGTTGCCGCCCATAACCCGGGCCGCGGTCGCCTCCGGCAGATCCGAGAGCTCCCGGACGAACTCCGCGGGCTCGGCCAGGCCTTCGGGGTGCGGGTAGTCCGAGCCGAACATCACGCGCTCGGCGCCGAGCACGTCGATGAGATGGGACATGTCCTCTTCGTGAAACGGGTTGACCCACACGTGCCTGCGGAAGACGTCGCATGGGTGCTCGCTGAACTCCCGCGGCTTCTTGCGGTACACCCGGTCGAAGACCTCCATCAGTCGCTGTGCCCACGACCCGCCGTTCTCGACCACGCCGATGCGCAGACCGGGGAAACGTTCGAACACGCCGTGGGCGATGAATGCCGCGAGCGTGTCGAAGATGTGCCGGCTCTCCTCGTAGATGAACCCGCGAAGCTTGGTCAGCTGGAAGCCCTGGAACTCATCGCCGCCTTCCCAGTCGTTCAGGTAGCGGTCATATCCCGCATCGGAATTGTGCATCTGCACCGAGATGCCCGACGACTCGACGAGGCGCCAGAAGTCGTCGAATTCGGGCAATGCGGGGGAGCGAGAAGTGCCATCTGAACGCGGGACGGGGGCCGGCCGGATCAATACCGTCTTCGCTCCGTTGTCCAGGCACCACTCGAGTTCCTCGACGCCCTTGGCGGGATCGTTGAGCGAGATCGCCGGCACCGCGAAGATGCGGTTCTGGTAGTTGAAGGTCCAGTCGTCGCGCAGCCAGCGGTTGAACGCGTGCGTCACCGCGTGCGTGAGTTCAGTGTCGGATTTGGTGCGTTCTTCGAGCATGCCCGCCGTGGTCGGGAACATCACCGCGCCGTCGACACCTTGGCGGTCCATCAATGCCAGGCGCAGGTCGGGGCGCCGGAATTCATCGGGACAGCGGATCGGGTTGGCGAGTTCGCGCAGGGTTTTGCCGTCCGGGTTGATTCCGCGGTAGTAGTCGGCCCAGGCGCCGGGGGTGGGGATCACTTCGTAGGTCGGGTTCGGAATGCACTCGGTGACGGTGCCGAGGATCTGCAGCTTCTTGCGGCCGTTGATGTCGACGAATTTCAGTGCCTCAGAGTACTTCTCCGGCAGATAGCGGGTGTAGGCGTCGATGGTCTCGTACATATGGTTGTCGGCATCCCAGACCTCGAATGCCCGTCCGTCCGCCATAGCCGCCTCCTCCGCAGGTTCGGAGATCACTATATCCGAATCCGAGAACACAGGTTCTCGCACCCCGCCGGAGCCATGTGCGGGGCAATGAGATCGACTATTCTCAGTGCCGCACAGGCGCCTGAGCCCCGTCGGCGAGTGCCACGAGCTCACGTTTGACGACTTTGCCAACGTCGTTGCGCGGCAGCTGATCCACGAACACGATCCGCACCGGGACGCGATACGGTGTCAATCGGCCACGGCACCAGGCCACCAGGTCGGGTTCGGTCAGCGACGGATCGGCACGGACCACGAACGCCCAGGGCACCTCGCCGAGCCTTTCGTCGGGAACTCCGACGACCGCCGCATCCCGCACGCCGTCCGCTCCGATCAACGCATCCTCGACCGTGCCGGGAAACACCTTCAGCCCGCCGCGATTGATCATGTCCGACACCCTGCCGTCCAGCCACAGGAAGCCGTCGTCGTCGAACCAGCCGAGGTCGCCGGTATGGAACCACCCGTCGTCGGTCAACCGGTCCAGGAAGGCGGGATCGACGTCGCGTGCCGCGGTGGTCGGCGTGCGGACCAGCACCTCGTCGTCGGCGATGGTCACGTCGATGCCCGGCAGCGGCCGTCCCACCGAGCCCAGTTTGGTTTCACCCCATTCCCGCGCGTCGGCGGCCGACCACCCGACGACTTCGCCGCCGAGTTCGGTCTGGCCGTAGGAGTTGAGCACGAGCACGCCGAACTTGTCCCGGAATCGGCGGGCCTGCGTCGGCGACAGGGGAGCGGTGATCGACCGGACGATCTTCAGCGGCGACAGATCGGTCACCGCTCCGTCGTGCAGCACCATCGTCAACGCCGCCGGCGGCAACACCGTGGAACGCAGCTGGTGTCTGCGAACCAGCGCCGCGAAGTCAGCCGGCGAAAAGCGGTCCATCAGAACCACTCCCGAGCCGGCGCGAAACGCGAACAGCACCTGGTAGATTCCGGCCCACAGGGACAACGACAACGGCACCAGATTCGGCATCGGTGTCCTGGTCAGCGCGCCGGCAGCGGATTTCGGGCCGCGAAGTTTCGCCAGCAACCGGTCGATCAGGTCGAGTACGGTCGCGTGCCGCAACGGCACCGGCTTGGGCGGCCCGGTGGTCCCGGAGGTGAACTGCAGCAGCGCTACATCGTCGTCGTACTGGCGGGGGTTGGTCAGGGGCCGCGCCGCGGGATCCGCCGACCATTGCAGGTGCGCGCCGGTGACGACGGTCAGCCCGTAGCCGGAAAATCGTTGCCGCAGATCGGGAGTCGTGATCACCGCGACTGGCCGCAGGATCTCGAACTGGGCGGCCAGTTCGGGGTCGGCGGCCCGCGGGTTGAGTGGGGTGTAGACCCCACCCGCCCGCCAGGTGCCGAACAGTGCGGCGACGGTGACCGCGTCGTTGGGCAACATCGCCGCGACGACCTGTCCGGTCGTCAACCCCGACTCGGTCAGCAGCGCGCCGAGCCCCTCGGCGCTCGCGGACAACTCGCCGGCAGTCACGTCGCCGACGAGCGTATGCACCGCTACGTCGGGCAATCCGTCGAGCAGGACGGCCAGGCTCATGAATCTGGTTCCAGTGGTTGCCAGTTGGGCGTTCTCTTGTCTGCGAATGCGGCGGGTCCTTCGTTCTGGTCCGGATGACCCCACATCGACGTCAGGTGCTCGGCACCGGCCCGGCACGCGTCGGTCAGACCGTACTCGAGCGCACCCCACAATGCCCGTTTGGTGGCCCGCATCGCGGCCGGCGAATTCCTGGCGATCTTTTCCGCGAGTGCCTGCGCCACGTCACGCAGCTTTTCGGGTGGATCGACGACTTCGCTGATCATGCCGAGCTGGTAAGCGCGCTGTGCGCTCAACCGTTCGTGACTGCCCACCAACGCCATCCGTAACACGGCCTCGGCGGGTACTTTGCGCATCAACGCGATGGTTTCCAGCGCAGAGACCTGACCGATGGACACGTGCGGGTCGACGAACGACGCGTCAGAGGCGGCGATGGCGATGTCGGCGTCAGCCACCCAGTGCAGTCCGCCGCCCGCGCAGACACCGTTGACGGCGGTGATGATCGGCTTTGCGACGTTGCAGTGCCAGCCGGTGAGTTTGAGGTCGAGCGTCCGCATCGTTTCCTGGAACTGCTGCACGGCTTCACCGTCCAGGTCCTCGACGTCGGCACCCACCTGAAAGGCCCGCCCGTTGCCGGTGTGCACGATGACGCGGACAGCCGGGTCGGCATCCAAATCCGCCCAGGCTCTGGGGAATTCGGCGCGCATCACGGCATCGTATGCGTTGAGACGGTCCGGTCGGTTGTTGATGATCCAGCCGACGGGACCGTGCCGCTCGACGATCAGCCGCTGATAGGTCATCGGAGTTCCGCCACATCCGACAGCGGCTGCCACTGCGCAACGCGCCTTTCCCGCCACGCCCGCACACCTTCTGCGTGGTCGGGATGGTTGCGTAGCCGCCAGATCTCGTCGGCGGCTTCGCTGCGCGCCTGGGTCAAACCGACTTCCAGCGCTCGCCACAGCGCTCTCTTGGTCGCCCGCATGGCCGTCAGTGAATTGGTGGCGATGGTCGCGGCGAGCCGCTCTGCCGTGGGGCGCAACCGCTCGACCGGCACCACCTCGGACACCATCCCCAACTCGTAGGCGCGCTGGGCGGAGATGCGTTCACCTTTGCCGCTCAATGCCATTCGGGTGATTGCTTCCATGGGCGACTTGCGTAACAGGGTGATCGCCTCATAAGCCACCGCTTGACCCAGCGACACATGCGGGTCGACGAAGGACGCCGTGTCGGCGGCGATCACGATGTCGGCGTCGGCCACCAGATGCAGCCCCCCGCCCGCGCACACGCCGTTCACGGCCGCGATGACTGGCTTCCACACCTGGCAGTGCCACGACGAGATCCTCAGCGTGGCATCCCTGGTGCGCCGGGAATGCCGTCGCATGGCTTGCTTGTCGCGGGCGACTTGCACGACGTCCATCCCGGTACAGAACGACCGGCCGTTGGCGGTGTTGACGATCACCCGCACCTCGGGATCGGTGTCCAGGTCGGCCCATGCGGCTTCCAGCTCGTCGAGCATCAGTGCGTCGAACGCGTTGCCGGCGTCCGGCCGGTTCAAGACGAGCCATCCGATGCCGTCCGACTTCTCTACGATCAGGCGTTCGTAGGTGCTCACGAGCGCGGAATCTCTTTCCAGGGCTTACCCTTCCACGGATCCGGTTCCCTGGGCAGGCCTAGTACCCGCTCGCCGAGGATGTTCTTGTTGATGTCGGTGGTGCCGCCCTCGGTCCCATTGGCCAGGCTGCGCAACATGCCATGGACCTCGGGTGGCAACTCGTCCGGATCGTCGCCGGCGGGCCACGCGACCGCGGACGTCCCCAGCAGGTCCACCATCAAATCTTGAATCTCCTGATTCAGGGTCGCCTGATGCACCTTGCCGATCGATGACGCCGCGCCGGGGGATTGTCCGGCCGAGAGCGCTTTGCGCACACGCACATTGGTCCAGCCGCGGACCTGTTCCTGGGCCCACAGCCGCATCACCTTGACCCTGATCACCGGGTCGTCCCAGCGGCCGGTCTCCTGAGCCAGGGTGATCAATCGTTCGGCGCTGAACCCACCGAGACGGCCCATGCCACCGGATCCGGAGCCCGAGACCATCTGCCGTTCGCTGGACAGCGTCGCCGCGCTGACCCGCCAGCCGTCGTCGACGTCGCCGACACGATGTGCGTCGGGAACCCGGGCGCCGTCGAGAAAGACTTCGTTGAATTCGGATTCACCGGTGATCTGGCGCAGGGGCCGTACCTGGACGCCGGGTTGGTGCATGTCGAGCAGGAAGTAGGTGATGCCCTTGTGCTTGGGCTGCTCCGGGTCGGTGCGGGCGAGCAGGATCGCGAAGTCGGCCTCGTCTGCCCAGGTGGTCCAGACCTTCTGTCCGGTGATCACCCAATCGTCACCGTCACGCACCGCGCGGGTCGCGAGCGAGGCGAGATCGGATCCCGCGCCGGGTTCGCTGAACAGCTGGCACCACTTCTCCTCGTTGCGCACGATCGGCGGCAGGAAGCGCCGCCGCTGTTCCTCGGTGCCGTGGCTGAACAGCGCCGCCGCCGTGTTGTTCAGGCCGAGCGGATTGAGTCGGGTCAGCCGCAGCGGCCGCAGCACTGCTTCTACGGCACCGGCGACTTCGCCTGTGACACCGAGTCCGCCGTGCTCGGGTAGCCAGGTGGGGACGACCAGGCCCGACTGCGCGAAGACCGGGTACCACTGCCGGTATTCGTCGGGGCTGCGGTTGGCGCGCAAGGCGTTCGGACCCCGCCCGGCCGCCGACCGCCACGCCGCCGGTACCTGGTCGGCGACCCACTGCTCCACAGCCGCGACGGCCTCTGCGACGCTGCTGTTGCTGGTGATCGGAAGTCGTGTCATCGGCCCTGAAACTTCGCGTCGCGCTTGTCCCGAAATGCGGCCATACCCTCGCGGAAGTCCTCACTGCGGCTGGACAACTCGAGTGCCATGGCCTCGTTCTGCAGATGGCGGTCGAGGTCGAGTCCATGGCCGCTGTGCAACAGCCATTTGGTCAGACCCAGCGCGACGGTGGGGGCTTCGCCGAGCATCGACACGAGTTCGGCCGCGTCGGAGTCCAATTGGTCCGCCTCGACACTGCCGTGGATGATGCCCCAGTCCGCCGCGGTGGTCCCGGATATCTCCTGGCCCAGCATCAGCAACTGGCGGGTGCGGACCATCCCGATCAGTCGGGGCAGCAACCATGCCGCACCGCTGTCGGGGGTGAACCCGCGAGCCATGAACGGTTCCCAGAACCTGGCGTCGTCGGCCGCCACGCAGAAGTCGGCGGCCATGGCGATGTGAAAACCGAGGCCGGCCGCCCAGCCCCGCACTACCGCGACGATCGGCACCTGGGTTTGCAGCATCAGCGGAATGAGCCGATTGGCCTTGTTGGGCAGCCGCCGCTGCGTGCTACCGACTCGGGGTTTGCGTTCTGATTTCGCGTTGTTGGCGATCAGGTCGGAGCCGGCGCAGAAGTCCGGTCCCTGCGCATCGATACGGATGACCCGCACCGACTCGTCTGTCCCCGATGCCGCGAGGTGGCCGATCATCGCATCGAGCATCACGTCGTCGACGGCGTTCCGGCGATCGGCACGGTCCAGCGTCAGCCGCAATATCGAGCCGTGTTGTGCGGCTTGAAGTCCCGGGACACTGCGGTACTCCATGCGTCAGCGCTCGGCGAACTGCGCGGACACCGCCGTCAGCAGCTCCGTCAGGTTGGTGGCGCCGGCGGGCGGGCGGGGCAGGCGAACCGGCCCGCGTGCACGGCTGGGCAGCAGAATCGTGGCGTGACCGGGTGCGGTGACCTCACCCCGATGATTGGTCGCGGCCAGCTCGAGATCGACGGCGGGACGGTCGCCTTCGGCGAGATACTTCCGCGCGATGATGCCGGTGATGGTGTGCACGTCGCCCACATAGTTGAACAGCCGGAACTCGCAGTCGAGTTTCCACAACCATGCGTCGTCACCCATCCAGTCGGTGCACAGATGGATCAGCCAGGTCTCGCGCATCCGACCGTAGTCGAAAGTGTTGGGATTACCGGCGTTTCGCGCCGCATTCGGATCCCAGTGCACCCGCTGCTGCACATCCGGGGCGCCGTGCTCGTTGAGCGTGTAGAAGCGGGGGATGCGCTGCCGGTTGCGCCACGCCAGTCGCAGCGGCCGGACACCGTACATCCCGGTGCCCATGCCGACGTGCCAGCACATCATGTCGGTCACCGTGAGTGGCCCTTTGGTCAGTGGTCCGACCTCGTCACCCTCGTTCACGTCCTCCCACCAGCGCGGGTCCGCACCGCGCACCGTCTCGCGCGCATACCGTTCGTCGAGTTCGGCGATCTCCTCGGCGGTCCACGTCTTCGGCTCGACAGCGTCGTATTTCTTTCGGCCCCGCGCCTTGCTGCGCTCGGTGCGAATCATGTTGCGGTACTGGCCGCCCAGGATCGTGCCCTCGTCGTCCCGGAACACCTGGGCCGACCACTCGTGGATGGCGCGCTCGGCGAACTCACTGGACTTGTCCAGCGCCGCCACCAGCGCATTGCGCCGATACACCCGGTGATTCGCGCGCAACGGGGCCCACCATTCCCGCGCCGACGAGGCGTAGAACGCGTGCACACCGCGCAGCGGGTCGCCCTTGGTCAGGGCACGTTGTTCGTCGGACAGCGCGGCAACCTCGTCCTCACCGATCAGCGTGTCGCCGCCGACCAGAGCGGGCGGGGCGACAGACTCGCCCCAGACGGTCTTGGCCGCGTACTCCGGATCCGCCCACAACGGGTTGGAATCGCCGTAGCTCTCGGCGACATGGCGGAACGCGTCCTCGTTCGGACGAAAATAGTGCGGAGGCTGGGTGTGCGGAACGGCGATACCGATGGTGGCGCGCAATCGGGCCAGCCCCTCATCGGTGATCCGGCCGGTCTCGGCCATCGCACTGCCTCCTCGTTGTGGCCCGTGCGGTAGCCGGACTCGCAGCCAGACAGAGTGGAAATTAAGATACCCGAAAAGCGGAAACGCCGTTAACGCAGGGGTAGAGCGGTATGGGTGAAGAAGAGTCCGGGATCGTCGTCAGGATCGGCGACGACGCCGTCGCGAGGATCACGATCGATCGGCCCGACGCGGGAAACTCCTTGTCGCCCTTGGCGCGTGACGCACTGACCGAAGCATTCGTGGAAGCCGGTGACAACCCCGACGTGCGCGCCGTCCTGCTGAGCGCGAGCGGCACGCGGCACTTCTGCGCTGGGGCGGGACTGTCGGCGTCGGCGTCGCCTGCCGCAGAGAGACGTCCGGGTGATGTGGCGCGAATGTTGCAGCGCGGGTGGCAGCGGCTCATCGGATCCATCCTGGACTGCGACAAACCAGTTGTCGCCGCGGTCAAAGGCACTGCCGCCGGCGCCGGCGCCAGCCTGGTGCTGGCCTGCGACCTGGTCGTCATGTCCACCGAGGCAAGGCTTGTCGAGGCGTTCGTCCATCGCGGTATCCTGCCCGACTCCGGTGCTGTACATCTGCTGACGAGAATTGTGGGCCTGCGCAAGGCGACCGAGCTGTTGATGCTCGGTGAGCCCGTCGACGCAGCATCCTGCGAACGCCTCGGATTGGTCAATCGTGTGGTGGCGCAGCACGATACCGATGCGACCGCCGAAGAGCTCGCATTGCGGCTGGCGGCCGGCCCGACGGTGATGCTCGGCTTGACCAAGCGGCTACTGGCGGTCTCGTCGGAATCGGGACGTGACCGTGCTTTCGAGCAGGAGGCGTGGGCTCAGGAGGTGGTGTCGCGCACGAGTGACCTTCAGGAGGGCTTGTCATCGTTCGCCGAGCGGCGCCGGCCCCGTTTCTCGGGGCGCTGACGCCTGGTCAGCGGGCGGCGGGTCCGCCCCGAATGGTGAATGCGGCACTGTCATCGATCGCGTCTATCGACTCCGCCACTTTCTCCGGCGTCAGGGCGGCGTCTTGGATTCCCTTCGTCATGCCGACGAAGACCCGTGACACCTTTCCTCCGCCCACCGAGTAGATGTGCGCGGTGCGGTCGCAGCTGGGATGAGACAGGTAGAGCACCACCGGAGTGACGAGCTCGGGGTCCATGACCTTGCCCGACTCGCCCATGATCGTCTCGGTCATCCGGGTGCGGGCGATGGGCGCCATGGCGTTGATCGCGATGTTGTTGCGGGCACCCTCGATCGCGAGTACATGCATCATCCCGACCAGGCCCATCTTGGCCGCACCGTAGTTGGCCTGCCCGAAGTTTCCGAAAAGGCCGGTGCCGGAGGTGGTTTGGACGATGCGGCCGTAATTCTGATTCCGCATGACGGGCCAGACTGCCCGGGTCACGTTGAACGTGCCGATGAGGTGCACTTCGATGACCGCGTCGACCTGGTCGGCGGTCATGTTCTTGAACGCGGCGTCGCGCAGGATCCCCGCGTTGTTCACCAGGATGTCGACCCGCCCGAAATTGTCCATCGCGGCTGCGATGATCGCGGCGCCGCCTTCCTCGGTTGCCACCGAGTCGTTGTTGGCGATCGCGGTTCCTCCGGCGGCCACGATCTCGTCGACCACGGACTGGGCCGCCGACGAGGACGTGCCACTGCCGTCGACCGCGCTGCCCAGATCGTTGACCACCACTCTCGCGCCGCGGCGGGCGAACTCGAGAGCGTGGCAACGGCCCAACCCGCCGCCCGCACCGGTCACCACCGCCACCTGGTTGTCGAAAGTCATTGTCGGCATGGGGAGAGGTTACATTTACCCAATCGAGAACAGTCATTTGCATCGGAGGGCGTCGTGGGCCTGCTGGAGAATGCGCACCGGCGAGCCGCAGCGTTGCGGCCCCGCTACCGCGCGGCCGGATTCTGGTCGGCGCAGCCCGCGGATGCGGTTCGGCTCGCCGCGGCGCGGCATCCCGGCCGGCCCGCGGTCATCGATCGGCGTGCCCAACTGAGCTATGCCGAACTGGATCAGCGCATCGACGTCGCTGCGCGAGCGATGCTGAACGCCGGTGTCACGGCGGGCAATTCCGTCGTGCTGGTCGTCGGCAACGACGTCGAATCGACGGTGGCCGTGCACGCCGCGTTGCGCATCGACGCGGTGGTTTTACTCGTGGCGCGCAGCGCGGGTGCAGCACAAATCGCGGAGATCGCCGCGCGGACGGGCGCCCGTTTCGGGGCGGCCCCGAACTGGGCGCCCTCCGGCGATATCCCCCTACAGTGGATCGAGACCGTCGGGAGCTTGACCACCGGTGGTATCGAGCCGTCCCGCCCAGCCGACGAACCGTGTCTCGTGCTGTACACCTCCGGTACGACGTCGCGACCCAAGGGGGTCATCCACTCGCTGAGCACGTTGACCAAGGCGTCGGTCAATTACATTGCGGCGGCGGGGCTCACGGCGCAGGACCGGATCTTGCTGGTGAGTCCGCTGGCGTCGGTCACCGGGGTGGTGCAAGCACTGTTCATCTCGCCGATGCTGGCGATACCGGTGGTGCTCGAGGAACGCTGGGATCCGGTGTCGACCTGTGAGTTGATGGTCGCATCGGGTGTGACGTGGTACGGGGGACCGGATCGGTTGCTGGACAGGATGCTCGACGAGGCGGTGGCGCGGCGGTACCCGGTCCCGTTGCGTGCGGTGTTCCTCGGCGGCACCATGCTGGATCGGCGGATCGTCGAGCGCATCGAGGACGAGTTCGGCATCGTCGTCATGCGCGCCTACGGCTCCTCGGAGGTCCCGGTGAGCACGGCCGGTCTGCGCGGCGAGCCCCGAGACACCAGGCATGCCGACGACGGCGTGGCCCTCGCCGACGTCGAGGTGCGGGTCGGGTCGACGGCGGATCCGAACGAGTGTTGTATCCGGGGTCCGCATGCGTTCCTCGGTTATACCGAGAGCGCCGACGACAAGCTCGCCTTCGACGGCGACTGGTTTCGGACCGGTGATGTCGCCGAAATCGCCGACGGCCGGGTGCGTGTCGTCGGCCGGATCAAAGACATCGTGATCCGCAACGGCATGAAGATCCCGGTCGCCGAGGTGGAAGAGGTGGTGTCCGGGATCGCCGGGGTCCGTGAGTGTGCCGCTTATCCGGTGGCCGACACCACGACCGGCGAGCGCCTCGCGCTGGCTATCGTGCTGAGACCGGGCATCGCGTTGTCTCTGGGTGACGTCGCCGCCGCGCTGCTGTCCCGTGGACTGCCGAAATTCAAACTGCCCGAGGAACTGGTGATCTGGGCAGAACCGTTGCCGGTCAACGCCAACGGCAAGGTCGAGCGCAGGAAGCTCGCCGCGCTGGCGGCGGGTCGGCCCCGGTTGGTCGCCGAACGCCTGGGCGAGTCTAGCTGTGGAACGGGTTGAGTATCGGGGGGATGATCTGGTTGCCGGTCACACCGGTGAACCGGACGGCGATCTGTGCGGGGATGTTCACCGTCTGGTAGACCCCGGCGCCGATCCAGGACACCGGTAGCTGCAAGAAGTCCGGCATCGCGTCGACGATGCCTTGGATCGGTTCGTACATGAAGTACGGAATCGAGGAGGCGATGGTCCGCAACCCCAGTCGGAGGTTGTCCGGCACATCGGGATAGCCCTGGGCGGCGAAGTCGGCGCTGAGGACACTGAACAGGTTCGCGCCGGGATCGACGTAGGTGCCGGCGTAGACCGGCGACGTAACCGGCGCACCCTGCATATAGCCCGGCGTCGGAAGGCTGAACTGATCCAGAATCGTCGGCGTCGTGCTCACGATCTGCCACGAGTTGTTGATCCAGCCGTCTGTCGTGAGCGGGTTGGCGTACGCCTGGTCGAAGATCACGTATGACGCTGTCTCCAAAGGTGATTGGAAGCCGTGGGTGATGCCGAACGGCTGGGGCGGTCCTACCTCTCCGTGGTCGGTGACCACCATCACGGTCCATTCCTCGCCGTTGTTGGAAAGGTCGGCCTCCCAGTCGGCGACCGCACCCAGCAGGCCTCGGGTCGCCTCCGGCTGCCCCGCCAACTCGAGGCCGAGGTTGGCGTCCATGTTTCGCAGCGCCTGTGCGTACTGCGGCGAATCACCGCCCCATGCATGGGCGTTCACGTCCGGGCCGGTGAAGTACGCGAAGATCAGATTGCCCTTGTCTGGGTCGGCTGCCAGGATCGCGGCCTGGGCCTTCTGGCCGACCAGGTCCGTCGTCGCCAGCCAGTCCGGGTCGCCCGCGACCTGCGGGACGAATTCGATGTTGTCGGCGGGGTTGGAGCCCGCGGCGGCGATCTCGGTGATGACGTTCCAGTCGGCGATGACCGTGGTGTTGACCTGGTCGCCGTAGGCGTTCTCGAGGTGGTTGTACACGGTCGGCCAGTCGTCGTACGTCCACGGCGTGAAGATGTTGTTGCTCACGCCCGTCGTCTCGCCCCACACACCGGTCTGGATGGTGGTCCAGGACGGGTTGGAGATGGTGGTGTGCCCGATGATCGTCGACGCGGACGTGGTGCTCTGCGTCATCAGGGCGTGGAAGTTGGGCGTCCCGGTGGGGCCGGCGCCCAGCGCCAGGACCCTGCTCAGATTCGTGCCGTCGGTGCCGATCAGCAGGAAATTCGCGTCCGGCGTGGCCAGAGCGTAAGCGGCCGCGGCTTGTGTCTCTGTCACATACAACACCGAGGAGACGTTCCCGGTCGCGCCGGTCGCGCCTGGTGCGCCGAACAGATAGGCTGCGCCGCCGGCTCCGCCGGTTCCGCCGGCGATCGGTATGTTGTTGCCGGGCACCGTCAAGCTGAACAGGTTGCCGCCGAGTCCTCCGGTGCCGCCGGCCCCGCCGTTCCCCCACAACAACCCGCCCGTGCCACCGGCACCACCGGCCGCGCCACGCAGACCACCGGTGCCGCCGATACCGCCATTGCCGAACAGTCCGGCGTTGCCGCCGCGCCCGCCCGCCTGCCCCGGCGAACCCGACCCGCCCGCGCCGCCGTTGCCCCACAGAATCCCGCCGTCTCCACCGGCCTGCCCGGTGCCCGCCACGCCGTTGACACCATCACCGATCAAGGGACGCCCCAGGAACAGATTCGTCGGCGCATTGATCGCGCCCAAGATGGGGTCGACGAGGGGCTGCAACGGACCGGCGTTGATCGCCTCGGCGGAGGCATAAGCCTTGCTGGCGTTGGCCAGTGCCTGCATGAATTGTTCGTGGAACGCGGCCGCCTGCAGGCTGGCCGCTCCGTATGCCTGGGCGTGACCGGAGAACAGCGAGGCGATCGCCGCCGACACTTCGTCGGCCGCAGCGGCCAGCACGGTATTCGTCGGAGCCAACGCCGCCTGGTTGGCCGCCCAGATCGCGGAGCCGATGCCCGCCGCGTCTGCGACTGCTGCCGTCAAGAGGTTTGGTGCGGTGATCAGATACGACATCGTTGTCCTCCAACCCGGCCATCGAGAAATACGGCGACACCCATAGTCGCACGATTCAGCCCGCCGCGGATAGCCGCCGAAGAGCGCTATATCAATGGCTGGCGGCATGGAACACCGGGACGACGAAACCGTCGTCGTCCCGGCGGAATGCTACGACCAATTCCATTCCGGCAGTGAGCTTTTCGGGAGGGTAGTTCTCCACGACCGTCATCAGACGCGGGCCCTCCTCGAGATCCACCATGGCCAACACGTAGGGCGTCCGCGCGTGGAACGGTGCCGCGTTCTGATGAACCACGCTCCACGTGTAGAGCCGGGCGCGCCCGGTCGCGGGCGTCAACTCGACGTCCTCGCTCCAGCAGTGCGGACAGAACGGCCGGACATACAACGACGCCCGCCGGCAGGACCGGCACGTGTTGACCGTCAACGTCTGGTCCTGGACTGCGGCCCACCAGGCTTGGCTGTCGGCGTCGATGGTCGGCCGGTCCACGCTCACTACTGCCTCCCGAGGATCATTGTGGCGCTGTGGGTGAAGAAACCGCCCATCGCGTGCACACAGGCCAGCCTCGCATCGGGGACCTGACGGGCGCCGCACTCGCCCCGAAGTTGCCGCACCGCCTCCACCATCAAGAACATCCCCCGCATCCCCGGATGGCACGAAGCCAGGCCGCCGCCGTCGGTGTTGGTGGGCAGCGCCCCGCCGGGCCGCAGCGCGCCTGATCCGATGAACGTTCCGCCTTCGCCTTTGGCGCAGAAACCCAGGTCCTCCACGGTCAGCAGAACGGTCGAGGTGAACGAGTCGTAGAGCTGGCACACGTCGATGTCTGCCGGAGTGACACCCGCTTGCGCGAACGCCCGAGGCCCTGAGACCGCGGCCGGCGAAGTGGTGAAGTCCGGCCACTGACCCATGCTCACGTGTGACGTCGCGTCTGCCGCACCGAGAATCCAAATCGGTTCCCGTGCGCAGTCTTTGGCCACCCGCTCGCTGGCCAGCACCAGGGCGCCACCGCCGTCGGTGCGCAGGCAGACGTGCTTAGCGGTGAACGGATCGGCCAGCATCGGCGCGGCCGCGACGTCTGCCGCGGTGATGCGCTCACGGTCGAACGCGTCCTCGTTCATTGCCGACCATTCGTGTGCCGCAACGGCGACTTCGGCCAGTTGTTCGGTGCTGGTACCGAATTCGATCATGTGACGCCTGGCCGCCATGGCGTACTTGGCGATCAGCGTCGCCCCGTAGGGCGCCTCGTATTGCAGTGCGCCTGCGGTACCGATGGCCGCGGCCGACGCGCGGGTCTGACGCTTGACGTCCGATCGTGCGGTCGACCCGTAGGTCAACAACGCGACGTCGATCTCGCCGGTGGCGATGGCCGCCGCCGCGTGCCGCGCCATCACCTCCCACGACGAGCCGCCGACGTTGGTCGCGTCGACCCACGCGGGTCGCAGGCCGAGGTATTCGCTGACTTCCACCGGCGGCAGCAGGGTTCCGTGACCGCCGAACCCGTCGATGTCGTCTTTGGTGAGGCCCGCGTCGGCAATCGCCCGGCGCGAGGACTGGGCCATCAGAGCCATGGCGGTCTTGTCGGGAACCCGGCCGCAATCGGACAGCGCGACCCCCACGATTGCGACGCGGTCCGACGGCATAGCTATGGTTACCACATCGGGCCAGCCGCCGATAACGGCCATTCACCGGAATACGCAAGAGCTATTCTCGCATCGGCTACGGTGAGGCTATGACCCGAGCCTTGCGTGACGCACTGCGCGGTGAGGCGCTCGTGCTGTGTCTGGCGCTGCAGAGTTCGCGCACCCCGGAGGTACCCGCGATAGCGGCGGCTTGCGGGTACGACGCCGTCTACGTCGATCTCGAACACACCGCCACCTCCCTGGAGACAACGCAGTTGCTCTGCGCCGGCGCGCTGGGTGCCGGCATCTCCGGCCTGGTTCGGGTGCCCTCCCACGACGCGAGTCTGATCGCCCGGGTGTTGGACGTGGGTGCCGTGGGAGTCATTGTGCCGCACATTGATTCGAGCCAACAGGCTGCGGACGTCGTTAGCGCGGCACGCTTTCCGCCGGTAGGTCACCGGTCGATCTCGGGCCCCAACCCGGTCAGCGGTTACGCGCCGCGGACGGCCGCGGAACTCGCCGAGGTGTTGGAACGTCAGACTGTCGTGGCCGTGATGATCGAAACACGCGCGGGAGTAGCGGCCTGTGACTCGATCGCAGCGGTCGACGGCATCGACATGATCCTGATCGGGCCGAGTGATCTGACCGCCGAGATGGGCATTCACGGGCAGTATGAGAATGATCATTTCCACCGTGCCGTAGAATCGGTCGCGGCGGCCTGTCGTAGCCACGGCGTGGCGCTCGGTGTGGCTGGCATCAAGTCCGTTGACCTGCTGAAACGCTTTGTAGGACTGGGATTGCGATTCATCTCGGCGGGGACGGACATCGGGATGATGACCGAAGCGGCCGCGGCCCGCGCGTCGGCGCTTCGCGAACTGGAGGGGCCGTCGGAGTAGGCGACGCCACGACAACAGGAGGACCGGATGCCGACCGCGATCTACACCGAACGAGTCACCGACCCGATGGCCTGGACCGGCGCGGACTTCACCAGCAAGGAAGACTTCACCTTCGACCTGTCGGCTCGCAACGTGGCTGCGCTGGAATCGATTCTGGCCAAGACCGCGCACAAGGACCGAGACGCCATCACTCCCGAGGACGCCCGGCATCCGGATCTCGACGACGACCTGGCGCGGCTGTACCGGGATCTGATGTTCGGCAAGGGACTGGCGTGTGTCCGTGGGTTTCCCGTCGAGCAGCATTCGATCGAGGAGCTCGAACGCATCTACTGGGCGTTCTGCACCCATCTGGGTTACCTGGTGTCCAACAACTCCTTCGGGCATCGGATGGTGCGGGTCCAGGAGGAGGTGCTGCCCGGCGGCGTGCAACCGGCCCGAGGCACCAAGTCGCGAGCGGAGTTGGCAATGCACAACGACGCCGCCGACATTCTGTCGCTGTTGTGCGTCTATCCGGCAGCTACCGGCGGAGAGAGTCAGTTCGCCAGTGGGCCGGCCGCACACAATCGCATCCTGAGCGAACGTCCGGACCTGCTTGATGTTCTGTATCAGGGCTTTCCGCATCATCGGCGTAGCGAACAGCCGGACGATCAACCCGACGTGACGCCCTACGACGTGCCGGTGTTCTCCCAGATCGAGGGGCGGATCTGCATCAATTTCACCTACAGCAGCATCCTGCCCGCCATGAAGACGCTGGGCCGTGACTTCACGCCCGAACAGACTGAGGCCGTAGAACTGTTGCGCAGTGTGCTGGTCGAACAACAAGTCGAGTTTCGTCTCGAGTCCGGCGAAGCGGCGGTGGCCAACAACTTCGCGATGTGCCATTCCAGGTCGGACTTCGTCAGCAGCACCGATCCCAAGAAGGCGCGTTGCTTCCTGCGCGCCTGGATGGAAGTGCCGCGCGAGGACCGGCGGCTACCCATCGGACGCGAGTATTTCCACATGGAGAACAAGGATCTGAGGTTGGGTTACGACGTGGTCGAGGGTCGGGACGGCGCCATCGCGCGCAACGACTACCGCAACGTCGACACGGCACTGGCCGACATGTTCAAGGCTGCTCAGGCCAAACCCAAGATCAAGCGATGACTGTCCGTCCGCGACTGGTCTACGAGCGGTGGACCGATCCGGTGGCCCGCGACATGCTGGAGCGGGCCGACGTCGACCTGGTGCGGCTCGAATTGGACGGCCCGCCCGAGCCGGGTTGGGCGGCACTGCAATCCGCGCACGGCTATCAGGTGGCCACCCGGACCGACGTCGCGCCGTTTGCCGACGGGGCGCAGTGGTTGGTGGGCGCCGAGTTGGTGCAACGGTGCGAGCGCCTGCTGGCGGTGTGTTCGGCGGGCGCCGGTTACGACGTGATCGACGTCGAGGCGTGCACCCGCGCGGGGATCGCGGTGTGCAACAACTCCGGTCCGGGAGCCGAGGCCGTCGCCGAACACGCGCTCGGATTCATGCTCGACCTGGCCAAGAAGATCACGATCGCCGATCGGGCGCTGCGTGCCGGAACGCTCGACGACCGGCTGGCGCTGCGAGGCACCCAACTGCTCGGCAAGACCCTCGGCGTGGTCGGCCTCGGCGTCATCGGTAGTCGCCTGGTGGAGTTGTGTGCGCCGTTCGATATGGATGTCCTCGCGTTCGACCCCTACGTCGACCACGCGTCCGCTCGCGGCCGTGGGGTCCGGCTGGTCTCCCTCGCCGAACTTCTCACCCGCTCCGACTTCGTCCAAGTGACGTGCCCACTGACCGCGGAGACAGAAGGCTTGTTGGGCCGCAAGCAATTCGGCGCGATGAAGCCCACGGCGTTCTTCATCAGCACCGCGCGCGGCCCCGTGCACGACGAGGCGGCCCTGCTGGAGGCGCTGGCAGACGGCTGGATTGCGGGGGCGGGTTTGGACGTGTTCCACGACGAGCCACCGCGACAGGACAACCCGCTGTTGCGCCTGGACAACGTCGTCGCAACGCCGCACACCGCGGGCATCACCGCCGAAGCCGCACACGACATCGCGGTTGCCGCGGCCACGCAGTGGCAGACGATATTCGGCGGCGGCGTGCCGCCACGTCTGCTCAATCCCGATGTCTGGCCCCGGTATTGCGATAGATTTCACGACATACTCGGATTCCGCCCGAGTGCCGCAGTCGTTTCGGAAGGGTTGTGGGAGAACAGGAGTCCCGCCAGGTGAGACAATTCGACACCATCGACGTCGAGGTCCGGGAGCACACCGCCTGTCTGACCCTCAACCGCCCGCAGGTGCTCAATGCGATCAACGACGAGATGATCGCCGAGCTTGCGGTCGCGTATGCGGAAATCGAGCACTCGCAGGATATCTGGACCATGATCGTGACGGGCGCCGGACGGGCGCTGTGTGTGGGCGCGGACGTGAACAAGGCCGCGGACCACGACATGGAGAATGCGGCCGGCATCGACAATCAGGGCGAAACCATCCTGAGTTCGATGAGGCAGTGGGACGCCCCGCAGGAGGCCACGCCACCGTGGTTGCAGATGACGAAGCCGATCATCTGCGCCGTCAACGGCATTGCGTGCGGAGCGGGTATGGACCTGGTCACGACCGCGGACATCACCATCGCGTCCGAGCAGGCGACACTGATGGACCCGCACGTGAGCATCGGAGTGTCCTCGGGCCGGGAAGCCGTTCGGCTGGCCCGGATCCTGCCGCTGCCGGTCGCCATGCGGCTGGTGCTGATGGGCAGGCATGAGCGACTGGACGCTCAGCGCGCATATGACCTCGGAGTGTTCACCGAAGTCGTACCGCACGAACAGCTCATGGACCGGGCGTGGGAGGTCGCCGAGGTGGTGAACTCGAATGCGCCACTGGCGGTGCGCGGTTCGCGCATGGCGGTCCGAAAGGGATTGTCGCTGCCCATTTACGAGGCCGAACTCCTTGCGGAGAACTACCGCATGAAGGTGGCCCTGACCAAGGACGCCATCGAGGGGCCGCGGGCCTTTCTGGAGAAGCGCAAACCGGAATGGAAGGCGTTGTAACCCTCAGACTTGGCTAGGCGAGTCCGAAGAACCGTTTCGCATTGGTGGACAGCACCTTCCGCTTGGTCTCCTGATCCAGGCCTGCCGTCGCCTTGTTGGCGACCTCGAGACTTCTCGGCCAGTTGGTGTCGTTGTGGGGGTAGTCGGTCTCGAACATCAACTGATCCGGCCCGACCAGGTCGAGAATGCGGAACGCGACCGGGTCACCGAAGGTGGAGAAGTAGACCCGCCCGGGCACCTGGCTGCTGGGCGGTTCGGTGAGCAAGGGGTGGATGCCGCCCCACGCCCGCCGGTCTTCCCAGACTTCATCGACCCGTTGCAGGTAGTACGGAATCCAGCCGGCTTGCGCCTCAGCGAACGCGATCTTCAGGTCGGGAAACTGGATGAGCTTGCCGGAGAACAGCCAGTCCACCAGCGCGATAGTGCAGTTCACCGCCATCAGCGCGCTGGTGACGACATGGGGAGAATCGGGGGAGGACTTGGTGAGCGACGAACTCGATCCGATGTGCAGCATGATGCCCACCTGGTTTCGTTCGCACGCGGCGAAGAACGGATCCCAGTAGCCGCTGTGGATGGACGGGAGGTCGAGACGAGAGGGCAACTCGGAAAAGCACACGGCGCGCATGCCTTTGGCGGCCACTCGGTCGACCTCACGAGCGGCGAGTTCGACATCCCAGAGCGGGATGATGCCGAGCGGGATCAACCTGCCGTTGGAGCTGCCACCCCACTCGTCGATCTGAAAGTCGTTGTAGGCCTCCACGCAGAGCTTCGCCAGCTCCTTGTCCTTGCCGTACAGGAAGCGTTGGCCGCAGAACCGGACGAGGGTGTTGGGGAAGCACGCCGAAGCCTCGATGCCGGCGATGTCCATGTCGGCCAGCCGGTCGGCCGGACGATAACAGCCCGGGCGCATCTCGTCGTAGGTGATCGGGTCGGTGGTGAGCTCATCGAGGTCGTACCCGGCGGCGGCGCTGATCAGCGGGATCGGGATGGTCTTGTCCTCGTAGTGCCAGATGTCGGCGTCGCGGCCGTCCTCGTCCTCGATGAACGCCACATCGGAGGTGACGGTCGGGTCCATGCGACCGCGGGTGCGAACGATCCGCGGCCCGATGTCCCGATAGCGCTCCGGAAGCCGGTTGGTCCATAAGTCGGCCGGCTCCACCAGATGGTCGTCCGGTGAGACGATCAGTATGTCTGCGCTCAACGTCGCACTCCTTACGAGGATGGCCGTACACCGAATTTCCCCTGAGCGAGAATGGCCGTTTTCAGGGTACTGCATGAACTGGTGTGGGCAGCATGCGGGCTCTGGGGGGTCTGCGAGTATTCTGAGTTGACCATGGCTGCAAAAAAGAGTGCCGGCAACGCTTCCGAAGCCGAGTTGGAAATCGTCGATCCCGAAGTCAAGCCGCCGACCACATGGCAGGAACGCACCATCGAGCGGCGCCTGAGCTCGGCGAGAGCGCGGGCTCTCGCGCGCAGTTCCCGATTCCTGGCCACGGCGCTGGAATTGGTGGAGGAGTCGGGCAAAGCCGACTTCACGATCCAAACCTTGATCGACCGGTCGAATTTGAGCTTGCGGGCGTTCTACCAACACTTCGCCGGCAAGGAAGAACTGATGCTGGCGTTGTACGAGAACGTCACCAGTCAATTCACCGAGAACATCCGGCAGGAAGTCGCGGCCGCGGAAGGCCCGATGGAGCAACTGGAGGCGTTCTGTCGCGGCGTCCTGTATCGCGCCGAGTCGTCGGAATCGGTGGGCGGCCGGGTGATGACTATCTACAACCTGAGCCTGGAGATCAATCGGCCCGCCGACTTCGCCAAAGTGTGGGAACCGCACCTGAAACTGTTGACCAAGATCATCACCTCCTGCGCGCGAGCAGGATTGGTGCGCAACGATCTGACCCCCGCTCAACTCACCACGCTGCTGAACACCACCTTGACGGCGCTGGCCCAGATCGGCGTATTCCACCTGGGCGGCAAAGGATCCAAGCTGACCGAGGACGAGCTGTGGTCGTGGTGCAAGCAGGCCGTCAGTCCGCCTGTGGCGGAACCGAAGCCACGCGCGCCGCGGAAGTCGACCGCGCGTACCGCATCGCCCCGGCGAGCGCGGAAGCTAACGGGGTAGACCGAGTCCGCGCTGCGCGATGATGGTGCGGTGCACCTCACTGGTCCCGGCATAGATCGTGGTGCCCAACGCGAATCGCAGCAGATGCTCGAACCGGCCCTGCTCGGGTGCGGTCGGCTCGAAATAGCTGCGCAGGCCGTCGGGGCCGACGAGTTCGACGATGTCCTGGCTCGCCCGCTCGAGCGCTTCGGTGCTGAAGACCTTCGACATCGAGCCCTCGGCCACCGGGGTTTCGCCCTGCTCGAGCAACCACACGCAGCGCCGTTGGAGCAGCATCGACACTTCGTTCTCGATGGCGACCCGGGTCAGTCGCCGGCGAACGTCCGTGCTTTCGATGGGTGATTCGCCGCGGTCGTCCGGTGTGTGTGCCCATCGTTCCGCGTGGTGCAACAGCCGCGCCAGGTGCGGACCCCAACCGGATGCATGCTCGTCCTGCAGCGACAGCCCGATGACTCGCCACCCGTCGTCGACCTCGCCGACCCGCCACTCGTCGCCGATTCGAACATCGGAATAGAAGGTGACATTGGTGCGCTCTCCGGACAACGTCCAAATTGCCTGCGCCGCAAAGCCGTCGGTGTCCCGCGGGACCAGGAACATGGTGAGTCCCTGGTGCTTCGGCTTCTGAGTGTTCGTGCGCGTCAGCAAAAACACGTAGTCGGCCAGGTGACCGTTGGTGGTGAACATCTTGCTGCCGTTGATAACCCAGTGCTCGCCATCCCGTACCGCCCTGGTGTTCGCCGCCGCGACGTCTGACCCGCATTCGGGTTCGGTGAAGCCCAGGGCGATCGTGATGTCGCCGTTCATCGCACCGTCGAGGATGAGATCCTGCAATTCGCGGGTTCCGACGGCGCGGATGATGGAGGCCACCATGCGGGTGGTCTCGGACAGATACATGGGCGCATCGAAGCGCATGAGTTCCTCGTTGACGACCTGCCCACCCCACCCGTTGCGGCCCTGCCCGCCGCATTCGACGGGCCATTCGGGGGCGAAATAACCCTTCTCGACGAGTCCTTTTGCGAAATCGTCGTCGTGGGCAACGCCGCTGCGGTAGATCCGCTCTTCGAACTCCGGGGTCAGCACCTCACGCAGATGGGCACGCACCTGGTCCCGGAAGGCTTCGGTCTCCGGGTCGAGCTGGAAATGCATGGGCACCCGATCCCTCGACGCAGGCGATAATGTTACTCTCGATTTTGAGAGCGAGTATATCCGCCTGTGATGGGACCTGCAGACGTGGACCTGAGCCTGACCGGCGAGCAGCGGCAACTGGTGGGCTCATTTCTCGCCCTGTTCGCCCGCGAATCGTCGGCTCAGCGGGTACGAGCCGCCGAGCCACTGGGTTTCGATGTCGTGCTGTGGAAGGCGTTGCAGGACGTGGGTGCGGTAGCCATGGCCGTCGCGGAAGAAGCCGGCGGGTGGGGTGCTTCCGTGCTCGACCTCGCATTGACCGCCGAACAATTCGGCCGAGCCGTGGCGTCGGCGCCGCTCATCGAAGCGCAGGTCGCCGCCCGGTTACTCGCGGCCGCGGGGGACGCCGGCGCCAGTTTGCTCAGCCAGGCCCTCACCGGGGATCGACTGGTTACCTTTGCACCGCGCGCCGGCCGCGGTGGACGACTGGATTTGGTCCCCGCAGGAGCCGTCGCGGACCATGTGGTGGCGATGGTGGACGGACGGCTCGTGGCGGTGCCATTCGGACAGCACCGCACTGCTGTGCCGAATTTGGGTTCGATGCCGTTGGCGGACACAGTGTTTCCCGATAGCCACATCGTGCTCGCCGACGGTGACCGTGCGAGGGAACTGTTCGCGAGCGGCCTCGATCTGTGGCTGGCGCTCACCGCGACCGCGTTGGCAGGCGCGGCGAAGAAAGCCGTGGAAATCGGGGTCGAGTACGCCAAACAGCGGCACGCCTTCGGATCTGCGATCGGGAAGTTCCAAGCGGTGTCACACCCCCTGGCTGACAGTGCGACCGCCGCCGACGGAGCCCGGCTGCTTGCGCTGAAGGCGGCGTGTGCCTTTGCCGACGAGCCAGGCCGGGTACGTGAACTGGCGGCGATGGCATTCGCGTTCGCATACGAGACGGCACGCGACGCGACACGTCGCAGCCTGCACATCCACGGCGGATACGGATTCAGCATGGAATGCGACATCCAGCTCTACTATCGCCGGGTTCGCGGCTGGGCAATGGTGTACGGCGAGCCTGCCGTCGCGCTGGACCGGGCTGCCGACGCGCGCTACGGGGCGCGCCCTGAGACATCGCCGGCATGACCACGGATCGGGAAGGGTGCACATGGCGGACAGTGCGCAGCAGCCGCGGGTAATCCTTTGGGGCCCCGGACAGGTCGGCGTGGGTGCGCTGCGGGCTGTCATCGCACACCCAGGGCTGGAGCTGTCCGGTGTCGTCGTGCACTCGGAAGCCAAGGACGGAAAGGACGCAGGTGAGCTCTGCGGAATGCCACCGACCGGCGTGATCGCTACCCGCGACATCGGTGCCGCGCTGGCGGGCGACGTCGACGTGGTCGCCTACTTCGCGTCCGGCGACTACCGCTATCGCGAAGCCGCGCAGGACATCGCGCGTTGTCTGCGCGCGGGCAAGCACGTGGTATGCACCTCGCTGGTGCCGATGTGCTACCCGCCCGCGGCCGACAAGGAGACCGTCGAGCTGCTGGAGGCCGCCTGCCGCGACGGAAACACCAGCTTCTTCAACAGCGGTGTGGACCCCGGTTGGGCCAATGACGTTGTGGCGCTGACGATGACCGGGTTCAGCAGCAGGGTCGACAAGATCACCATGTTGGAGATTCTGGACTACGGCCCCATCGACCAACCCGAGATCATGTTCGACTTCATGGGATTCGGGCATCCGCCCGACCATCCGGCACCGCTGTTCGACACCGAACGGCTCGCCGCCCTGTGGGCGCCCATCGTGCACCTGGTCGCAGACGGCGTCGGCCTGCCGCTCGATGACGTTCACACCACCATCGAGAAGTGGCTGGCCGCAGAGCGTTACGAGGTTGCCTCGGGGTGGATCGAGCCGGGAACCATGGGCGGCATGCGTTTCAAGCTCGCCGGCATGGTCGACGGTGAAGAACGCGTGGTGCTCGAACACATCACCCGGATGGGGGAGGGTTCCGCCCCGCACTGGCCTCGTCACCCTTCGCCGCACGGTGGATACCGGGTCATCATCGACGGTCTGCCCACCTACACCGTCGACGTCGAGATGCACGGCCGCGGAAACAACATGCGCGGACTGACCTATGCGACCGTGATGCGCGAACTCAACGCCATTCCCGCCGTGATCGCCGCACCGCCGGGACTGCTGTCGACCTTGGATCTGCCACTGGTCACCGGCCCGGTGCGCGGGGGAACCTGGCGAGGTGTGCTGCCGCCGACGGCACAGGCCCGGACATGAGCACGAAATCCGTTCCACCGCAGGATGTGTGGGAACTGATGGCAACCTGTTCCGCGGTGCGGCGGTACCGGGACGAACCGGTTGCCGACGACGTGCTGGAACGGTGTCTGCTGGCCGCTACCTGGGCTCCGTCGGGAGGCAACCAACAGCCGTGGAAGTTCGTGGTTCTCGAGTCCACGCAGGCGCGCGATGTGGTGACGCGTGGCGCCGCGAAGACGTGGCAGGCGATGACCGAGTACTACGACCTGACCGAACCGCAGGACGGGGCCGACGATCCGAAGTCGCGCGCGCTGAAGACGATGGCCGAGCACACCCGGATCGGGGGCGCGGCGCCCGCACTGGTCATGTTCTGCATCCGACCTCAACCGGGAGCCACCGAACTGCAGCAGGGCGGTTCGATCTTTCCCGCCGTGCAGAACTTTCTGCTCGCCGCCCGGGCTCAGGGCCTGGGCGCCGCGATCACGCTGTGGCACTACTCGTGTGAGCAGGAATTGCGTTCCGTGACAGCCATGCCCGCCGACTGGCAGATCGCTGCGCTGCTCACCGTCGGCTGGCCGCGCGGTGGACACCATCCGGTGCGGCGCAAGCCGTTGTCGGACGTTGTGGTGACCGACCGCTGGGATCAACCTCGGCGAAGCTGCGGTTCCAGCTGACCGCTCTCGGCATGCGGATAACGAAGGTGCCGCGTAAGCATCGAGCAGACGCAGAATCGCGTTGGATCGCGCGCGATCGTGCGATTCTGCGTCTGCTCGCGCAGCAGAAGGCGCGGCGGGACGCTCGCGCGCCGTAGGCTCGTGACCCATGACGGGTCGTCCGAAACTCTCGATGTATCTGCGTACCTTCAGCGACCGCCCCGACGAGGATTGGACCGCGACCGTCGACATGGCGCGCGCCATGGATGCAGCCGGCGTCGACCGGGTGGTCGTCTCCGATCACGTCGTCTTCGGTGAGAACCTCGAGGCGTACGGCGACCCCTCCGCGGGGGGAACCGCCGGCGGCAGACAACCGACCGGACCCGACGGGCATTGGCTGGAACCGCTCATCTTCCTGACGGCGGTGGCGGCCACCACCAGCCGGATCCGGTTGTCGACCGGCGTGCTGCTCGCCGCCCTGCGTCGTCCGGCCGTGCTGGCCAAGCAACTGGCCACCATCGACGCGTTGTCCGGTGGGCGGATGGACCTGGGTGTCGGAATCGGTTGGCAGCGCGAGGAATACGAAGCAGTCGGACTGCCCTTCCGGCGTCGCGGACGTCTGCTCGATCACACCCTGGAGGTGTGCCAGACACTGTGGACCCAGCAGCGCGCCGACTACAGCTCAGCCGAACTCTGCTTCGAGGGCATTCACCAGATGCCCAAGCCGGTGCAACCCGGCGGCATACCCATCTGGGTCAGCGGCACGGTGAATCCGGCGGTAGCCCGACGGTTGAGCCGATTCGGAAAGCGCTGGATCCCTTGGGGTCCGGCCATCGGTGATCTGAAGGGAGCCGTCCCGGCGATGAAGGCCGCGATCGCCGACGTCGGTGGGGACCCGAGCGATCTGCAGGTGCAGGGCTCCGCGACGCTGGTCAAGGGCCCGGGTCACGCTATTGACGCTCGCGCTTCGGTCGCGGTGGTCCCGCAGCTGCTGGCCGACGGGGCCACCGACATCCGCTTCGCCGGAACGTTGCCGGCCGATCCTGCGCAGGCGAACGAGGTGTTGTCGGCGTTGGTCAGCGCGTTTCGGGCGGTTACTGACTGACGTCTGGCCTTACCGCCGCCCATGGGGTCGATCAGCTCCGAGGTCAGTAGGTAGCAACCTGTTTTGCGTATTGCGGGCAGTACGCACGAACCGAGACACCGACAATCGCTTCGGCGTTGTCGGCATACTCGGGATGTTCGGCGTTGGCCGCACGGAAGTCCGCCACTATCTGCTCGGCCGATTGTCCTGCGACGAAGCTTTGACACACCGCTTTACCGTTCGAGACGGCCACGTCAGGGTTTCGGAAGACGACGCCCTTCTCATTGAGCGCCGCGATGTACCGGCTGTCCTGATCCGGAGTGGAGGCGATGTCGGTCGTGGTGGCGGGCGCCGTGGTGGTGCGCGCCGGCGTGGCGCTGGGTGGTGGATCGTCCTTGAGCAGCAACAGGCCGACGACCACGATCACCGCCGCCACCCCGATGCAGATCAACAAAACCGCGATCGACCTGCCCAACACCACGCTCCAGGACTGCTCGACGATCACCGGTTCGGGGTCCACACCTCGGCCGTCTCGCGCCTCGCCCGCCGGCGTGCCCTGGATGTCCGGTACCTCGGTGCCGCTCGACCACGCCAGACTCGAGGAGTCCGTATTCGTGCCGGTGTTGTAGTCGGCGCCCGGGTCGACCATGAGGTCATGGTAGTCCGCGGGTTCATGGGCTTCAGGTCAGGTGGCGGTCCCGCCATCTCGCCAGCCGTCCGCCGGGTGCCTGGATGGCTGCCATCACCGAACTCATCGACGACCCAACCCCCTTCGTGCGTTGCTGGTGGTCTGTCCCCGCGGCCGCCGGTGCGTCGCCCGCCCACCACGTCGGTTGCAGGAGTGCCGACGTGACCGGGATCGCTTTGTCGACGCTGTTGCGTCCCCATCGACATGCGCGGTCGATGGCGCCGGCGGACGGCGCCAGGTTGATCGGGGACAGGGTGCGCTCGAACCTGACCAGGTGGTCGGCGTAGGGCAGGTTGCGCAGCATCTGCAGCTGGATCGCCTGCAGAATCGGCGCCATCCACAGGTGCCGCGAATCCCATTGTGGGTGAAAGCAATCGAACGCCAGGTAGCACGCGTTGCGGCTGCCCAGCTTGCCGTCGCGCACTCTCTTCCAGGCCAGTTCGACGGGAACATTGCTGGCGGCACCGCCGTCGACCAGCGCCGCGACGTCCCGCTCGGCGCACAGATCGTCCAGTAGTGGCAGCATCCGGGGGTCGCTCGATTCGTGGTGCAGCACACCGGGAATGGCCGACGAGAACGAAGCGGCATCGAGCACGTCGAAGTCCAGTGCGGGCTCGTCGCCGCTGATCACGATCGGCTTGACCACTCGCAGGTCGATGAAGGCCGAGACCTGCCACATACGCGCCGCCACCAACGGCCCGATCCCGATGGGACGGAACGGAATCGAACGCCCCTGCAACGCGGCCAATTCGGGACGGCGAAATCGAGACGGCAGTGCCGCGTACGGCTGCTTGCGCACACCGGCGATCACCACGTCGAACGGGATGGCCAGGTCGGACATGCGCATGCGCTCGCCGTCGGTGCGGCTGAGCAGGGCGTGCGCGAACTGGTCGAAACGCAGGGCGAACAGACCGGCCATGCCGTGCCGCCTACGCAACCGCTCTGGTCCCAGGATCGCCCGGTAGGACACCGTCTTGGCCCAGGCGACGTACTCCTCGATCGGCACCGGCAGTTCGCGGGCCACCAGGCTGCCCAGGATCGATCCGAACGACGAGCCGATCATGTAGTCGGGTACCTGGCCCGCCTCTAGCAGTCGCTCCATCCCGCCGATGTAGACGAAGCCGGCGCCCCCGCCGCCGCCCAGGACCGTGACGAGCTTCTTGTAACCGAGCTCCGTGTCGAGTTCGGCGGACGAGAAGTCGTTGCGGTGACGGTCGATGAGGACCTTTCTTTGGTCGTCCTGGTCCTCACTCAGCGCGGCCAGCACGTCCCGCGCCGCCGTCAACGCCTTGACCGGATTCGACTCCTCCCGCAGTGGTTCATACAGCGCGTCGACGACCCTGGACCGCCACGGGCCGATCTCCGCACCCACCGAAACGTCCCCACGTCCGCGGGTGCCACCGGGGCCCGCGGCGCCGGGTTCGAAGTCGGCGAGTCGGGCGAAGTTGAGTATGTAGCGGAGTTTGCGCACTTGCTCGGTGCTCAACACGTCGTTGGCCAGGTGGTTGCGGACCAGCCGGTTCTCCATCTTCTGCAGCAACAGCACCGGGTCGGCGGACGGTAGGTCGACGGTGTCGAGCGCGGCATCGGTGGCCTTGGTCTCGTCGTCCTCGAGCTCCTCGACGGAATCGATCGCGGGCGCGCGCCGGCTACGGCCGGGAGCCCACCGGCGTAGCGGGTCTGCGAACGGGTTCTGCATGGATACCAACCCTCTCATCACCGCCCGGGTGGCACCGAAACGGTCGTCACCCCTGCGCTCCTTCTGGTTCGGTGTAGAGGCAGACTAAGCTCCGGCCATGTCGATCGATCGTGCCGCACTCATAGCGGGCAGTATCCGACTGGCGTCGGGCATCTCCTTCCTCGTCGATCCCGTCAACTCCAACAAGCTGTGGGGAGATCCGGACGACCAAACCGCCACAGCGCAATTGTTGTTGCGTTCCATGGGATATCGCGACGCCTTGATCGGTGGTCTGCTCGCGGCCGCGGCGCTGCGCGGTAAGAACACGCGCGGGTGGTTCCTGGCCTCCGGCGGCGCGGATGCGGCCGACCTGCTCGGCGGGTTGAGCGTGCATCATCAGCTGAAGCCCGCGCAGCGGCTGATCGGGCTGGGCGGGGCCGCGCTGGGGATCAGCGTGGGGCTGTGGGGCGCGGCGCGTCCGAACAAGCGGAGTGTCGAGGCGCCGGCGGACGCCTAGTGGCGGGTTCGAATGTCTTGTGGCGCAAGGAGACTTCGAGCGAGGCCAGGGTCCTCAGACGAGGATCCGCAACCGCTCCCATCCGCGCACCGTCGACGTCGGCGCGAGCTTGAGGCTGTCGTAGTCGACCTCCCAGTCGGGCCACCGGTTGAGCAGTTCGTCGAGCGCAACCCGGCCCTCCAGGCGGGCCAGGTTCGCACCCAGGCAGTAGTGCACGCCCTTGCCGAACGTCAGATGGGAAATGTTGTTGCGGTGGATGTCGAAAACGTCGGGATTGTCGTACCGCAACGGGTCTCGATTGGCGGCACCGAACAACAGCAGGATCGCGCTGCCCGCCGGCACCGTGGTTCCGTACATCTCGAAATCGCGGATGGTGTAGCGGCCGACATGCGGTCCGGTCGGCTCGAAGCGCAGCGTCTCGTCCACTGCGCGGGTCAAAAGCGAACGGGCCGCGGCGATTTCGCGACGCTGGTCGGGATGCTCGGCAAGTACCTTGGCCAGCCAGCCGATCAGCCTGCCCGTCGTCTCGTTGCCCGCGCCGGCCACCACCTGCGTGTAATGCAGCACCTCTTTGCGCGTCAGCTTTCTCGTGACACCGTTCTCGTCCTCGAATTCGACGTTGAGTAGCGAGGTCATTAGGTCGTCGGAGGGGTTCTTGGCGCGCCAGTCCACATAGTCGGCGTAGATGCGGCCGTCGGCGATCGCGTCGGGATTGGCAACCTTCATGGGAGTGCCGGCTTTGGTGCGCAGGTTGGCGTCGTTGGCGTCGCGCACCCCGATCTGCTCTTCTTCGGGGATGCCCAGCAGCATGCCGATCACCCGCATCGGCATCATGGACGCCAGTTCGGCGATGATGTCGAAGCCGTCGGACCCGACCAGCGGGTCGAGGCACCGGACGCAGTAGCTGCGGATCTGGTCCTCGATCGCGGCCATCCGCCGCGGCGTGAACACTCGGGACATGACGCCGCGCAGCATGGTGTGCTTGGGCGGATCCTCGAACATCATCACACCGGGTGGCATCGGGAACTTGGACTGGATCAGTTCCAGGATGTCACTTCGACTGTTGGAGAACGTTTCCCAGTCCGACAGTGCGGCTTCCACATCGGCATGCCGCGAGATCGCCCAGAAGTTATAGCGTTCGTTGTAGTACAGCGGAGCCTCGTCGCGCAGGCGCGCGAAGATCGGGTACGGATTGGCGGTGATATCGACGTCGTAGGGGTCGTAGTAGACGCCGGTCTCGGCGGTGACGGTCATTTCAGGCAACTTCCTGCATCGACGGGAAGGGTGACACCGGTGATGTAGCGGGCTTCGTCGGAGGCCAAGAACAGCACGGCGTTGCTGATGTCCTCCACGTTGACCCAGGGGATCGGCAGGGTGTGGAACGTCTGGCAGATCGGTGCCAGGTCGTCAGGGCCGGGATTCTCCAGGTCCGGCCGGAACAAACGGAATGTCTGCTCGTTGATAAGCAACGGCGTGTTCACATGGGTGGGATGCACCGTATTGACCCGAATGTTCTGCGGGCCGAGCTCGACGGCGAACGAACGCATCAGCCCGACCACTCCGTGTTTGGCGGCGTTGTAATGACCGGTGTGGGTGTAGGCCTTGAGGCCGGCTACCGAGCTGGTCAGCACGATGGAGCCGCCCCCAGACGAAAGTAGATGCGGCACAGCCGCTTTCACTGACTTCCAGACACCGCTCAGGTTCACGTCGATCATCTGCTGCCAGAGATTCTCGTCCATCTTGTGCAGCTTGGGCGCGATTGTGCCGATGCCGGCGTTGGCGACGACGATGTCGAGTCGGCCGAGTTGTTCGACGCCGTTGTCTACCGCCGCCTTGAGCGCGTCGTAGTCGCGGACGTCGACTTCGGCAGTGACGACCCGTCTATCGAGACCTTTGACGAGATTGGCGGTTTCCGCGAGGTCTTCAGACGTCGATGCGGGGGCGGGGGAGTTCTCGAAGCCCTGACAGATGTCGACGGCGATGATGTCGGCACCCTCCTGTGCCAGCCGCACTGCGTGGCTGCGGCCCTGCCCCCGGGCCGCACCGGTGACGAACGCGACTTTGTCTGCAACCCGGCCGGTCATGCCGTCCTCCTCGTTGAGTAACCTCGTTACACCAGGTACCGTAACCGTGTTACTGACGAACGGCAAGGGGAATTCGTGGTCAGCGCTGAAGTGATGGCCGGCGAGGCGGAACGGCGCCCCGATCGCATTCTGGGCATTGTCGTGGACATCCTGGAAACCGAGGGCTACGACGCTGTGCAATTGCGCGAGGTGGCCAGGCGCGCGCGGACCTCGCTGTCCACCATCTATAAGCGTTTTCCCAACCGGGACAGCCTGATTCAGGCTGCACTGCAAACCTGGATGGATGAGAACAGGTATGCCGGTTTGGCCGACCAGGAGTCTGAGCCCGACGAATCCGTCTACGACGGGCTGATGCGCGTGTTCCGCACGATCTTCGGACCGTGGGAAGAACATCCGGGGATGCTGCGGGCGTACTTTCGGGCGCGGTCGGCGCCGGGCGGGCAGTCGTTGGTGAGTCGGGGACTGGACGCGGTGCTGCCCGCCACCATGGCGGTGCTCGACGGGGCCGACGCGGACCTGGCGGAGGAGCTGCCGCCGATCGTGTCCAACCTGGCCTACGGCTTGGTGGCCCGCTTCGCGGCCGGCGAGATCGATATCACCGAGATTCTGCCGACGCTGGACCGCGCGCTGTTCCGGCTGACCGCTAACGCGGAGAAAGGACGATGACCGGGATCTCCCGGTCGGTCCACTTCTGATACTTCGCGAAGTCGGCGTAGAGATCGAGCAGTTTCGGCCAGAGCTCCGCCCGCTCCTCTGGCGACGCCACGTGCGCCCGGACACCCACGTTGCGCCGGCCCGTCACATGGACCTGGGTGTCCGGGTTGGCGACCAGATTGTGGTACCACTGCGGATGCTTGGGCATGCCACCCTGCGAGCCGACGATGACGAAGTTCTCGCCGTCCTGCAGATACACCAGCGGCGTGGTGAACAACTTGCCGGACTTGCGGCCGCGATGTTCGAGCAACAGTGTGGGCACCGGTTTGTGGAATCCGGCGCCGACACGCCAGGTCTTGCCGATGCGCCCGTTGGTCAGTTTGAAGACCGCGACGTGCGCTTTGGCCGCATACTTCATGACCTTGGCTGTCACCGGCGAGGTCAGACCGTCCGGCGCCTGCTCGGGTAGAGAAAACCTGGAAATAGTCAGCTCCTTTCCCGCGAACGCTTTTCAGCAGAAGTCACGAAGACTTGGCATACCTGCGGACCAGATCGTTGTCGCGGAATGTGCCGTTGTGTTGCTGTCCATATTCGTCGTTGCCGAAGAACGTCCATTTTCGCGGACTTGTCTGTGGCCCACTGATGAGCTTGACCACGTATCGGCATTCGGTAGGACGCAGCGTCCCGATGGTGTCACCGACCCGAATCTCCGACGGGTGGATCTCGGGCGCATCAGACCAATTTTCGATAACCACGCTTGCCCCGTCCTCATTGTTGTTGTCCTCACCCTACGCCCGCAGTGCAGCGCTACCTATTTCGCTCGTCGGGCCTGATCGTCCCTGTCGGGGGAGGTGCGCTCGATGTCTTGTTCCAGCCATTGCACCTCGCTGAAGTTCTCCCGGCCCGAGCTCGTCAGGAGGTATTGCAGCGCAGTGTGTTTGACGCTGAGCGCCGCGGCATCGTCGGGGGATTGGGCCAGTGCGATGTCGATCAGGTGCAACGCCTGCAGGGCACGGCCGCGCTCGACGTGTTCGCGTGCCCGTGCGATCAGCGGACCGGTGCCGCCCGCGAGTTCGACGAGATCCGGCCACACCGAGGAAGGCGGAACGTCGTAAAGCTCGGTGGTCGACTCGTATCGGAACCAGCCGACATGCTCCTCCCAGATCGCGCGCACGATCCAGGGCACCTTGCCGTGGACCTGGGGGAGCGCGAGCTCGGGCGGCAAGACCACCTCACGCATCAATGTCCACATATCGGCGCCGGCGTTCATGCCTTCGATCGTGCGGTCGCGCAGGTAGGCCGTGGCGTCGCGGACCTTGGTCATCGTGTCGCGGATTTGCGCGGCGTCCCGGAAGACGTCGTGTCCATTGACCAACGTCTGCGGCTCGAGTGCGAGCACCCGGTCCACCGAATGGATGAAAGCCATTGCGCTGCGGATCTTGTCGCCGCGCAGCGTGTAGAGATTCGGCACGTGTCCGAAGAACGGGCCCATCAGATTGCCGATGAAAGCGGTGCGCTCGGTCGGCAGCCACACCACCAGCGCGTCGGTGGTCTCACCGCCCGGGGTGGCGTAGAGCTCGAAGCGCCGGCCACCGAGCTCAAACGCATGACTGTCGACGAAAGCGGTGGTCAACACCGGATCCGGCGGGAGCTGCACGGCCGTCGCATCCACGTCGACGAACGCCCCCCACAGCGTCATGATGCGGCGCGCGTAGAACGGATGCAGATTGCGCCAGTATTCCCGAACGTCGGAATGGTTGGCCTGCGCAACGGTTTTCACGCCAGCTGCGTTGAACAGATCCCAGCCGCCGACGTGGTCGGGGTGGCCCTGGGTGAAGGTGATCACCCGCAGCGGCGCGTTGCTGACGCGCTCGAACCGGGCCTTGATCGCCGCGGCTTCGAAGTCGGTGCCGGTGTTGATCAGCACGTTGCCCTCGGATGTGGTGACCAGATAACTGTTGGCGATGTTCTTCGACATGAAGATGCCGTCGCCGAGGTCGACGGCCTCCTGGTCACCCTCGCCCTGCTTGATCAGCGCATCGAGTGATTGCGCCATCAGCGACCTCCCGATCGACAACGGCGTCAACCTAACAGTTGTTCTCGAATTCGTCGCTCACTGACGCAATTGCGGAAGGACGTCGCGTTCCCACGCCGTGAAGAACCCTTCCATGTCAGGTCCGATCTGCTGCACGTACACCTCGTCGATCCCGGCGTCGAAAAACTGTCGAACCTGGGCGGCGTGCTTGTCCGCGTCGGGTCCGCAGGTGACGTTCTCGCCCACCTGTTCGGGCTTCACGAGCGACATCAACGCGGCGAAATCCCTTGGCCGCGGCAGAACTTGGGCCGCCTGACCGGGCAGCGCCTCGTTGGCCCAAAGCCGGTGAGCAACCTCGAGTCCCTTGTCGGGGTCGCGGTCCCAGCTGACCTTGGTGCCTGCCTGGACCGGCTTGTCGCCACCCCCGGCCTCCCGGAACGCCGTCACCAGATCGGCTTCAGGCATCGCCAGGCAGTAGCCATCAGCGATGCGTCCGGCCAACTCGGCGCCCTGCGGACCAAACCCGGATACATAGATAGGTACCGGTTCGTCCGGGCGAGTGTAGATGCGCGCCTCCTGGACCTCGTAGTGCTTGCCATGGTGGCTGACCTCCTCGCCTTTGTGCAGTAGCCGGATGACGTCGATGGCTTCCTCGAGCATTTCCTGCCGCACTCCGACCGAGGGCCAGCGATCACCCAGGACGTGCTCGTTGAGTGCTTCACCGCTGCCGACGCCGAGGACGAAGCGCCCGTCGAGCTGGACGGCGGCCGTTGCGGCGGCGTGGGCGATGATCGCCGGATGGATGCGGATAGTCGGGCAGGTGACCGCGGTGGTGACCGGCAACGACGTCACCTGTGACAGCGCGCCGATGACTCCCCAGACGAACGGACTCTGCCCCTGCTCGTCATTCCAGGGGTGAAAATGATCAGAGATCCACAGGGCGTCGAAGCCGGCCGCTTCGGCCCGCTTGGCCTGGTCGACCAGTTGTGCGGGCCCGAACTGCTCGCAGGACAGGAAGTATCCGATCTTCGCCATGGATCCCTGGCTACCCGGTTTATCGGGTGCCAATCGGGGAACGCGAGGGCGTGCCGGCACCCGAACTGGATCCCGTCATCTCAACGCCGAGCGATTCGCCGTGCCGCGACGACGGTTTCGTCCCGCTGCGCAGTTACGCGCCGATCGGGGACGGTCGCACCATCGCATTGGTCGCCCAAGACGGTGCCATCGACTGGTTCCCGATCCCCAACCTCGACTCGATACCGGCGTTCGCTGCGGTGCTGGACTCGGCCAACGGCGGACGGCTGGAACTGGCGCCATCGGTAGGGTTCACCGTCCGGCGTAGATATCTGCCCGAAACGAATGTTCTGGAGACCGTGTTCGACACCGATTCGGGCCGAGTCCGGGTCACCGACGCGCTCAACCTCGGATTGAACGGACGCCTGCCGTGGACCGAACTGGTGCGGCGTGTCGAAGGCGTCGAGGGGGAGGTGCCAATGCGGTGGCGCGTCGCGCCGGGAACACGTTTCGATACGGCTTCACCTTGGGCCAGGCAAACCCCGCACGGGACGGTGTTGCGGCTGGCGGACCTGAACCTCGGCGTCACCGTCTCCGAAGAGATGGAATTCGAAGTCACCGATCAGGCCATGTTCGGCACCTTCACTATCTCCGCAGGAGAGCGGCGGGTACTCGGTATGGTGGCCAGCGACGACGAACCGTTGATGCTCTCGGCCGTGGACGATATCGACGACGGACTCGACCGCACCATCGAGCACTGGTCGAACTGGTCGAGTCAGTTCGAGTGCACCGGCACCTGGCACGAGGCCGTGCGTCGCAGCGTGCTGATGCTCAAGCTGCTGATCTTCAGTCCCACCGGAGCCGTCGCGGCTGCGGGCACGACATCCTTGCCCGAACGGATGTCGGGCGGCAAGAACTGGGACTACCGCTACGCCTGGGTCCGCGACACGGCCTACACCCTGGACGCCTTGCGTCGCTTCGGCATTCGGGAAGAAACGCACGCCGCGATCAGCTGGTTGTTGCACACGGTTCGCCGCCACTCCGCCGGCACCGGGGTCTTCTACCGGTTGGACGGCTCAACGGTCGACGATGTGATCGAGCATCAGGCGCCCGGCTGGCGGGGCATCGGCCCGGTCGTGACGGGTAACGGGGCGCACAGTCAGCTGCAGCTGAGCATCTACGCCGACCTGTTCAACACGGTGCGGTTGTACGTCGACGCCGGTCATGCGCTGGACACGCACACCGGACACATGCTGGCCGACTTCGCCGATCAGGCTTGTGATGCGTGGCGCAACCCTGACGCCGGTATGTGGGAACTGGAGAAGTTGGAGCACTACACGTCATCCAAACTAGGCTGCTGGCACGCCTTGAGTTGCGCGGTCGGACTGGCCGAGGACGGCCAGATCCCCGGAGACCCCCGACGTTGGGAGAGTGAAGCGAAGCGGATCCGCGACTGGGTGGAGCGGAAGTGCTGGTCGGAGAAGTTGGGCGCATATGAGTGGTATCCCGGCAGCGGCAGGCTGGATGCGTCGATCCTGTTGCACGCTGGTAGCGGATTTGAACGGGGACAACGGATGTCGTCGACCATCGACGCGCTGCGCCGGCACCTCGGCGAGGGGCCATTCTTGTACCGGTACAGCGGAGCGCGTGAAGAACGGGAAGGTGCGTTCACTGCGTGCTCCTTCTGGGCCGTCTCGGCGCTGCACTATGTCGGCCGTGACGGCGAAGCGCGCGAGCTGATGGACGAACTCGTTGGCCTGAGCAACGATATCGGGATGTTCTCCGAGATGATCGATCCCGAGGACAACTCGTTTCTGGGTAATCTGCCGCAGGGTCTGAGTCATCTAGCGTTGATCGGCGCGGCACTGGATTTGCAGTCCTGAGAACTGTTTAGGCACCCGGCGCGCGGGTAGGACTGACGGATCAACAGATTTGTGAAGGAGTACGGATATGCCTGCTGGCGAAACCGGAATCGACGATGTGACTTTCGATTTGATCTCGGTGCAGTACCACTCATTGAAGGCCGGCCACGATTACGGGCAGTACGTTCGTGATGCGAAGAACGCTGGTTTGGACGACGTCGCTTCGTTTTTCGAAGAGGTCATGTCACAAGACGCCGAGCGCGCCCAACGAGCGCACAAGCTGCTCGCGTCGATCCAGTCGTCGGGTTAGCCCGCTACCTGAAGCGCGACAGCACCCGGCGCGCCAGACCGGTGGACTCGGCCGTCGGTGGCTGCCGGTTGGCATACGGCCACGGCCGGTTGCGCTCCGGCACAGATGACGCTCGTGCCTGCTTGAGCCGCATTCGTAGGTGCCGACGCAGCTCGAGCAGTTCGGTTTCAGCCCAGCGGTTTTCGGTCTCCGTCGGATCGGTGGTCAAGTCGTAGAGCTCCCACTGGTCGTCGATCGGATCGCTGCGATACGCCTCGCCCCCGATCCCGTTGGCGGCCAGGTGGCGCACGCCGGGCTCGGTCCAGGTCGCCGGGTCGTCGAAGGTGCGGACCAGCTTCCAGAGATGTCCTGCTCCGCTGTCCGTGTCCTCGACGCGTACCACCAGGCCTTCGAAGTTGGACGCCACATGCGCGGGCAGCCTGATACGAAGGGGCGCAGGCGGATTCACATCACGGCCCAGTTGACGAGACAACGCTGACGCGCCAGTGTCGCCCTCGAGGACGTTGTCGCGGGTCATCAAGTAGACGGCACGCGTGTCATCGGCCGACGCCCCGTCCACCACCGGCATCAGATCGCAGCCGGGGAGCGGATGCACCTCCGAGAACGACCCGGCGAGGGTCGCCGCGACCGCCTCCACATCCACGCCAGCCGCCCCGAGCAGTGTCGGAACCAGATCGACGTGCGATGTGGGAGCCTCGACTGTGCGCGCAACGGTGGGGTTTTCGCCGATGCGGGCGATGACGAACGGCACCCGGGTGGCCTCGTCGTAGAGGTTGAACCATTTCTGATGCAGCCCGCCGTGCGCACCGAGCAGCTCGCCATGGTCGGAGGTGCGCACCAGAACGGCGTTCTCCGAACCGTTTTCGGTGACAACTCGGCGCACCCGGTCGATCGGTGCGTCGACTTCGGCGTGCAGACGGTAGTAGAGGTCTCGGTAGCGCTGGGCGTTGCGTTTGTAGGTGCGGCTGATCGCCGGCGACGGGCCGTATCCGGAGTAGTAGGCCTCGCGGAAGGCGATCTGCGCGGCAGGCTTGCTCGACAGGTCCTCTTCGGCGGTGGGAGCCGGCGGCACCGGCGGCGGATCCAGCGGCGACGGTGGCACGGGGCTGCGGCGGACCCAGGCAGGAAAGAGCACGATGTCGTGCGGGTTGACGAAGCTGGCCACCAACAGAAACGGGCGCAGCGCCTTCGGGTCACCGGCCCGGCGCCGCGCGTAGCGGTCGGTCAGCCAAGCCACGACGCGATCGGCGATTAGCGGGTCGCGCCGGAAACCGCTGTTTGCGTTGCCGGCCCCGTGCGGCTCGGGACCCACCCAGCCGGAGAAGCCGTAGGGAGCCAGCGGGTCGGCATCGAGGTAGCGCTGTACCGCGACCGGGTCGACGACGCCGTCGTCGTCGTTGGTGGCCAGGGACCCGCCCGTCAGCGGATCCTCCAGGTCAGCGTGCGAGATGTGCCACTTGCCGTCGTAATGCGTGTCGTAACCGGCCGCGCGAAACCAGTTCCCCAGCGTCGGCACCTCTCCGGCGCGCAGCCAACGCAACCGGGAATCGTCGAACCGCTTGCCGATGCCGTCGGTCTGGGTGACGCCGTGCAGGTCTGGATACTGGCCGGTGAAGATCGTGGGCCGGCTCGGCACACAGGCCAGCGATCCGGTGTAGTGGCGCGCGAAGTTGACGCCATGCTCGTCGAACCAGCGGCGACCGGGCATCTTCTGTCGGCGCCAAGCGAGCAGTTCGGCCGGCTCGTAGGGCGGTATGGCGCGTTCCTCGTCGGTCATCAGGATGACGATGTCGGGCCGGTCAGACATGTGCGTTCTCCAATCGTCCGGCCAGCCCGCTGAGCAGCTTCTCGGACTGCCTGGCCAGTACGCGCAGCAAGACGCGTTCTGCCAGGGGCGCGGTTGGCCGGGTTCCCATCCTCAGCGTGCTGGTCAAGGTCACGGTGGTCGTCGCACCGGCGGGGCGCACCGACCAACTGTTGGCGACTGCGCCCAGCCGGGCAGGCAGACCCTCGATGTCGTACGCCAGCGTCTCGGGCGGGCTGAACTCGGTGATGCGCTCCACCAACGTGTTCGCACCCATCTGCACCCGACGGGTGGTGCCGATCCCCACCCCGGCACTGCCCTGATTGAGCAGAGACGAATGGTCGACGTCGTCGGCCCAGGAAGACAGGCCCCCGAAATCCGCCAGAACATCCCAGACCTGCCGAGGTTGCGCGGCGATGGCTCGGCTGCGACTGATGGCTGCCACGTCGTCATCCAAGCATGTTCGGGCACTGGATTGGCCGAATCTTGACCCCAGCGCACCCACGGTGCTAAGCAGGTGCTCAGCATTCGATGACGAGAGGGGATCGACGATGGCCGTGCAAACGGTACTGGACGAAATTCGGGAACGCCCCGGAACGGGAGAGGTCATCCCGGTCATCGATCCGGCGACCGAAGAGCAGATCACCGAGTTCACCGATTGCGGCGAGGACGCGGTGAACCAGGCGGTGGGGCGGGCACGGGAGTCGTTTCAGTCCGGTGTCTGGTCGGAGCTGCCGGGTCGCCAGCGGGCCAAGATCATGTGGCGCATCGCGGATTTGATGGACGAGCATGCCGAGGAGTTCGCCCAGCTCGACTCGCTCAACACCGGCATGCCGCTGATGCAGGCGCAGTTGCAGATGTCCACCTGCTCGGAGTTCTTCCGCTATTACGCCGGGTGGTGTTCGAAGCTGAACGGCGTCGCCTACGACGTGAAGACCGACGGAATCGCCACGGATGCCTTCGTCAACATGCACGCCTACACGTTGAAAGAGCCCTACGGGGTGGTGGGGCTGATCTTTCCGTGGAACGGTCCGATCTTCAACGCGAGCGCAAAGCTCGCGCCCGCGTTGGCCGCCGGCTGCAGCATGCTGGTCAAGCCTGCCGAGGAGACACCGCTGTCGGCGCTGCTGCTGGACCGGCTGATTCATCAGGCCGGCGTACCCGAGGGTGTGGTCAACCTGCTGACCGGCTACGGGCACACCGCGGGCGCGGCGATCACCGCACATCCCGGCGTCGAAAAGGTCGCCTTCACCGGTTCGACCGAGGTGGGCAAGGAGATCGTGCGGGCCTCGGCGGACAACCTGAAGAAGGTCACGCTCGAATTGGGCGGGAAGTCGCCGGTGCTGATCTTCGACGACGCCGACATGAACAAGGCCGTCCTGATGGCCTCGCTCGGCATCTTCGTGCACTCCGGGCAGGGCTGCGTGTGTGGGTCGCGGATCTTCGCCCAGCGCGGCGTGTATGACCAAGTCGTGGAAGGCATTTCGATGATGGCGAATACCTTCAAATTGGGCGCGCCCAGCGAGGAGGGCTGCGTCAGCGGCCCGCTGATCAGCCAGAAACAACTGAACCGGGTGATGGGCTTCATCGACGAGGGCAAGAGCGACGGTGTCGACGTGGTCACCGGTGGGTACCGGCTGGACCGCAAGGGGTACTTCGTTCATCCGACGGTGCTCACCAACGTCGATCCCGGCATGCGCCTGTATCAGCAGGAGATCTTCGGTCCGGTCGTCAGCATCTTGCCGTTCGACGACGAGGACGAGGCGGTGGCCCTGGCCAACGACACCACCTACGGTCTGGCGGCCACCGCGTGGACGGAGAACCTGGGCCGCGCCCACCGGATCGTCAAGCGACTCCAAGCGGGCAGCGTGCAGGTGAACTGCCAGTTGGTGTTCGACCACGACGTGCCGTTCGGCGGCCACAAGCAGTCCGGGTGGGGTCACGAATTCGGCCGGGAGGGCATCGACATGTACATGAAGACGAAGTCGGTTTGGGCTCAGCTGTAGCGTTGGGTCCGTGTATGAACAGGTCGATACCGACATCACGGACCCCGCCGACGTCGGCTCACGCATCGATCCGGTCCTGGCCCGGAGCTGGTTGCTGGTCAACGGCACCCACGCCGACCGGTTCGATGCCGCTGCCCGCTCCCGCGCCGACATCGTCGTCTTCGACATCGAGGACGCGGTAGCGCCGAAGGACAAGGTCAGCGCCCGCGACAACGTGGTGCGTTGGTTGTCCGTCGGCAACGACGACTGGGTCCGGATCAACGGATTCGGAACCCCTTGGTGGGCCGACGATCTCGCGCAGCTGGCGGGCACCTCGGTCGGTGGGGTGATGCTGGCGATGGTCGAGTCGGTGGATCATGTCACCGAGACCGCCAAGCGGTTGCCGGACGTGCCGATCGTGGCGCTGGTCGAGACGGCCCGGGGACTGGAACGCATCACCGAGATCGCGGCGGCCAAGGGCACTTTCCGGCTCGCGTTCGGCATCGGTGACTTCCGCCGTGACACCGGTTTCGGTGAAGACCCGTCCACGTTGGCCTACGCGCGGTCCCGCTTCACCATCGCGGCCAAGGCGGCCGGGCTGGCCAGCGCCATCGACGGACCGACCATCGGCTCGAACCCGCTCAAGCTGATCGAGGCGACCGCGGTCTCGGTCGAGTTCGGGATGACGGGCAAAATCTGCCTGTCGCCGGATCAATGCGCGGTCGTGAACGAGGGCCTGTCCCCGTCGCAGGACGAAATCTGTTGGGCCAAGGAGTTTTTCGCCGAGTTCGAACGCGACGGGGGTGAGATCCGCAATGGGTCGGACTTGCCGCGCATCGCCCGGGCCACCAAGATCCTGGACCTGGCCCGGTCCTACGCGATCGAGGTGTCGGAGTTCGAAGACGATCAAGGCCATTCGCCGGCTCCGACCGACAC
>NZ_JCALDY010000015.1:0-145120 GCF_059813095.1 Mycobacterium sp. NGS22
ACTAGGCTGCGGCGGTGCGGTACTTCTACGACACCGAGTTCATCGAGGACGGCCGCACCATCGAGCTGATCTCGATCGGCGTGGCCGCCGAAGACGGCCGCGAGTATTACGCGGTGTCCACCGAATTCGATCCGGGGCGGGCCGGGACCTGGGTGCGGGAGAACGTCCTGCCCAAGCTGCCGTCACCGGCCTCCCAGCTGTGGCGTTCGCGCAGTCGGATCCGTGCTGACCTGGAAGAGTTCCTCCGCGTCGACGGCCCGGACCCGATCGAGCTGTGGGCCTGGGTGGCCGCCTACGACCACGTCGCGCTGTGCCAGTTGTGGGGTGCGATGCCGGCGCTGCCCAAGGCGATACCCCGATTCACCCGAGAGCTGCGCCAGTTGTGGGAAGACCGCGGTTGTCCGCGGTTGCCACCGCGTTCCCGCGACGTGCACGACGCGCTGGTGGATGCCCGGGATCAGTTGCGCCGCTTCCGAATTATCAGCGGGGAGTAGCGTTCGCCCTGATCAGCCGGGTGCAGGCGGCCACGGTTACGATGGACCGATGAACTGGACCGTCGACATTCCGATCGACCAGCTGCCGCCGTTGCCGCCGTTGCCCGCGGATCTGCGGGCCCGGCTGGACGCGGCGCTGGCCAAGCCGGCCGTGCAGCAGCCCAGCTGGGACGAGGACCAGGCGGCGGCGATGCGCACGGTGCTCGAGAGCGTGCCGCCGGTGACGGTGTCCTCGGAGATCATCCGTCTGCAGGAACAACTTGCCCAGGTCGCCCGGGGTGAGGCGTTCCTGCTGCAGGGCGGCGACTGCGCGGAGACCTTCACCGACAACACCGAACCGCATATCCGGGGCAACATCCGTACCCTGCTGCAGATGGCCGTGGTCCTGACCTACGGCGCCAGCATGCCGGTGGTCAAGGTGGCCCGCATCGCCGGTCAGTACGCCAAACCCCGGTCGGCCGACATCGACGCCCTCGGCTTGAAGTCCTACCGGGGTGACATGATCAACGGCTTCGCCCCCGACGCCGCGGTCCGTGACCACGATGCGTCGCGGCTGGTCCGCGCCTACGCCAACGCCAGCGCCGCAATGAACCTGGTGCGTGCGCTCACCTCGTCGGGGTTCTCGTCGCTGCACCTGGCGCACGACTGGAACCGCGAATTCGTGCGTACCTCGCCGGCCGGCGCCCGCTACGAGGCGTTGGCCGCCGAGATCGACCGCGCGCTGCGGTTCATGAGCGCCTGCGGGGTGGCCGACCGCAACCTGCAGACCGCCGAGATCTACGCCAGCCACGAGGCGTTGGTGCTCGACTACGAGCGGTCCATGCTGCGGCTTTCCGAGGGCGAGAACGGCGAACCGCAGCTCTATGACCTGTCGGCGCACACCGTGTGGATCGGGGAGCGCACCCGTCAGCTCGACGGCGCGCACATCGCCTTCGCGGAGGTGATCGCCAATCCGATCGGCGTCAAGATCGGCCCGACGATGACGCCGGAACTGGCCGTCGAATACGTCGAGCGACTCGACCCGCACAACAAGCCGGGCAGGCTGACCCTGGTGAGCCGGCTGGGCAACAACAAGGTGCGCGACGTGCTGCCGCCGATCATCGAGAAGGTCCAGGCCGCCGGTCACCAGGTGATCTGGCAGTGCGACCCGATGCACGGCAATACCCACGAGTCGTCGACGGGGTACAAGACCCGGCACTTCGATCGGATCGTGGACGAGGTGCAGGGCTTCTTCGAGGTGCATCGCGCCTTGGGCACCCATCCGGGTGGCATCCACGTCGAGATCACCGGCGAGAACGTGACCGAATGCCTGGGCGGCGCGCAGGACATCTCCGACCACGATCTGGCCGGTCGCTACGAGACGGCGTGCGACCCGCGGCTGAACACCCAGCAGTCCCTCGAGCTGGCCTTCCTGGTCGCGGAGATGTTGCGCGACTAGCCGCACCCCGGGCGAGCAGACGCAAAAGCCCCCGATTTCGGCACGAAATAGGGGCTTTTGCGTCTGCTCGCGCAACCTAGAGCAGGCCGCTGAGGTGCGCTCCGAGGATCCAGGCCCCGGTCGCCACGAGCCCGGTCAACGTCAGCACCACGACCACCCAGATCAGCACCATGCGGCGCCGGTGCTGACGCTCCCAGACGAACTCGTCGATCGGGATGCCCGCGAACACCCCGTCGTCGACCTCGAACTCCGTCGCCGGTTCGACCGGCGGGTCCGGTTCCGGCCAGGCCTCGGGCTCGCGGGTGAACTGACGGGTCGGGTTCGGACGGGGTGCGCCGCCCGCGCGGCTGTGGTGCAGCGCCGCCGACCGGTGTTGGGCGGAGTCGCGCGGCGCCGGCACCCGGAAGTCGGGCAGGTTCAGCTCCTCGGCGATCGCCTCCACGTCGGCGGCCATCTCGATCGCGTCGGCGTAACGCTGCGCCGGGTCGGCGGCCGTCGCGCAGGCCACGAAGTCGTCGAATTGCGTTGGCACACCGTCGATCACGGCGCTCGGCGGCGGCACGTCGGCCTCCAGCCGCTGGTAGGCGACCGACAGCGCGGTGTCGCCGGTGAACGGGGTGCCCCCGGTCAGCAGTTCGTAGGTGAGGATCCCCACCGAGTAGACGTCGCTGCGGGGACCGGCGCTGCCGTCACGCACCTGCTCGGGGGACAGATACGCCGCGGTGCCCAGGATGACGCTGGCAGAGGTGATGCCCGCGGCCGCAACGGCGCGTACCAACCCGAAATCGGCGATCTTGACCTCGCCGTCGTCGGAGATCAGGACGTTCTCGGGCTTGACGTCGCGGTGCACCAGGCCGGCCCGGTGCGCGGCGGCCAGCCCGCTCAGCACGGGTCGCAGCACCGCCACCACCGCGTGCGGCGGCATCGGCCCGCGCTCGGTCAGCAGTTCGCGAAGGGTGCCACCTTCGACGAGTTCCATCACCAGGAACGGGTAGCGACCGTCCTGGCCCTGGTCGTAGACGGCCACCAGACATGGATTCTTCAGCCGCGCGACGGTGCGTGCCTCGAGCTGGAACCGTGTCAGGAATTGCTGGTCGTCGCAGTAGCGCGGGTCCATCACCTTCAGGGCCACCGGCCGGTCGAGCCGGGTGTCGAGCCCGCGGTACACCGTCGAGGTTCCGCCGCTGGCGATCTTCTCCTGCACCAGATAGCGGCCGTCCAGCACGGCGCCGTGCAAGGGATCCCCAACCACGCAGGCAATGGTAGGTGGACGGGGATATTTTCCTGGCAGAAGGCGCAGACGTGGCCGCCCGGCAGTTCTAGACTGACCTGGTGGGCAGCATTCCCGCCGGCGACGATGTCCTTGATCCCGACGAGCCGACCTTCGACCTGTCCCGGGTGGCCGAATTGCTCGGCATTCCGGTGAGCAAGGTGCAGCAGCAGTTGCGCGAAGGTCACCTGGTCGCGGTGCGCCGCGCCGGCGGCGTGGTGGTGCCGCAGGTCTTCTTCACCACCTCGGGCCACGTCGTCAAGAGCCTGCCCGGTCTGTTGACGATCCTGCACGACGGCGGCTACCACGACACCGAGATCGTCCGTTGGCTGTTCACCCCGGACCCGTCGCTGACGGTCACCCGCGACGGCTCGCGCGACGCCCTGAACAACGCCCGCCCGGTCGATGCGCTGCACGCCCATCAGGCGCGCGAAGTGGTGCGGCGCGCCCAGGCTATGGCGTACTAGCGAGCGGCTCCTCGGCCGGCGTGTCTTCCTCGGGGTCCGGTGCGCGGTAGATCGAACGCCAGGCCACCAGCGCGAAGGCGGTCGCGAGCCCGACGTGCAGCCAGGAATACATTCCGTGCGACCCGTCGGGTTTGAAGATCACCATGATCCAGGTCGAGAACCCGGCGATGGCGGCCATCGCGCGACGCGACTGCGCCAGCGGAGCGAGCACCGCCAGCGGCCAGGAGTAATACCACGGCAGCGCGGCCGGCACGAACAGCACCACGACCAGCATCGCGGCGAAGATGCCGGTCAGGGCGGCGCGGTCGTCGCGCCGGAACCGCCACCACAGCACCGGCAGCGACACCGCGATCACGACGATGCCGACCAGCCGGGCGATCCGCAGCACGGAGTAGAACTGCACAGCGAAAAACCCGCTGGTCAAGGCATGGATCAGGTTCGCGGCGGCGGTCGGCACGGTCAGCCAGTTGATGATCTTCACCGATCCGGCCAGCGCGGTCAGCCAGCCCAATCCGACCCCGGCCGCCAGCGACAGCACACCGAATACCGCGACACAGATCAGCAACGCGGACAGCGCGGCAACCGCGAACGCCTGCACCGGCCGCCAGTCGCGGTCGTCGCGCAGATGACGCATCCACACCCAGCCCAAAAACGGCAGCGCGAGCCCCGCGGTGGCTTTGACCGCGATCGCGACGGTGAGCAGCGTGATACCGGCGACGTGGTGCCGCTGCAAGGTCAGCGCGATGCCGGCGGCCATCAGGCCCACCATCAGCATCTCGTTGTGCACCCCGCCCATCAGATGGATCAGCACCAGGGGGTTCAGCACGCAGATCCAGAGTGCGGTGGCGCCGTCGGCGCCAATATGGCGCGCCAGCCGGGGGGCGGCCCAGATCAGCAGCGCCAGACCGGGCAGCATGCACAGGCGCAGCAGCATCGTTCCGGCGATGACGTTGTTGCCGACGAGCACCGTCACCAGCTTGGCCACCAGGATGAACGCCGGGCCGTAGGGCGCGGTGGTGATCGTCCAGATGGGACTCACGTCGTCCAGCAACGGGTTCGGGTTGCCGACCGGCCCCACCGCGTAGGGATCGAAGCCGTCGCGCAGCAACGCGCCCTGCGCCAGATACGAATAGGTGTCGCGACTGAACACCGGAACCGACAACAGCAGCGGGGCCAGCCAGAAAGCGGTGGTCGCGCGCATCGTGAACTCGCTGACTCCCTCGCCGAGCAACCGCCGCCCCAGCCGCAACCACGCGATCAGCATCAGGCTCACGCCGACCCAGAGCAGGATCGACGACAGCACCAGTCCGTGGCCGAAACGCATCCAGGACAGATGAATCGACTCCAGTAGCGGGTCATGCTGGCGCGTGCTACCCGCGCCCAGGCCGCCGATCGTGATCAGGACAGCACCCAGGAACCCCAACCGCGCCGGACCGCCCTCCGGCGCTCTGGCGAACGCGGACAGTCGCGAAATGCGTTGTCCCACAGTTATTTTCGGAACAGTGCTGGCGGCCTGCGGGGCCGGTGTCGGAGTGGTCATCGGCTCACGCGGACCGATCGGTGGCTGCCTGGGCCAGCTCGGCCAAGCCGGCTTTGGCAGACGCGTTGATCGGTGCCGCGGCCAAGGTGGCCAGGGCCCGGTCGGTCAGCTCGGTGATCCGGTTCTCCGCGGCCGTCAGTGCGCCCACCCCCTCGATCACCTCGCGTAGTTCGGACACCTGGTCCTCTGTCAGATCGGTGCCGATCGACGTGCGTAACAGATTGGCGGCCAACGGATCCGATTCCGCGGCCAGTTGCGTTGCCTCGGCCAGCAGCGCGGTGCGTTTGCCTGAGCGCAGGTCGTCGCCGGACGGTTTGCCCGTCACCGCGGGATCGCCGAAGACGCCCAGGACGTCGTCGCGCAGCTGGAACGCCACTCCGAGGTCGGTCCCGAATCGCTCGAAGGCCGCCGTCACCTCGGGCCGGTCGGCGGCGGCGGCAACCCCGAGCTGCAACGGGCGCGTCACTGTGTAGCAGGCGGTCTTGTAGGTGGCCACGGTCATCGCCGCCGTGACCGATTCGTCCACCGAGCCCGGTACGGCGGCCTCGGCGACGATGTCGAGGTACTGGCCGCCCAGCACCTCGGTGCGGATCGCCGACCAGACCCGCTCCACCCGCGGCCGCACATCGGCTGACAGGCGCGCGCGGGAGACGATGTCAGCGGCCCAGGTATGCGCGACGTCGCCGAGCAGGATCGCCGCCGATACCCCGAACTGTTCGGCCGGGCCACGCCACCGACGTTCCCGGTGCCGGGCCGCGAAGTGCTGGTGGGCGGTCGGCCGGCCGCGTCGGGTCGCCGAGGCGTCGATCACGTCGTCGTGGATCAGGGCAAACGCGTGCAGTAGTTCCAGCGCCGAAAACAGCAGCAGCACATCGGAATCGGGCCGGTGGTCGGTGACCGCGTCCCATCCCCAGTAGGCGAACACCGGCCGCAGTCGCTTGCCCCCGCTCAGCACGAAATCCTCGAGCCAGCCGGTCAACTCGGCGAAGTCGGTGCCGCACGGAAATTCCAGGTAGCCGGCTTCACCGCGACGGTCGTGCAGGTACCGTCGCAGCTGGTCGGTGACGGCGGCGGCCACCTCGACGGTTGCCGATGCTGCCGATGCTTCCAGGCTCAGCGCAGCGCCCCTTCCTCACTCGGCATACCTCTGGCCCGACAGTGTATGCCGCGCGGCGTTTGCCCGATCCGCGCAACGGCTGCCGCCAGCGCCTGATGAGCGTGAAAATCGCGCCCCTATGCTGTCGTGGGGGTTTGTCCAAGGTTTGCGCGACGCAGCGCCAGACGAGTCAGCTGAAGAATGAGGAATCGCGTGACGCTCAACACCATCGCGCTCGAGTTGGTGCCGCCCAACGTCGAGGACGGTCGGGAGCGGGCGCTGGAAGACGCGCACAAAGTGGTGCGGTACTCGGCCGAGTCCGGTCTGGACGGTCGGCTCCGGCACGTGATGATCCCGGGCATGATCGCCGAGGACGACGACCGCCCGGTGCCGATGAAGGCCAAGCTGGACGTGCTGGACTTCTGGTCGATCATCAAACCGGAACTGCCTGGCCTGCACGGCCTGTGCACCCAGGTCACCGCGTTCATGGACGAGTCGGCGCTGGGACAGCGGCTCACCGCACTGACCGAGTCCGGGATGCAGGGTGTGGTCTTCGTCGGGGTGCCGCGCACCATGAACGACGGGGAAGGCGACGGTGTGCCACCGACCGAGGCGCTGTCGATCTATCGCGACGCCGTGGCCAATCGCGGTGTGATCGTGATCCCGACCCGGGAAGGCGAACACGGCCGGCTCAATTTCAAGTGCGACCAGGGTGCCACCTACGGCATGACCCAACTGCTCTACTCCGACGCCATCGTGGGGTTCTTGGCCGACTTCGCCAAGCAGACCGACCATCGGCCCGAGATTCTGTTGTCGTTCGGGTTCGTCCCCAAAGTCGAGAGCCGGGTCGGGCTGATCAACTGGCTGATCCAGGACCCGGGTAACGCCGCGGTGGCCGGGGAGCAGGAGTTCGTCAGGACTTTGGCCGCCAGTGAGCCCGCCGACAAACGTGCGCTGCTGGTCGACCTCTACAAGCGGGTCATCGACGGAGTCGCCGACCTCGGCTTTCCGCTGAGCATCCACTTCGAGGCGACCTACGGCGTGTCCGGCCCGGCCTTCGAGACTTTCGCGGAGATGCTCGCCTACTGGGCGCCGACGGCCCCGGCCTAACTGGACGACTGGTCGCCGGACGCGGTGAACCGCGGCGAACGGTCCCGGCTGGCCCAGGCCAACGCCGCCACCACGCCCGCGGCGGCGAACGACGCGATGCCCAGCCAGATCCCCGCCCCGGTGAACGACCGAGTGTTGGGATCGGTGTAGCGGGCGGTGGCGCTCATCGTGCTCACCACGCCCGGCTTGAGCTTCCACTGCACGACCTCGGGCTCGATCCGGTCGCCGTTGGTGGACGTCACGGTTCCAGGGAAGGCGACGGTCAGCTCGACCTCGGCCTCGGGATCGGTCACCGATGTCAGGTCGGCCCGGCCTTCCAGGATCACCAGGTTGCCGTTGCGGCGCAGCGACAGGTTCACTCCGGCGGCGTCGGAGTTCAGGTGGGCCAGCTGCGGCAGTTCGGCGAAGGTCAGATCGGCGAAGACCGCCTGCGAACCCACGTAGCCGTCGCTTTCGTAATTCGAGATCGCGACCTTCTGGCTGAACGGCAGGTTCGTGTCCAGCTGCGGTCCGGTGTCCTTGTTGTTCTTGGGTTTGGCCGCGGCGATGATCTCGCCGGACACCAGGTCGTCGGGGGAGATCGTGATCGACGCCCGGACTCGCAGGCATCCGGTGGCCAACGGCACCAGCATCAGCAGCATCACGACGGCCAGCAGCCGACGACGGCGGTCGCTGGAAATGCGGCGAGATCCCCGGACCGGTAGCGCGGAAAGGCTGGCGGGCACCAGGTCATCGTGCCAGACCGGGTGAGCCGCCCGTTCAGAGTGGCAGCGCGCGCCCCAGAATCGCGAAAGCCCGGGGATCCCCGGCGAAATAGTAGCTGCGGATGACGTCGGTGAACCCCAACCGGCGGTACAACCGCCAGGCGCGGTTGCCCTCCCCGCTGGTCTCCGGCGTGGACAGCAGGACGTTGGCTTCGTCGCGACCGGTCAGAAGCCGACGGGCCAGCGCCTCACCGAGGCCGTGACCCTGCGCGCGGGGGTGGATGTGCAGCTCGGTGAGCTCGAAGTAACTGGTCATCAGCCGGTCGATCGCCGGGGCGGGGAAGCCGCTGCGCTGCAAACCGAGGATGACCTGCTGCTGCCACCACTGTCCCGGCGCCCCGGGATAGCCGTAGCCGACCCCGACCAGCGGCGCGTTGCTCAACTCGGCCGCCGTCGGAGGGTCACCCGCCGGTCGGCGTGCGTCGGCGACTTCGACGGCGGCGACCGCTTTCCAGCCGGGTCGCCGGGTGTGTTCCAGCCACATCGCGGCCCGCTGATTCTCGGTGCCGCGCGGATAGCGCATCGCGTCGACGTAGACCTTCAGCGCGTCGGTGAGGCGGCGCTCCATGTCTTTCGGGGGCAGGTCGATGAGGAAGGTCGCCAACGCGCGGTGTCCTCCTCGGCTTCGGTTGGGTCCGGTCGGGTTCCAGTATCGGACGCCGTCGTCGCGCGGCGACGGGCAGTCTGTCGACATCGTGTGACGGGTTGCACCCGCGACCGCCGCGGACCATCGCGTTGCGTCGGCTGTCGAGGCGATAGAATCGTTTGCGAATCATTGGTACCGCGAACAATGACCTCGTATCATCGGAGTTAATTGCCCCACAACGGGCTATACGTGTGCTATCGGTGAAGACACCACAGTGTTTCGGCAAGGAGGGACGAATGCCACTCTCCGATCATGAGCAGCGAATGCTCGATCAGATCGAGAGCGCTCTCTATGCCGAGGATCCCAAGTTCGCTTCGAGTGTCCGCGGCGGCGGCTTCCGCGCCCCGACGGCACGGCGCCGGCTGCAAGGCACGGCGCTGTTCGTCGTCGGTTTGGCGATGCTGGTCTCCGGGGTGGCATTCAAAGCCACGATGATCGGAAGTTTCCCGGTGCTGAGCGTGCTGGGGTTCGTCGTGATGTTCGGCGGCGTGGTGTACGCGGTCACCGGCCGCCGGCTGGCCGGCAGGCCGGATCACGGCGGGTCGACGTCGGGTGCGTCGCGTCAGCGTCGACCCAAGGGTGGCAGCGGTTCGTTCACCAGTCGTATGGAGGATCGGTTCCGCCGCCGGTTCGACGAGTAGTACAGCGCGCCAACACATGACGGGGTAGCCAGACGGCTGCCCCGTTCTCGTTTGCCGGCCCCGCCACGATCGCAGATGCAGCCCCGCGGACACGCCCGCCATGCCGGACGACGCCACCTTGTGCCCGATTCGTAGCGCAGTTGTGCCCATCTGCCCCACTGCGCCCCACCTCGCTCCCGACGGGGTGGTTTAGGCCCCTGAAATGCGCGTTTTCCTCTTCGCTCTAGGGCCTTCCGCGGGAGCTGACCGCGCTGGGCGGCGGTCTGATCGGCAGTGGGCGGCTTCGGGACGCGCGGAGGGGGTGTTTTTGGGGAGAAGTGGGGGATTGTGGGGTATGGTAGCCGAAGCGTTTGGGTGCGAAGCAAGTTGGAGGTGCCGCAGTGTTTCTCGGCACCTACACGCCCAAGCTCGACGACAAGGGGCGGCTCACGCTGCCGGCCAAGTTTCGCGACGCGTTGGCAGGGGGGTTGATGGTCACCAAGAGCCAGGATCACAGCCTCGCCGTCTACCCGCGGTCGGAGTTCGAACAGCTGGCGCGGCGGGCGAGCAAGGCGCCCCGCAGTAATCCCGAAGCCCGGGCCTTCCTCCGTAACCTCGCTGCCGGCACCGACGAGCAGCACCCCGATGCCCAAGGCCGGATCACGCTGTCTGCCGACCATCGCCGCTACGCCGGCCTGTCGAAAGACTGCGTGGTGATCGGTGCGGTCGATTTCCTCGAGATCTGGGATGCCCAGGCCTGGAACAACTATCAGCAAATCCATGAAGAGAACTTCTCCGCGGCCAGCGATGAAGCACTCGGCGACATCTTCTGAGGTGCATGCCCGTGCACCGTGGTCTCTGCCCGAACCGACCCTGGCGTACTTCCCCAACGCCAGGTGCGTGCTTTCGGACAGAGACCACGGTGCGCGGTCACCGGTAGGCCGATACAGCCCGGGAGGTCTTGCGGTGGCACACCAACCGACTTCCGGCCCTTCCGATTTCGGTCATGTGCCGGTGCTGGCGCACCGTTGCCTGGAGTTGCTCACCCCGGCGCTGACCCGCTATCACCCCGACGGCTCCGGTGCTATCCTCGTCGACGCGACGTTGGGCGCCGGCGGGCACGCCGAGCGATTCCTCACCGAGTTGCCGGGCTTGCGATTGATCGGACTCGACCGGGACCCGACCGCGCTGGACATCGCCCGCGACCGGCTGGCCCCATTCGCCGACCGGATTACGCTGGTGCACACCCGCTATGACGGCATAGCCACCGCCCTGGGCGAATCCGGTTACGGCACAGTCGAATCCGTTGACGGGATCCTGTTCGATCTGGGTGTGTCGTCGATGCAGCTCGACCGTGCCGAGCGCGGGTTCGCCTACGCCAAGGACGCGCCGCTGGACATGCGGATGGATCCGTCGGCGCCCCTGACAGCGGCCGACGTCGTCAACACCTACGACGAAGCCGAGCTGGCCGGCATCCTGCATCGCTATGGCGAGGAGCGGTTCGCCCGACGCATCGCCGCACAGATCGTCCGACGCCGCGCCCGCGCCCCGTTCACGTCGACCGGCGAGTTGGTGGCCCTGCTCTACGAAGCCATCCCGGCCGCCACCCGCCGATCCGGCGGACATCCGGCCAAGCGCACCTTCCAGGCATTGCGCATCGCGGTCAACGACGAGCTGGAGTCGTTGCGCGGTGCCGTGCCGGCGGCGCTCGACGCGCTCGCGTTGGCCGGTCGCATCGTGGTGCTGGCCTATCAGTCCCTGGAGGATCGGATCGTCAAGCGCGCCTTTGCCGAAGCGACCGCCTCCCGTACACCGCCGGGTCTCCCGGTCGAACTTCCCGGCCACGGGCCGCGATTCCGGTCGTTGACGCACGGCGCAGAGCGGGCGGACGAAGCCGAAATGGAGCGCAACCCGCGCAGCACCCCGGTGCGACTGCGGGCGCTGCAACGAATTGAGCACGCAAGCGGGAAGGGCTATGCATGAGCACACAGCGCGAGGCGTCCAAACGTCGTGACACCCGACGGGGTGGCGCGGGCCGGCCCAGTGCCCGCACCGCTGCCGACGTGTCGTCGCGCCGCAACCGGTCGCGCACGCCGGCAGCGCCGAGCCGCGAGGCGCGCGTGCCCCGTTCGGGACCTCAGACCAGCCCGATATCCCGCCCGGTGGATCGACCGGTCCGGGCCAAGAACGCCAGTCAGGCCAAGGCGCGCGCCAAGGCTCGCAAAGCCAAAGCGCCCAAGGTGATTCGGCCCAAACTGACCGAGCGGCTGGCCGCCCGCCTGACCGAGATCGACCTGCGGCCCAGCACCCTGTTGAGTCGGGTGCCCTTCGTGGTGCTCGTCATCGGTTCACTCGGTGTGGGACTGGGTTTGACCCTGTGGTTGTCCACCGACGCCGCCGAGCGCTCCTACCAGCTCAGCCATGCCCGGGAACGGACCCGGATGCTGCAACAGCAGAAGGAGGCGCTGGAACGCGATGTCCGGGAGGCCGAGTCGGCGCCCGCATTGGCCGAGGCGGCGCGCAAACAGGGCATGATTCCCACCCGCGACACCGCCCATCTGGTCCAGGCGCCCGACGGCACCTGGGTGGTGGTGGGTAACCCCAAACCGGCCGACGGGGTCCCGCCGCCGCCGTTGAACGCCAAGTTGCCCGACGAGACTCCGCCACCGCCGCCCCGGCCGGCGGCCCCGCCGCCGGAGGTCGCGGTGCGGGTCGCGCCCGGTGCCACCGACCCGAGTGTGCCGGCCCACTCTGGCCCACAGGTGCTGCTGCGCGGGCCGGACGGTGCGTCGACGGTGGTGGGGCCCGGTGCTTCGGGGGTGCCCGGACAGGTGCCGGCGGTGCCCGGACAGGTGCCGGCGGTGCCCGGACAGGTGCCGACGGTTCCGGGAACGGTGCCGGGTGCGACGGTGCCGGGCGGTCAGCTGCCGGTGCCGGGTGCGACGGTGCCGGGTGCTCAGCTGCCGGTGCCGGGTGCGACGGTGCCGGGTGCTCAGCTACCCGTGCCGGGGGCGACAGTGCCGGCCCCCAACTCAGTACACGCCGACCTGTTGCCGACGGTGCCCACGGTGCAGCCACCGGCGGTGTTGCCCGCGCCGGCTACCGCTGAACAACCGGTCCCGCTCCCGACGGTGCCGGGGGCCGCGCGATGAACCGCGGCGACCCGCGCCGCGCCCCCCGTCCGGCCCGTGACACCAAGCATCCGAAGCGCTCTCGTAAAGCCACCGAGGCCAAGGTATCTCGCGTCCGGTCGGATTCGGTGCCCGCCGGGCACTCGGCACGAGACCGGCGCACCCGTCAGGCCGTCGAGGTGGTCGGTCGCGGCGCCTCCTTCGTCTTCCGGCACCGGGCCGGTAACGCCGTCATCCTGGTGTTGATGGCGGTGGCTGTCACGCAGTTGTTCTACCTGCAGGTGTCCAATGCTTCGCAGCTCAACGCGCAAGCGGCCGGCCAGCTCAAGGTCACCGACGTCGAACGGGCGATCCGCGGTGCCATCGTCGACCGCCACAACGACCGGCTCGCGTTCACCATCGAGGCGCGCGCACTGACCTTCCAGCCCAAGCGGGTTCGTCAGCAGCTGGAGGACGCCAAGAAGAAGTCGCCGCACGCGCCCGACCCCCAGGAACGGCTCAAGGACATCGCCAAAGAGGTCGCCGGCAAGCTGAACAACAAGCCGGACGCCGCGACAATCCTGAAGAAGCTGCAGAGCAACGAGACGTTCGTCTACCTGGCCCGCAACGTTGATCCCGCTATCGCGCAAGCGATCTCGGCCAAATTCCCCGAGGTCGGCTCGGAGCGTCAGGACCTGCGTCAGTACCCCGGCGGGTCACTGGCGGCCAACATCGTCGGCGGCATCGACTGGGACGGCCACGGTCTGCTGGGCCTGGAGGACTCCCTGGACGCGATGCTGGCCGGCACCGACGGGTCGGTCACCTACGACCGCGGCTCGGACGGCGTCGTCATCCCCGGCAGCTATCGCAACCGGCATAAGGCGGTGCACGGTTCGACCGTCCAGCTCACCCTCGACGACGACATCCAGTTCTACGTCCAACAGCAGGTGCAGCAGGCCAAGAACGTATCGGGCGCGCACACCGTCTCGGCCGTCGTACTCGACGCCAGGACCGGTGAAGTGCTGGCCATGGCCAACGACAACACCTTCGACCCGTCGCAGGACATCGGGCGCCAGGGCGACCGGCAGCTGGGCAACCTGCCGGTGTCCTCGCCTTTCGAGCCGGGCTCGGTGAACAAGATCATCACCGCGTCCTCGGTCATCGAATACGGACTGTCCAACCCCGACGAGGTGCTGCAGGTCCCGGGCACCATCTCAATGGGCGGGGTCACCATCCACGACGCCTGGGAGCACGGCGTGATGCCCTACACCACCACCGGGGTATTCGGGAAGTCCTCCAACGTCGGCACGCTGATGCTGGCCCAGCGGGTGGGCCCGGAACGTTTCTACGACATGGTGCGCAAGTTCGGGCTGGGTCAGCGCACCGCTGTCGGGCTGCCCGGTGAGAGCGCCGGCCTGGTGCCGCCGATCGACCAGTGGTCGGGCAGCACCTTCTCCAATCTGCCTATCGGACAAGGGGTTTCGATGACCCTGCTGCAGATGGCCGGCATGTACCAGGCGATCGCCAACGACGGCGTGCGGATCCCGCCGCGCATCCTCAAGGCCACCATCGCCGCCGACGGCACCCGCACCGAGGAACCCCGTCCCGACGGCGTCCGGGTGGTCTCGGCGCAGACCGCCCAGACGGTGCGCGGCATGCTGCGCGCGGTGGTGCAGCAGGACCCGATGGGTTACCAGCAGGGCACCGGGCCGGCCGCGTCGGTGCCCGGCTACCAGATGGCGGGCAAGACGGGAACCGCGCAGCAGATCAACCCCGGCTGCGGGTGCTATTTCGACGACGTCTACTGGATCACCTTCGCCGGGATGGCCACCGTCGACAATCCTCGCTACGTGATCGGCATCATGATGGACAATCCGCAGCGCAACGCCGACGGCACTCCCGGCCACTCGGCGGCGCCGTTGTTCCACAACATCGCGGGCTGGCTGATGCAGCGCGCGAACGTTCCGCTGTCGCCGGACCCGGGACCGCCGCTCACCTTGCAGGCGATGTAACTACCGGCCGCGCGCTGCCCGTCCCGGACGGGCGTGTCCGCTGCCGCGGCTAGGTAGGGTGTCTTGGCCGATCATCCCGATCAGGCCGACCCGACGGAGGTGGTGACGGAGGTGGCGTCGGTGCCAACGGATCTGCGCCCCAGCACCGGCGCGGGCGTGCCGCTGGCCGCGCTGGCCGCGCAGGTAGGCGCCGTGCTGACCGCCGGACCGGACCGGCTCACCGTGCTCGGCGACCTGACGGTCACCGGGGTGACGCTGCGCGCCCAGGACGTGCGTCCCGGCGACCTGTTCGCCGCCCTGCCCGGGTCCACCACCCACGGCGCCCGTCACGCCGGGCAGGCCATGGAACGCGGGGCCGTCGCGGTGCTCACCGATGCCGCCGGCGTGGCCGAACTGGGCGGCGGGGACCTCGAGGTGCCGGTGCTGGTGCATCCGGCGCCGCGCAGCGTGCTGGGTGGGCTGGCCGCCACCGTGTACGGACGCCCGTCCGGCCGGGTGACGGTCGTCGGGATCACCGGCACCTCGGGCAAGACCACCACCACCTACCTGGTCGAGGCGGGGCTGCGGGCCGGTGGCCGGGTCGCCGGGCTGATCGGCACCATCGGCGTCCGCATCGACGGTGCCGACATCCCCAGCGCGCTGACCACCCCGGAAGCTCCGGCTCTGCAGGCGATGTTCGCCGCGATGGCCGAGCGCGGGGTGGACACCGTGGTCATGGAGGTGTCGAGTCACGCGCTGAGCCTGGGTCGGGTCGACGGCACCGAGTTCTCCGTGGGGGCCTTCACCAACCTCTCCCGGGACCATCTGGACTTCCACCTGACCATGCAGGACTACTTCGAGGCCAAGGCGCTGCTGTTCGACCCGGCTTCTGCGTTGCGCGCCCGCACCGTGGTGGTGTGCGTCGACGACGACGGCGGTCGCGCGATGGCCGAGCGGGCGGGTACCGCCATCACCGTCAGTGTCACCGACCGCCCCGCGCAGTGGCGCGCCGCCGACATCACCCCGCGGGGCCCGGCGGGTCAGGAGTTCACCGCGATCGACCCCGCCGGCGGCCGGCACCGGATCGGCATCGACTTGCCGGGGCATTACAACATCGCCAATTGCCTTGTCGCACTGGCGGTTCTGGACGCCGTCGGGGTGTCCCCGGAGCAGGCGGCGCCGGGGCTACGACAGACCCGGGTGCCGGGTCGCCTCGAACAGGTCGACCGGGGCCAGGACTTCGTCGCGCTGGTCGACTACGCCCACAAGCCCGAGGCGCTGCGCGCGGTGCTGACCACTCTGCTGCACCCCGGCCGACGGCTGGCGGTGGTGTTCGGTGCGGGCGGTGACCGCGACCCCGGCAAGCGCGCCCCGATGGGCGCCATCGCCGCCGAGCTGGCCGACCTGGTGATCGTCACCGACGACAACCCGCGCAGCGAGGATCCCGCGGCGATCCGCAGGGAGATCCTGGCCGGCACCGCCGACGGTAAAGCGCAAGTGGTCGAGATCGGCGACCGTCGCGAGGCGATCGGGGCCGCGGTGGCCTGGGCCGGACCGGGTGACGTGGTGCTGATCGCCGGCAAAGGGCACGAAACCGGGCAGAGCGGAGGCGGGGAAACGCACCCGTTCGACGATCGGGTCGAATTGGCGCAGGCTTTGGAGCGGCACCGATGATCGATCTGACCATCGCCCGGATCGCCGAGATCGTCGGCGGCACCCTGGCTGACATCACAGCCGAGCAGGCGGCCAGCATCCACGTCACCGGGACCGTGGAGTTCGACTCGCGCGCCGTCGGGCCGGGTGGGTTGTTCCTGGCGTTACCGGGCGCACGCGCCGACGGGCACGACCACGCCGCTTCCGCGGTCGCCGCCGGCGCCGCCGTGGTGCTGGCCGCCCGCCCGGTCGGGGTGCCGGCCATCGTGGTGGCCCCACAGCAGGCACCCGACGGCCGGGCCGGCGTGCTCGAACACGACGTGGACGGGTCCGGCGCGGCGGTGCTGGGCGCGTTGGGCAGGCTGGCAAAGGCGGTGGCCGCCGACCTGGTGGCGGGCGGGTTGACGATCATCGGGATCACCGGATCCTCGGGCAAGACCTCGACCAAGGACCTGGTTGCCGCGGTCCTGCAACCACTCGGGCAGGTGATCGCCCCGCCCGGGTCGTTCAACAACGAGTTGGGGCATCCCTGGACGGTGCTGCGGGCCACCCGTGACACCGACTTTCTGGTGCTGGAGATGTCGGCGCGCCATCCCGGCAACATCGCCGCGCTGGCCGAGATCGCTCCGCCGGCGATCGGCGTCGTCCTCAACGTCGGCACCGCGCACCTGGGGGAGTTCGGCTCCCGCGAGGTCATCGCACAGACCAAATCCGAACTGCCGCAAGCGGTTCCGTCGTCCGGGGTGGTCGTACTCAATGCCGATGACCCGATGGTCGCCGCGATGGCGGAGGTGACCGCGGCCCGCGTCGTCCGGGTGAGTCGCGCCAGCGGCGACGTCTGGGCCGGACCGGTTTCCCTGGACGAACTGGCGCGACCACGGTTCGCCCTGCACGCGGGTCAAGCACACGCCGAAATCGAGCTCGGCGTATCCGGTGACCATCAGGTGAGCAACGCACTGTGCGCGGCCGCGGTCGCGCTGGAATGCGGTGCCGACGTGCAACAGGTCGCGGCCGCGCTCGCCCAGGCGGGACCGGTGTCGCGGCACCGGATGCAGGTGAGCACCCGCGCCGACGGGGTGACCGTGATCGACGACGCCTACAACGCCAACCCCGATTCGATGCGCGCCGGGTTGCAGGCGCTGGCCTGGATGGCGCACGCCGACCAAGCGGGTGAACCGCGACGCAGCTGGGCGGTACTGGGGGAGATGGCCGAACTCGGTGACGACGCGATAACCGAGCACGATCGCATCGGTCGGCTCGCGGTGCGCTTAGATGTGTCTCGACTCGTTGTCGTGGGAACCGGGAGGTTGATGAGCGCCATGCACCACGGAGCGGTCATGGAGGGCTCGTGGGGGTCGGAGGTTGTCGACGTGCCCGACCGTGAGGCGGCCCTGACGCTGTTGCGCTCCGAGCTGCGCCCCGGCGACGTCGTCCTGGTCAAAGCCTCCAATTCGGCCGGCCTCGGTCAGTTGGCCGACGCGCTGGTGGCCGACGGCGAAAGCCCGCGCCCGTGAGGCAGATCCTGATCGCGGTGGCGATCGCGGTGACCGTGTCGATCCTGCTGACCCCGGCGCTGATCCGGCTGTTCACCCGGCAGGGGTTCGGCCACCAGATCCGGGAGGACGGCCCGCCCAGCCACGCCACCAAGCGGGGCACGCCCTCGATGGGCGGGGTGGCGATCCTGGCCGGCATCTGGTGCGGCTACCTGGGCACGCATCTGTTCGGGTTGCTCTTCGACGGCGACGGGGTCACCGCGTCCGGTCTGTTGGTGCTCGGCCTGGCTACCGCGCTGGGCGGCGTCGGCTTCCTCGACGACCTGATCAAGATCCGGCGCTCGCGCAACCTGGGACTGAACAAGACCGCCAAGACGATCGGCCAGATCGCCGCCGCCGTGCTGTTCGGGGTGCTGGTCTTGCAGTTCCGCAACAACGCCGGCCTGACCCCGGGCAGCCTCAACCTGTCCTATGTGCGCGACATCGCCACCATCGCCTTCACGCCGGTGGTATTCGTGCTGTTCTGTGTCGTCGTGGTCAGCGCCTGGTCCAACGCCGTCAACTTCACCGACGGGCTCGACGGGTTGGCGGCCGGCGCCATGGCGATGGTCTCCGGGGCCTATGTGCTGATCACCTTCTGGCAATTCCGCAACGCGTGCGCCACGGCGACCGTGCTGGGACTGCCGGGAGCTCTGCAGGGCTGCTACGACGTGCGCGATCCGCTGGATCTGGCGCTGGTCGCGGCCGCCACCGCCGGCGCCTGCATCGGGTTTCTGTGGTGGAATGCCGCGCCCGCCAAGATCTTCATGGGCGACACGGGGTCGCTGGCGCTGGGTGGCATCATCGCGGGCCTGTCGGTCACCAGCCGCACCGAGATCCTGGCCGTGGTGCTGGGTTCGTTGTTCGTCGCCGAAGTCACCTCGGTGGTTCTGCAGATCCTGACGTTCCGGACCACCGGACGCCGGATGTTCCGGATGGCGCCGTTCCACCATCATTTCGAGTTGACCGGCTGGGCCGAGACCACGGTGATCATCCGGTTCTGGCTGCTCACCGCCATCACCTGCGGTCTGGGGGTGGCACTGTTCTACGGCGAATACCTGTCCACGATCGGACCCTGACGTGCTGGGCCCGTTGACGTCGGGTGCGCCCGTGCTGATCGCGGGTGCGCGCGTGACCGGCCGGGCGGTACTGGCCGCGCTGACCCGGTTCGGTGCCGTTCCGACGCTCTGTGACGACGACCCCGCGATGCTGCTCCCGTACGCCGATGCCGGGGTGGCGACCGCGGATCCGGCGGCAGCGATCGCCGGAATCGACTTCTATGCGCTGGTCGTCACCAGTCCCGGCTTCCAGCCGAGCACCCCGGTGTTGGCCGCGGCCGCGGCGGCGGGGGTGCCCATCTGGGGCGATGTGGAGCTGGCCTGGCGGCTGGATGCGGCCGGCCAGTACGGGCCGCCGCGGCGCTGGTTGGTGGTGACCGGTACCAACGGGAAGACCACCACGACCTCGATGCTGCACGACATGTTGAGCGCCGGCGGGCTACGCAGCGCGCTGTGCGGAAACATCGGCGACCCGGTCCTGGATGTGCTGGCTACGCCGTCCGACGTGCTGGCCGTGGAGTTGTCCAGTTTCCAGTTGTTCTGGGCACCTTCGTTGCGGCCCGAGGCGGGTGTGGTGCTCAACATCGCCGAGGACCACCTGGACTGGCACGGCACGATGGCCGACTACACCGCCGCCAAGGCCCGGGTGCTCACCGGTCGGGTGGCCGTCGTCGGACTCGACGACGCCCGGGCTGCCGCGTTGGCCGACACCGCGCCGGCTTCGGTGCGGGTCGGTTTCCGGCTCGGCGAACCTGCCGCCGGCGAACTCGGCGTGCGGGACGGATACCTGGTGGACCGAGCCTTCGCCGGCGACCTGCCGCTGGCGCCGATCGCCTCGATACCCGTGCCGGGTCCGGTCGGGGTGTTGGACGCGTTGGCGGCGGCCGCGCTCGCGCGCAGCGTCGGCGTCCCCGCGACGGCGATCAGCGACGCGCTGACCGCTTTCCGGCCGGGCCGGCACCGATCGGAGGTGGTGGCCGTCGCGGACGGCATCACCTACGTCGACGATTCCAAGGCCACCAACCCGCACGCCGCGGAAGCTTCGGTGTTGGCGTATCCCCGGGTGGTGTGGCTGGCCGGTGGCCTGCTCAAGGGCGCTTCTGTGGACGCCGAGGTGGCCCGCATCGCATCGCGGCTGGTGGGGGTGGTCCTGTTCGGCCGGGATCGGACCGAGGTTGTCGAGGCGTTATCGCGACACGCGCCCGATGTCCCCGTCGTACAGGTTGTGACAGGCGAGGATGTTGTGATGCATGCGACAGCTGAGGCTCCTGTTACTAAAGTGATACAAGTTAACGTTGCCGCGGAGACCGTCGGCACTCGCGTGATGGCCGCAGCGGTGGCGGCGGCCCGGGACCTCGCCACCCCGGGCGACACCGTGCTGCTGGCGCCGGCCGGCGCCTCGTTCGACCAGTTCAGTGGCTACGGCGCACGTGGTGACGCCTTCGCGGCGGCGGTCCGCGCCGCGCTGCGGTAGGCGGCATGGGTATCACGCTGACCCGGCTGCTGCGCCGGGACGCCAAGACGGACGACGAAAGCCCTGACGACGCGACCGACGTGACCGACGTCGCCGAGCAGGAGTCGACCGCAGCGAACCCGGCGCCGACAAGTCCCACGGCACCGTCCGGTCCGCGCAACCGGTTCGGCGCCTGGCTCGGGCGGCCGATGACCTCGTTTCACCTGATCATCGCCGTCGCCGCATTGCTGACCACGCTGGGCCTGATCATGGTGCTGTCCGCCTCGGGCGTGCGTTCCTACGACGACGACGGTTCGGCCTGGATCATCTTCGGCAAACAAGTCATGTGGACATGCGTCGGCCTGGTCGGCTGCTACCTGGCGCTGCGGATGTCGGTGCGATTCATGCGGCGCATCGCGTTCACCGGCTTTGCGTTCACCATCGTGTTGCTGGTGCTGGTACTGGTTCCCGGGATCGGCAAGGAAGCCAACGGCTCGCGCGGCTGGTTCGTGATCGCCGGGTTCTCGATGCAGCCGTCCGAGCTGACCAAGATGGCGTTCGCCATCTGGGGTGCGCACCTGCTGGCCGCCCGACGCATGGAACGCGCGTCGTTGCGCGAGATGCTGATTCCGCTGGTGCCCGCCGCGCTGGTGGCGCTGACCCTGATCGTCATCCAGCCCGACCTGGGTCAGACGGTCTCGCTGGGCATCATCCTGCTCGGCCTGCTCTGGTACGCCGGTCTTCCGCTGCGGGTGTTCCTGGGTTCGCTCTCGCTGATCTTCGTTGCCGGCGGCATCCTGGCGGTCTCCGCCGGTTACCGCAACGACCGGGTGCAGTCCTGGCTCAATCCCGAGAACGACCCGATGGACTCCGGTTATCAAGCCCGACAGGCCAAATACGCGCTGGCGCACGGCGGCATCTTCGGCGACGGCCTCGGTCAGGGTGTCGCCAAATGGAACTACCTGCCCAACGCCCACAACGACTTCATCTTCGCGATCATCGGCGAGGAACTGGGCCTGATCGGCGCGGTGGGTCTGCTCGGCCTGTTCGGCCTGTTCGCCTACACCGGGATGCGCATCGCCCGCCGCTCGGCTGACCCGTTCCTGCGGCTGCTGACCGCGACGACGACGATGTGGGTGCTCGGACAGGCCTTCATCAACATCGGCTACGTGATCGGCCTGCTGCCGGTGACCGGTCTGCAGCTGCCGCTGATCTCGGCGGGCGGCACGTCGACGGCGGCGACCCTGACCCAGATCGGCATCATCGCCAGCGCGGCCCGACATGAGCCGGAAGCGGTGGCCGCGCTGCGCGCGGGGCGCGACGACAAGGTCAACCGGTTGCTGCGGCTGCCGCTGCCCGAACCGTACGTCCCGACCCGCCTCGAGTCCTTCCGCGACCGCAAACGCGCTCAGCCGCAACCCAAGCCGTCGACACGGCGCGTGGCCGGCCCGCCGCGGCAGGCTGCGCCGCGCACCGCCGAACGGGCGGGTCGCCGGTCTGGGGGAAGCCCGCACTTGCAGAAGAGGCATCATGGATCTGGCCAGCAGTACGCCGGCCAGCGCCGAACACGGCGCGCACGCGCATTGGAAGGTCAGCGTTACGGGTGAACGACAAGGTCAGCGAACCGACCGGCGGGCCAGGGGCTAGTCCTCTGCCCGCCGGTGCCGCGTTCTCGGTCGTGTTGGCCGGCGGCGGGACCGCCGGTCACGTGGAACCCGCCATGGCCGTCGCCGACGCCCTGACCGCGCTGGACCCGCAGATCCGCATCACCGCCCTGGGCACCGCGCGCGGACTGGAGACCCGACTGGTGCCCGAACGGGGCTATCACCTCGAGCTGATCACGCCGGTGCCGTTGCCCCGCAAACCCAGCGGTGACCTGGCCCGGCTGCCACCGCGGGTGTGGCGCGCGGTCCGCGAGACCCGCGCCGTGCTCGACCGAGTGCACGCCGACGTCGTCGTCGGGTTCGGCGGGTACGTCGCGCTGCCCGCCTACCTCGCCGCCCGTGGCGTCGGGAGGCGCCGCCGGATCCCGGTGGTGATCCACGAGGCCAACGCGCGGGCCGGGCTGGCCAACCGGGTCGGCGCCCGGTCGGCTGACCGGATCCTGTCCGCGGTGCCGGATTCGGGTCTGCGTCGCGCCGAGGTGGTCGGGGTGCCGGTGCGGGCGGCCATCACCGCGCTGGACCGTGCGGGCCTGCGGGCCCAGGCGCGCGCGCACTTCGGATTCGCCGACGACGCGCGGGTGCTGCTGGTGTTCGGCGGTTCGCAGGGCGCGGTCTCGCTCAATCGCGCGGTGTCCGGTGCGGCCGCCGATCTGGCCGCCGCGGGGGTGTCTGTACTGCACGCCCACGGCCCCAAGAACACCCTCGAACTGCGTACCCCCGAAGCCGGCGAACCGCCCTACGTCGCGGTGCCCTACCTGGATCGGATGGACCTGGCCTACGCGGCCGCCGATCTGGTGATCTGCCGGTCCGGGGCGATGACGGTCGCCGAGGTGTCGGCTGTCGGACTGCCGGCCATCTACGTGCCGCTGCCGATCGGCAACGGCGAGCAACGGCTCAACGCGCTGCCGGTGGTCAACGCCGGCGGCGGGATGGTCGTCGCCGACGCGGCCCTGACGCCGGAACTGGTGGCCCGAGAGGTGTCCGGGCTGCTCACCGATGCGCCCCGGCTGGCGGCGATGACGATGGCGGCCGCCCAGGTCGGGCACCGCGACGCGGCACGGCAGGTGGCCCAGGCGGCACTCGACATCGCCCGCGCGGCAGGAATACGGCGTTGACCGCCGCGCAGTTGCCGCCCGAGTTGGCGCGGGTGCACATGGTCGGCATCGGCGGGGCGGGCATGTCGGGCATTGCCCGCATCCTGCTGGACCGGGGTGGCATGGTGTCGGGTTCGGATGCCAAGGAGTCGCGCGGCGTGCATGCGCTGCGGGCCCGCGGGGCGGTGATCCGGATCGGACACGACGCGTCCTCGCTGGATCTGTTGCCCGGCGGCGTCACCGCGGTCATCACCACCCACGCCGCCATCCCGAAGACCAACCCCGAACTCGTCGAGGCCCGCCGGCGCGGCATTCCGGTGCTGCTGCGGCCGCTGGTACTGGCCAAGCTGATGGCGGGGCGCACCACGCTGATGGTCACCGGCACCCACGGCAAGACGACGACGACGTCGATGCTGATCGTGGCGTTGCAGCACTGCGGGCGCGATCCGTCGTTCGCGGTCGGGGGGGAGTTGGGGGAGGCCGGCACCAACGCCCATCACGGCAGCGGCGACCTGTTCGTGGCCGAGGCCGACGAAAGCGACGGCTCGCTGCTCGAATACACGCCCAACGTTGCCGTCGTCACCAACATCGAGTCCGACCACCTGGACTTCTACGGCAGCACCGAGGCCTACATCGGGGTGTTCGATTCCTTCGTCGAGCGGCTGGCGCCCGGCGGTGCGCTGGTGGTATGCACCGACGACCCGGGTGCCGCCGCGCTGGCGCAGCGCACCGCCGAGCTGGGTATCCGGGTGCTGCGCTACGGGTCGTCGGGTGCCGTCGACGCGCCGTTGGCAGCGACGTTGCTGTCCTGGGAGCAATCGGGCACCGAGGCGGTCGCCCACATCCAGTTGGCTGACGAAATCGATCCCGATTCCCGGCCACGGGTGATGCGGTTGTCGGTGCCGGGCCGCCACATGGCGCTCAATGCGCTGGGGGCGCTGCTGGCGGCGATCGAGATCGGGGCGCCGGTCGACGAGGTGCTCGACGGCCTGGCCGGTTTCGAAGGTGTGCGGCGCCGGTTCGAGTTGGTCGGAACCGCCGACTCGATCCGGGTGTTCGACGACTACGCGCACCATCCGACCGAGATCGCGGCGACGCTGGCCGCCGTGCGCTCGGTGGTGCAGCAGCGCGGAAGTGGTCGTGCGATGGTGGTGTTTCAGCCCCATTTATATTCTCGGACAAAGGCTTTCGCGAAGGAGTTCGGTCACGCGCTGGACGCGGCGGACCAGGTGTTCGTGCTCGACGTCTACGGCGCCCGCGAGCAGCCGCTGCCCGGGGTGAGCGGCGCGAGTGTCGCCGAGCATGTGAGCGCACCGGTGCGTTATGTGCCGGATCTCTCGGCGGTGGCCGAGGAGGTGGCCGCTGCCGCCGGACCCGGTGACGTCATCGTCACCATGGGCGCCGGCGACGTGACGCTGCTGGGACCCGAGATCGTCGACGCGTTGCGGGCGCGCGCCAACCGCAGCGCACCCGGACGCCCGGGGGTTTTGCAGTGAGCGAACCCGAGGCCCGACCGGCCGAACCGGTTCCCGACCAGGCAGACGCCGGCGAAGCGGCTACCGAGCCGATCGCCACCGACGCCCCGGCCGGCACGGACCCCGCCGAGGAAGAGGACTTCGAGGGGCCGCGGCGGCGCGCCCGCCGGGAACGCGCCGAGCGGCGCGCCGCCCAGGCCCGCGCCACCGCCATCGAGCAAGCCCGCCGCGAAGCCAAGCGCCGCGCCCGCGGCGCGGTCCTGCCCGAACCGAAACCCGTGGCGCGCGGCGTCGTCCGGGGCCTGAAGATGCTGCTTGCCACGGTGATCCTGGTGGTGGTCGGCGTGGGGTTGGGTTTGATCCTCTATTTCACGCCGGCGATGTCGGCCCGCAACATCGTCGTCACCGGGACCGGTGTGGTGACCCGCGAGGACGTGCTGGAGGCGGCGCAGGTGCGGGTCGGCACGCCGTTGCTGCAGATCAACACCAGTCAGGTCGCCGACCGGGTGGCGGCGATCCGGCGCGTGGCCAGCGCCCGGGTGCAGCGGGAGTATCCGTCGGCGCTGCGGATCACCATCGTCGAGCGGGTCCCGGTGGTGGTCAAAGACTTCCCGGACGGGCCGCATCTGTTTGACCGCGACGGGGTGGACTTCGCGAACGATCCGCCGCCACCGGCGCTGCCCTACATCGAGGTGGAGAATCCGGGGCCGACCGATCCGGCGACGCTGGCCGCGCTCAAGGTGCTGCTGGCATTGCGTCCCGAGGTCGCCTCGCAGGTCGGGCGGGTTGCCGCGCCGTCGGTGTCCTCGATCACGCTGACGTTGTCCGACGGCCGGGTGGTGATCTGGGGGACCACCGACCGCGCGGAGGAGAAGGCCGAAAAGCTCGCGGCGCTGCTGACTCAGCCTGGCCGCACCTACGACGTGTCCAGCCCGGACCTGCCGACGGTCAAGTAGCGCGGTCTTCTCCCGCGTCGAGTGTGCGTCGGCGGTCCTGCGTTCCGCGAGCGTCACGCTAGCGTGGCCGCCGACGCCGAGCGTCACGCCAGCGCAACACTCGGCGCATAGGAAAATTCACGCGCGGCGCGTCGGCGCGCCTGCGGGGTTAGCGCCCGTCGTACCCATACGGTTCTGGTTACGCGGAACTACTTGACATAACTCTAACTCTATGGTTGAGGTTGAGGGTTTTGCAAGGAGACACACCGCAGGACGACATAGGGGAACTGAGCCCTCAGGGAGGAAGACGAATGATGACCCCCCCACACAACTATCTGGCCGTCATCAAGGTCGTGGGCATCGGTGGCGGCGGCGTCAACGCCGTCAACCGGATGATCGAGCAAGGCCTCAAAGGCGTGGAGTTCATCGCGATCAACACCGACGCGCAGGCGTTGTTGATGAGTGACGCCGACGTAAAGCTCGACGTGGGCCGCGACTCGACGCGCGGACTGGGCGCCGGCGCCGACCCGGAGGTCGGCAAGAAGGCCGCCGAGGACGCCAAAGAAGAGATAGAAGAGCTGTTGCGCGGCGCCGACATGGTGTTCGTCACCGCCGGCGAGGGCGGCGGCACCGGCACCGGTGGCGCACCCGTCGTCGCCAACATCGCCCGCAAACTCGGCGCGTTGACCGTCGGCGTGGTCACCCGGCCGTTCTCCTTCGAAGGCAAGCGGCGCAGCAACCAGGCCGAGAACGGAATCGCGGCCCTGCGCGAGAGCTGCGACACGCTGATCGTGATCCCCAACGACCGCCTGCTGCAGATGGGTGACGCGGCGGTGTCGCTGATGGACGCCTTCCGCAGCGCCGACGAGGTGCTGCTCAACGGCGTGCAGGGCATCACCGACCTGATCACCACCCCCGGTCTGATCAACGTCGACTTCGCCGACGTCAAGGGCATCATGTCCGGCGCCGGCACCGCGTTGATGGGCATCGGCTCGGCGCGCGGCGAAGGCCGCTCGCTCAAGGCCGCCGAGATCGCGATCAACTCGCCGCTGCTGGAGGCGTCGATGGAAGGCGCGCAGGGTGTGCTGATGTCGATCGCCGGCGGCAGCGACCTCGGCCTGTTCGAGATCAACGAGGCCGCATCGTTGGTGCAGGACGCCGCGCACCAGGACGCCAACATCATCTTCGGCACCGTGATCGACGACTCGCTGGGCGACGAGGTGCGCGTCACCGTGATCGCGGCGGGCTTCGACGCCGGACCGGGCCGCAAGCCCGTCACCGGCACCGAAACCGGTGGCGCCCATCGCATCGAGACCGCCAAGGCGGGCAAGCTCACCTCGACGTTGTTCGAGCCGGTCGACGCGGTCAGCGTCCCGGTGCACACCAACGGCGCGACGCTGAGCATCGGTGGCGACGACGATGACGTCGACGTGCCGCCCTTCATGCGCCGCTGAGGTCTCGATTTGCTTGCCACTGCGCGACAAGCCAGCCTCGAAACATGATGGCCACGTGTCGACGCGCTCTGGGGGGCAACGGATTACGGATACTCAGGACGTGAGCATCCGTATCCGCCGGGTGACCACCACCCGGGCGGGCGGTGTGTCCAAGCCGCCTTACGACACCTTCAACCTCGGTGACCATGTCGGTGACGATCCCGGCGCCGTCGCGGCCAACCGGTCCCGGCTCGCCGCGGTCCTGGGACTGCCGGAGCGACGGCTGGTCTGGATGAACCAGGTGCATGGAGTCCGGGTGGAGGTGGTCGAGAAACCCCGTGAGGCAGCCGTCGCCGACACCGACGGGTTGGTAACGGCCACGGCGAGATTGGCGTTGGTCGTGCTGACCGCCGACTGTGTGCCGGTGCTGCTGGCCGACGCGCGGGCCGGTGTCGTCGGCGCGGTGCACGCCGGTCGGGTCGGCGCGCAGCACGGGGTGGTGATCCGCGCGGTAGAGGCAATGGTGGGCCTGGGCGCGCAGCCCGCCGACATCTCCGTGTTGCTGGGCCCGGCGGCCGGCGGCAGTCGCTACGAAGTACCCGCCGCGATGGCCGACGAGGTCGAAGCGACGCTGCCGGGCAGCCGCACCACCACCGCCGCGGGCACGCCCGGCCTGGACTTGCGGGCCGGAATCGCTTGTCAGCTACGCGATTTGGGAGTGACGTCCATCGACGTCGACCCGCGTTGCACCATCGCCGACACGACGCTGTTCAGCCACCGGCGCGGCGCGCCGACCGGTCGGTTGGCGTCGTTGGTCTGGATGGAATGACGCCGATGGCCACCGAGATCCCCGCGCGGGGACACGAAGGCGACCGTCAAACGGAATTGACGTTGGCGTTGGCGGCGGTGCGATCACGGTTGGCCGCGGCGGCGGATGCGGCCGGTCGCAATGTCGCAGAAATTGAGCTGTTGCCAATTACCAAATTCTTCCCAGCAACCGACGTCGCGATTTTGTCCCGATTAGGTTGTCGGGCCGTTGGCGAATCGCGCGAACAGGAAGCGTCGGCGAAGGTGACTGAAGTCACGCGATTGCTGGCGGCCGCCGAACAACACGGCGGATCCCGTGATTTGCAGTGGCACATGGTCGGCCAGATTCAGCGCAAGAAAGCTCGGTCATTGGCGCGCTGGGCGCATACCGCGCACTCGATCGACAGCCCGCAGTTGGTGACCGCGCTCGACCGGGCGGTGACGGGCGCGCTGGCCGATCGCCGGCGCGACAATCCGCTGCGCATCTATGTCCAGATCAGTCTGGACGGGGACGTGTCGCGCGGCGGCGTGGACGTCGACGCACCGGACGAGGTGGACCGGATCTGTGCTCAGGTGGACAGCGCGCAGAGCTTGGAACTGGTCGGGTTGATGGGCATCCCACCGCTGGAATGGGAACCCGAACAGGCCTTTGACCGGCTCCAATCCGAGCATCAGCGGGTGCTGGAGGGGTTTCCGAAGGCGGTCGGGCTGTCCGCCGGCATGTCCGGGGACCTCGAAGTCGCCGTGAAACATGGTTCGACGTGTGTGCGTGTCGGTACCGCGCTAATGGGGCAACGGCGGTTACGGTCACCGTGAATAGTCACAGAAGTAACACCTTCATCACAGATAACAAAGATCCCAAGCTAGAAGGGGCCGCAAGATGAGCACACTGCACAAGGTCAAGGCCTACTTCGGTATGGCTCCGATGGAGGAATACGACGACGAGTACTACGACGACCGCGCACCCTCCCGCGGTTATTCGCGGCCCCGATTCGACGACGAATACGGACGTTATGAAAGTCGGGATCGCGATTATGACGACCCGCGCCGCGACCCCCGCGCCGAGTTGCGCGGCGAGCCGGCCGACTACCCGCCGCCGAGCAGCTACCGCGGCGGCTACCCCGACGAACCGCGCTTCCCCACCGGCGGGTTCGAACGGCCCGACATGAGCCGGCCCCGACTGGGGTCGTGGCTGGGGCGCGGTGGCGCCACCCGCGGTGCGTTGGCGATGGACCCGCGCCGGATGGCGATGATGTTCGAAGAAGGCCACCCGCTGTCGAAGATCACCACGCTGCGGCCCAAGGACTACAGCGAGGCGCGCACCATCGGCGAACGTTTCCGCGACGGCACGCCGGTGATCATGGACCTGGTGTCGATGGACAACGCCGACGCCAAGCGCTTGGTCGACTTCGCCGCCGGCCTGGCGTTCGCGCTGCGCGGCTCGTTCGACAAGGTCGCCACCAAGGTGTTCTTGCTGTCGCCGGCGGACGTCGACGTGTCGCCCGAAGAGCGTCGCCGGATCGCCGAAACCGGTTTCTACGCTTACCAATAACGCGTAGTCGCTGCCACACAGCCCGTTAGGTTCCCAGTGGACCGAGCGGGCTGTGCGCATGCCGGTCCGCCACGAGATGTGTGCGGCACGGACAGGTCGGTAGGCTTGCGGTCGCCGCTATGCCGGCGGCGACAGACATCCTCATCGATAAGGTCGGGCACTCGTTGGCGCTGTTCTTTCAGATCCTTGGATTCACCCTCTTCGTCTTCTGGCTGCTGCTGATCGCTCGGGTCGTCGTCGAGTGGATCCGCTCGTTCAGCCGGGACTGGCGCCCCACGGGCATCACCGTGGTGATCCTCGAGATCATCATGTCGATCACCGATCCTCCGGTGAAGCTGCTGCGCCGGCTGATCCCGCCGATCACCATCGGCGCCGTCCGTCTGGACCTGTCCATCCTGGTGCTCCTGCTGATCGCCTTCATCGGCATGCAACTGGCTTTCAGCGCTGCCGTCTAGGGCGCCGCCATCTCGGTTGGAATCTGATTTGAAGACGGTTCGGCCACGATTCGGCGTCAACTTTGACGTGTGTTTTTTGAAATCTAAGGAATGTGTTTTATTGGCTGCAGAGCTCTAAAGAGATTGAAATCTGTCCTTATTTATTACTCCAATCGGCAACCGCCGAGTCTGGTGTGACAGGATGGACGGCAGTTGCGCGACGGCTACCGCATCGTTCTACACTTTCCAGATTGTTTGACCGTCCAGGAACTCGAGGGGACAAAGAATGCCGCTTACACCTGCCGACGTCCACAATGTGGCGTTCAGTAAGCCGCCCATCGGCAAGCGCGGGTACAACGAGGACGAGGTCGATGCCTTCCTTGACCTGGTGGAGAACGAGCTGACCCGGCTGATCGACGAGAACGCCGATCTGCGGCAGCGGATCGCCGAACTCGATCAGGAGCTGGCCGCCGGTGGCGGGGGAGCCGCGGCGGCCCCGACGGTCGCCCAGCCGATCCCGGCATTCGAGCCCGAACCCGAGCCCGCCAAACCGGCCCCGGTGGCGGCACCGGCCCCGTCTACCTCGTCCAACGAGGAGCAGGCCCTCAAGGCGGCCCGCGTGTTGAGCCTGGCCCAGGACACTGCCGACCGGCTGACCAGCACCGCCAAGGCGGAGTCGGACAAATTGCTGTCCGATGCGCGCACCAACGCCGACCAGATCCTCAGCGAGGCGCGGCACACCGCCGAGACCACGGTTGCCGAGGCGCGTCAGCGTGCCGACGCGATGCTGGCCGACGCCACCTCGCGCTCCGAGAGCCAGTTGCGCCAGGCGCAGGAAAAGGCTGACGCTCTGCAGGCCGACGCCGAACGCAAGCATTCCGAGATCATGGGCACCATCAACCAGCAGCGCACCGTGCTGGAAGGCCGCCTCGAGCAGCTCCGGACGTTCGAACGCGAGTACCGGACCCGGTTGAAGACCTACCTGGAATCCCAGCTCGAGGAGCTCGGCCAGCGTGGTTCGGCGGCTCCGGTGGATTCCAGCGCCGACGCCGGTGGGTTCGACCAGTTCAACCGCGGCAACAACTAGCCTTCGCCTGAACGCGCGCCGGCACTCGGCCGGTTGGAGGATGACCAATGCTGATCATTGCGCTCGTATTAGCCCTGATCGGTCTCGTCGCGCTGGTGTTCGCGGTGGTGACCAGCAACGAACTGGTGGCGTGGGTGTGTATCGCCGCCAGCGTGCTGGGCGTGATCCTGCTGATCGTCGACGCGGTGCGGGAACGCCAGCAGCGTGACGCCGACGCCGACACCGACGACGACGAGGACGCCGAGGAGGACGAGCCCGACGAGGGCGCCGAGGAGGCCGTCGACTATCCGGACGAGGCCGACGAGGAGACTTCCGAAAGCTCCAAGTAGGGGACCGATCACCCCGGCGGCGTCGTCAACAGCTCCCGTACCTCGTCGTCGCTGACCTGGTGGAAGTCGGCGTAGACCTGTCCGACGGCGCTGAAGTCCGCGGGCATGGTCGCGCACACCACGTCGTCGGCTTCGCGCTCCAGGACCCGGCACGCCGAGAGCGGTCCGACCGGAACCGCGACCACGACCGCCTGCGGTCCGGCGGCGCGCACCGCCCGCACCGCCGCCAGCATGCTGGCGCCGGTGGCGATCCCGTCGTCGACCAGGATCACGATCTTGCCGCGTGGGTCGACAGCCGGTCGCTCGCCCCGATACGCCCCTTCGCGCCGCCTCAACTCGGTGGTCTCGGCGTCGATGACTGAGCGCACCTGCTGTTCGGTGATACCCAACTGCTCCACCACGTCCTCGTTCATCACCACCCGCCCGCCGCTGGCCAATGCGCCCATGGCCAGTTCGGGTTGGTAGGGCACTCCGAGCTTGCGTACCAGGAACACGTCGAGTTCCGCGCCCAGCGCCGCGGCGACCTCCCACCCGACCGGGACACCGCCGCGAGCCAGTCCGAGGACGACCAGGTCGGGTTGGGCGCGGTAGGACGCCAGCGCGTCGGCCAGTACGCGACCGGCTTCGCGGCGGTCGCGGAACTCGCGGGTCGGCGTCCGCCGCAGAAAGCCACGCCGTCGGTTCATCAGTCGCACTCCGGAAACTGTGCTCGCAACTACAGAAGCCTACTGACTCTTCCTGTTGCCGGGCGGTCCGGGCACGGGGCGAGTCGGGCGGAGAGCAACTGGGCGCCAGTACGGTGCGCTCGTTAAATCTGGATTACCGGCGTATTTCCGGGACATTGTCGGAAATCCTGGTTCCCGCGTGAGCAGGCGCGCTTAATGAACAGGTCACCCACCGCCGGCCGACGCCCGAACCGGTCGGTCCTGTCGTTAGGAGAACCCCATGTCTTTCGTGACCACGTACCCCGCCGCCTTGATGGCCGCGGCGGGTGCACTGCAACACCTCGGGACGGCATTGGCCGCGGAGGATGCTGCCGCCGCGCCACCGACGACCAGCGTCGTGCCGGCCGCCGCCGACGAGGTGTCCGCGCTACAGGCCGCACAGTTCGCCGCCTACGGCTCCTGGTATCAGCAGGTCAGCGCGCAAGCCAAAGCCGTGCATCAACAGCTGGTCAACACCCTCGGATCCAATGCGAACGCGTACGGCGAGACCGAAGCGGCCAACCAGAGCGCGGCCGGCTCGCAATCGCTGTCCGACGCGACCAGCGCGGCATCCGCGGCAGCCGCCAGCCCGGCGGCCCCGACGACGTCCGACGGCGCCATCATCGCGACCCCGTTCAATTGGTTCCAGAACGTCGGCGCCGCGGCGTCGAACTTCATCGCGTTCGGCCAGGGACAGTTCCTGCCGGGTTCGGTGGGCTGGTATCCCGAGATGGCCGACCTCCCGCCGCTGGGCGCCGGCGCGGCGCCCGCGGTGACGGCACCGCCCGTGGCTGGGCCGCCGGCGGGCGCAAGCCTCGGCGGCGCCGCGTCGATCGGCGGGATGTCGGTGCCGCCGAGTTGGGCGGCGGCGGGCGCGCCTGCGGCCGGAGTCACGCCGGCAACGCTGACGGGCGCGGGCTGGACCGGTGCCGCGGTGAACTCCGCGCCGATGACGACGGTGCCCGCCGGCCTGCCCTCCATCGCGTCGGTCGGGCGTTCAAGTACCGGGTTCGGGGCGCCGCGTTACGGCCTCAAACCGATGGTGATGCCCAAACCGACCGTTGTCTGAATCCCCATTCACTTTCACCAGAAAAGGACCGACAGATGGCTTTTGATTTTGGCGCGCTGCCCCCGGAGATCAATTCGACCCGTATGTACACCGGCCCGGGAGCGGCGCCGATGATGGCCGCCGCCGCGGCCTACAGCAATCTCGCCGCCGAACTGAGCAGCACGGCGACGGCCGCGGAGTCGGTGATCTCGACGCTGACCGACGACGAATGGCGTGGCCCGTCCTCGGCGGCGATGGCCGCCGCCGCCACCCCGTATGTGCAGTGGCTGCAGACCACCGCGGCGTCGCTGCAACACGCGGGCGACCAGGCGATGGCGTCGGCGGCCGCCTACGAGACTGCGTATGCGATGACGGTGCCTCCGGCGGTCGTCGCGGCCAACCGCGCCCAGCTCGCGGCGCTCGTCGCCACCAACATCCTTGGTCAGAACACGCCGGCGATCGCGGCCAACGAAGCGCTCTACAGCGAGATGTGGGCCCAGGACGCCGCCGCGATGTACGGCTACGCCGCATCGTCGGCGCTGGCCGCCCGGCTGGACCCGCTGACCGCACCGACGCTGGTAGCCGGCCCGGGTGCCCTCGGTGCGCAGAGCGAAGCGGGTAGTCAGGCCGCTGGCACCTCGCTACCCGCGCTGGTGTCCAGTACACCGAATGCTGTTCAGGCACTGGCTAATCCGGCGGCGGCGGCGCCGGCGTCACCCGTCGGCGATTTCTTCAGCGACCCCCTGGTGCAGAGCATCCCCAACGGCATTATCGACATGGCGGCATGGAACGGTTTCAACGCCATCGTCACCGCGGTGCTGTACTCGCACACCTTCGACGCGGGCTTGATCAGCAGCCACTTCCTGCCGGATCTGGGCGCCATCGGTATCGGGCCGGCCCAGATGGCCGCGGGTCTGGGTTCCGGTGGCGCGACTGCTGCGTCGGTGTCCTCGGTTGTCGGCCAGGCGGCGACGGTCGGCAAGCTATCGGTGCCAACCGCGTGGTCAGCGGCCACCCCGGCCGCGCTCGCCGCGTCCACCGCGCCGGTGGCCGGTTCGGGCTGGACGGTGCCGGTGGAGGAGGGCGCCGGGGTGACCAACGTGGCCGCCGGGATGCCGGCCTACGCCTCGGCCGGGCGGGGCGGCTACGGCGCCAGTCCGCGCTACGGGATCAAGCCGACCGTGATGCCGCGGCAGGTGCTGGTGTGATCAGTTGGCTGCGATTCACTTCGCTCGCCTCAGTCGCGTGTCCGAGGGGGGACTTGGCCACTTACGACACGGGTTCTGACCTGGCGAATCGGTACCTGATCGTCATCCATGCCGGGGTCGACCCACCTCTGACGTCGAGCGGTCGGATTAGGGGTCGAGTTGGGCGGGGGCGAGTCGGCACCCGGCGGCTTGGGCTCCGGCGTGCAGGCGTCGGTCCCAAACGGCGACGATCAGGCCGGGTTCGCCGACTGCCAACGCGCTGGCCAGATGGACAGCGTCGGCTTCGCGCAAGGCATGGGCGCGGGCGAGGCGGCCGGCGTGCTGTTCAACCGTGGCGGTGAGTTCGATTGGGCGGGTGGCGGCCCAGAAGTCCTCCCAGTCACGCTCGGCGTCGGCGAGCTCGGATTCGGTTAGGTCGTGATTGCGGGCTGCTGCAGCGAGTGCGGCGCGGACTTCGGGGTAGGCCAGGCGGCTGGACAATGCGGCGTCGCAGCCGTCCCACAGCGCGGATGCCAGCGAGCTTCCTGTCTCGGTGGTGAGAAGTTTAACGAAGGCGCTGGCGTCGAAGTAGACGAGCGGCACCGGTCAGCGCCGCTGGTCGCTGACCTGGTCAGACACCGGCCGCCGCGGTCGGGGCCGGGACCGTCCCGCAGCGACGGGCCGCTGCGCGGTGGCCCTGGCAATCACGCCTTCGGCCGTGAGACGCTCCAAGGTGCCTGCGCTGTCCAGCGCAGCGAGTCGCGCGACCGGAATCCCGCGGTCGGTGATGACGACCTCATCACCAGCCCGAACTCGATCGAGCCAATCGCTAAGGTGCGCGCGCAACTCGGTCACGGATACCTCCACACCGTGAACTGTACACTCGCTGAACCGTGATTTGTACATGTCACTTCTGAGTGTGGCAACGACGACCTGAGAGATTGACCCGCGCAAGCCGGAGGCGAGGTGGCAACGGGCCGGTACACCGATTCGTCCGCGGTGCTGGCGACGCCGAGACGGTCGATATTATGGTGGCTGGTGGCCTTCCGTCCAAGCTGCATCCGAAGGTGTTGCGGCGGAAGGTGTTTGCCGTCCCCGGTGGGACTTCGGCGCGGCTGGCGTTCGTGGTCAGCTGTATGAAGACGGCAGCGCCTCGGTGTCGGACGCCGGGTCTAGCTTGCAGCAGCGGGCTCTTGAATTCTCTGCGTGAGGTGCTGTGTGCGGTGACTGCCGACGATCGCCTTCATTGGCGTTCTGTTGCCAGCGACCCGATTGAACGACTCTCCCAGTAGTAACAGTTGGCCTGAGTCGCGAAGAACCTCGACATCCCTTGGATCGTATTCGTATGACGGAGCGTGCTTCAAGCTGGTGTAGGCGTCCCAGAACAGTTGGCTCCACATGTCCAGTTGGTGGCATTACCCCGAGACCGTGGCTAAGAGACCGAAATCACAACTACCCGTTTGAAATTCAATAGCCCACAACTGACTAGGAACATAAGGGGTAACCGAGCTTCAACTTGGGTGCGATTGCTGAACAACCGTTTTTACTCAATCGTCACGTCGAGGGGCTCGCCCATCGGGCGGCCAGGAGTCGGTACCCGACTCAAGCGGAATATTCAAGGATCGAAGCAGGATCGAAAAGAGCCGCCAATTGGCGATCGCTCCGACAAGTTCGACCAAAACCGCGTGATCGCCATTGAATGCCTTGTGGCACGCGGCCCAGTTTTCCTCGGCAATGACCCCGTCACGTACCACATCATCGGTCGCCGCCAGGACCGCACGCTCGGCATGGCCCAGACGATTGGAACTCTGCCAGTCACGCACCGCCAGAAGGTCATCCGAAGCCACACCGAGCAGCGTCGCGATTCGCCAATGCTGTGTCCACTCATATACCGACCCCGTTACCCAGCCGATGCGCATGATGATCAATTCGCGTAGCCGGGCGTCGAGCACACCGTTAAATAGCAGCGCCTCAAGCATTCCGTACAGGGCCACTGCGAGGCTCGGCTGGTGAAGTGCCACGCGAAATACTGACAGTTCTGCCATCTCTGCGGGCAGCCCACACTCGGCAGCCCGCAGCCGGGCCTGCTCAAGGTCGAGCATCGGTACGCGTTCCGTTCTCGTCACGTGTGACCTTCCTCTGTTGAAGCTCCGCATGCTGTGAGGGCGTGGGCACGAAGACGTTGTGCAGGGCCGCACTCGATTTGGCATTTTCATCTGCAAGCGAACTGAGCAGCGGCGCGAGACCAGCGAATCCGGTTGATTCTCTTGTGATCCGGTCGAACGGCCAGCGGCGCGTGGCCAGAATCTCGAGGGCTGCCCGGTAGGCGGGATACTCCACGCCGAGTGCACCGGCGATGTGTAATTCCTTATACACCAGCGTGTCTGGTTCAAAGCCGGGCGCGCCGCCTCCGCCGCGGGTGCCAGCAACCACGACCCTGCCGCCAGGCCTGGCAAGGGCGACGGCGTCGGCGAACGCGGAGGGTGCTTTGGCGGTGACATCGATGACCACGTCGGCAAGCTGTCCGCCTGTCTCACGCTGGAGCGCTGTCACTGCATCGTCCTGCGATACGTCGATGGGCAGGTCGACACCGAATGATCTGGCTATGGCCAGTCGCTGATCGTCGCGTGGACCGATGCCGGTCATCGCGACGAAAGCGGCTCCCGCCTCTTTCGCCGCCACCGCCGCGCAGATCCCGCGGATGCCCGGTCCCAGTATCGCTACGATACCCCCCGCCTTGGTGTCGGGAAGAGTTTTCCCCCATTGGATACCGGCCCCGAGAGGGTTGAACAACGTGGCGAGAACGGGGTCCATGTCTTCGGCAATCGGGAGTAGCATCGCGTCCCACGGAAGCTCCACATGGGTGGCGTATCCGCCCCATAACCCGGCGCCGATCTCCACGTCGACGAACCCGAACATGGTGGCGATGCCGTTCACCGCACATCGCCGGTATTCGCCGCGGCGACACTCCGGGCAGTCTCGGCAGGACCGGAACACCTCGACGGCCACGCGCTGGCCGGCCCGGACGCACCAGCGTTCGCTGGCCGCATTGCCGACATGTTCGACGATGCCGACGATTTCGTGACCTGGAACGAATGAGAAGCCGGCAGGCAGGTGTCCGGTGAATTGTTCGTGATCTGTACCGCATAGACCACATGCTTCAACTCGCAGGATCGCACCGCGGTCACCGACGTCGGGGATGGTCATCTGGCGCCGCTCCAGATTCCGCGGTCCGGTCAACACCATGGCCTCGGCGATCATGGAAGCTCGAATCCCGTGGACGACCCTGTGTTTCGGAGGCAAACCGTTCTGCCAACGTACATCTCGCCCGCCATCGCCTCGGCAATCTGCGGATCGTCGCTGCGTGCGACGACTCTTCGCCCGTCGGACAGGTGCGCGATGGTCGGTGTCCATCGAGGTCGCCCGTCTCGGTCGTATTCGACCGTGTACCCGTCCACTGTCGCGCGACCGGTCGCCTCGTCGACGCCTGCGACGGCCAGCCGCGATGAATCGATCGGAGTTTGTTCGTCTGCCGTGTCGATCAGTCGCCACCCGGTTGGTGGAGGGGTGGCCGACCACACACCGACCGAATGTTTCGTCGAATACCAACCGAGGCCGGTGACGACGTCGTCCCCGCGATGGGTGACTTCGCCTACGCCGACCGCCACCGGAGTACGCGCTTCTACCGACAATCGATCACTCGCTCAGGGCCACGGGCTGTTGTGAGACACGAATGCGATGGTGTCATATCTGCAGTCAAGCCACAATGGTGTGCGCCCGCGGCATACTGGCTGTTGTGTCGACGAAGTTGGTGCGATGGGGTGCCGCCGCGCCGTCAGATCGTGATTCCGCTCGCGACCGATTGCTAGATGCTGCCGAGCGGTGCCTAGAGAGTTGCGGCGTGGTAGGCACGACCATGGAGGACATCGGCAGAACAGCGGGTGTCTCCAGGGCAACGGTGTATCGCTACTTCCCTAATCGGGAGGCGGTGATGTCGGGCGTCATCATTCGCGCCGCCGAGCGCTATCTCGATCGCATCAACCCCCGGATCGCGGAGCACACCGATCTGGGCTCCGCTCTCGTCGATTTCGTGGAATACACAGTTGAGGCCGCGCGCCGCGAAGAGATCATCGGATTGTTGTTCGGCAGCGACGAGGAACTCGCCGGCGTTGGCCTCGCGGCGGGGACCTCGACGTCACTCTTCGAACTCGTCACCGAGTTTCTCCGTCCCATCTTCAGGAGACACTGGAGTTACGTAGAACCGGGCGTCTCCGTCGACGACGCCGCCGAGTGGGTTCTCCGCACGATACTGAGCCTGCTGACTGTTCGAGGACCGCGGGAGCGCAGTCGTGACGGGCTCCGGACATTTCTTTCAAGGTTTCTCCTTCCCGCAATCCTGGCGAGCGACCATTGTCGACCGATGTGACAGACAAGGCGTAATGTCTCAACCACAGCTGAGGTAGGAGGCCGGACATGTCTGTGCAGTTCACCGCGTTCAACCAGCAGGTCGCTGAACAACTGCAGAGCGCAGCAGAAACCACGGGCGGGCTGGCCGGTTACCTCGGCTTCCGGCACACTGAATTCACTGCTGGACGGCTCGTCGCGGAGATGGACGCACGCGACGACCTGAAGACGCCTTTCGGCAACTTGCATGGCGGCTGCTTGTCGGCCATGGTCGACCATTGCCTTGGAGTGGTGTTTTATCCCGTGATTCCGATGGGATCCTGGGTCGCGACGACGGAGTTCAAACTGAATTTGCTTCGTCCAGTCTCCAGCGGAACCTGTGTAGCCACGGCTGAGATCATCTCGCTGGGCAGAACCAGCGGTGTGGCACGTATCGACATCTGCAACGACGGCAGAGCGGTGTGTGCGGCGCAGGGCACCGTCACCGTCGTCGCACCGAAGGCCATCTCTTGATGTCTGCAAACAGAGCACATGATTCGTCCGCTCCTGTCGTCGAGCGCGTGCCCACGGTGGATGGGCTCTCGCTGGCGGTCGACTTCTACCGCTGTGACGGACCGCGGGCGGTCGTGTTGCTCCTTCACGGCGGTGGTCAGAGCCGGCACGCCTGGGATGTCACCGCCCAACGATTGCATCAGCGGGGCTACACCGTTGCCGCCTACGACGCAAGGGGACATGGTGACAGCGACTGGGATCCAGACGGACGCTATGACATCGAACGGCTGGGGTCCGACCTGTTGGCCGTGCGCGCGTACGCCGGCTCCGCCCGCCCAGTTGCCGCGATCGGGGCATCGTTGGGCGGTTTGACCATCCTCGGCACGCACTTGCTCGCCCCATCGGAGCTATGGCAGGCCGTCGTCCTGGTTGACATCACTCCGCGAATGCAGATGCACGGCGCCCGCCGAGTCCTATCGTTCATGTCGGCCCATCCCGAAGGTTTCGACAGCCTAGAGTCGGCCGCTGACGTGATCGCCGCCTACAACCCGCACCGCCCTCGCCCCGAAAACGTCGACGGCCTTCAAAAAGTCCTCCGCCGACGTGGAGACGGTCGCTGGGCCTGGCGATGGGATCCGGCGTTTGCGACGTCGAATTTTCAGTTCCTGCAGAGTGATTCAGACGACGGCGCAGAGGAGTTCGAGATGATGAGCGCATTCCTTGTCGATGGCGCGCGACAGGTGTCCGCGCCGGCGCTGCTGGTCCGCGGCCTGCTGTCGGACATAGTCTCCGAAGAGACAGTGAAGGATTTCCTCACCTTGGTTCCCCACGCGCAAACCGTTGACGTGTCGGGCGCGGGCCACATGGTTGCTGGCGACAACAACGACGCATTCTCGACGGCGGTCGTCGACTTTCTCGACCGTACCGTTTGACGCCAGTCGTCGGGCTGCGCGGGAGATCCCAGTTCGCCACCTATTCTGCTCGTATGCCAACTGATTCGGCGCGGATGTCGTTTCGCCGACATATCCGCGAGCAGGTCTTGAGGGCGACACGGGAACTCACCATTGAGAAGGGCTGGGAACAAGTCCGAGTGAGTGAGGTCGCCGAACTTGTCGGCGTCTCCCGACCGACGCTATACAAGGAGTTCGGCGATAAGCAGGGACTTGGTGACGCGCTCGTGGTGGCCGAGGGTCAGCGCTTCCTGGAGGGTATCCACGCCATCCTCGCCGAACACACCGGCGACGTTCAGGGCGGCATCACCGCAGCGGTGCGGTTCACCCTGCGTGAAGCAGAAGCCAGTCCGCTCCTGAAGTCGGTGCTGACGTCCAGCCACTCAGGGGATGATCGCGCCGGTGCGCCGACGACGGGCGTTCTTCCTCTCCTGCCGACATCGGCGTCCCTGCTCCAGCTCTCCTCCGCGGCTTTGGTCGCGTGGTTTCACGACCACTTCGCCGATCTCGACTCCGAAGACGTCGAGGAGGTCGCAGACGTTCTGGTGCGGCTCACCGTGAGTCACGTCGTCCTTCCCTCCGCGGACATCGCCACCACGGGTGCGCGGATCTCGCGGGTGGCGCTCCGCTACCTCGGCGTTGGCTATAGATAGCTGTGACTTGAGCGGTCTTAGCCTCGATCCACTGACAATGGACTGTTTGTCGGGGTGTCGGGATAAGGAAAGTGCGTTCTGAGCTGGGAAGATTGATATTGTTCAGGCAACAATCGGTCCAGTTCGAGAACGGCACTTCCGGCGCGAGTGTCCCACACGTTCACCCCGCGGTCCGATGTGTTCGATGAGGACATCTGGTGTCGTGCGCGGGCCTGGTGCCGGTGATGGCGCTGGCTGAGCAGGCAGGCCTATCGGAGTTGTTGGCCAACAAGATTCACATCGCAGCTCCCAGGGTCAAGTCGAGGTCGGCCAATCCGGCTCCGAAACTGGCCACCCTGATCGCGAGCATGTACGCGGGCGCGGATTACATCGATGATGTCGACCTGGTCCGCGCTGGCGGCATAAAAACCCTTTTTCCGCCGGGTGTATCCCCCGTCAACGATGGGAACGCTGTTGCGGGAGTTCACTTTCGGTTATGCCCGCCAATTGGATTCGGTGCTGGCCGAGCATCTGGCCGGCTTGTGTGACCGGGTGAATCTGCTGCCCGGCGCGCAGGCTCGGGCCTTCATCGAACACCCGGGGAGAGGCGACGCTGCAGAAAGACGCCGCAAAGGTCGGGATCTCCGGACCCGCCGGGACAGCTCAATGTGGTGAGAGCCGAAACTCGCTCGGAGAGCGGCCGGTCCATCGCTTGAAGGCGTGTGAGAAGTTGGCGAGGTCGCTGTATCCGAGATCCGTGGCGATCTCACTCACCGATAGGGATCGGTCGAGTAGCTGCAGCATCGCGCGCTCGCGCAGGAATGCTTGGCGCAACTCGCGAAAGGTGGTCTCCTCTTCGGAGAGGCGCCGCTTGAGTGTGCTGGTGGACATCGACAGCTCATGTGCGAACCAATGTTTACTTCGGCGTCCGGGCTCCTTCTGCAGCAGCCGTCTCACCTTCTCCGAGAACGACGTGGTTTCGCTCCGCTGGTCGAGAGTTCGCTGCAGATCGACGATGGCGAGTCGGTATGCGACGGGATCGGAGAACCGGCACACCTCGTTGAGCGTGTCCGCGGGAACATGGAGGAAGGACATCGGAGCGTCGAAGAACAGGCGCCCGGCGGTAAGGTCGTCCTCGCGATCTTTCAAGGCGGCGGGCGCTGGCCAACTCAAGTGGAGTGTGAGGGTCGGCGCCGCACGGACGAGCATGTCCAGCAGTCGCAACAACGCCAACCCGGCGTACGTGACGGCGAGGCAGTCCAGGGCACGATCGCTGGTGTGTCCCCAGAGCCCGACGGTGAGGCCTTGGTCATCTGGATGAAACTGTGCTTTGACAGCCGTCGTGATCAACGGCAGATAAGTCAGCAGCTCTACGATCTCGGCCACTGAGCCCGCGCTGACCAGCGGAACACTCAGCGGGCCGAAGGACGTCAACTGTGCCTGTTCGGCTAACGCAAATCCGAGCAGCGTTGCCTGATCGATGTCTAGACCGGGGTACGCCTCACGAAACCACCGTAACGGGGCCTGGATATCACGCTGAATCAGCGTCGCCTCGTCGGTTCCTTCGCGAGCCATGATGTTGCGAAGCCGCGCGACGGCGTCTGGGTCAAACGCCGGGCTCTCGAGCATTTGCACGAATGCGAGTGGGGGCACACCCGCGTCATTGGGGTTCACTGACCATGGCCCCTTTGAGCCGAAATCACAAGTTTCTGACTCCGGCGAACATAGCCGCAGCGCTCATCTGGCGCAAGACTTGTGTCAAGTAACTGAGGACACGCAAGGAGCCTGGCTATGGCAGTTGTCACATTTGTCTCCCACGGCGGCGAGAAGTATGAGGCGCCTCTCGAGGAAGGTCAGTCACTGATGCGGGTCGCGACCAACAATGCGGTGCCCGGCATCGACGGCGACTGCGGAGGCGAAGCCGCGTGCGGCACCTGCCATGTGATCGTCGATCCGCAATGGTCCGATCGGGTCGGCCTCTCCGGGGCCAATGAAGAGGAGATGCTCGCGATGAACCCCGAGCGTCAGCCGACCTCCCGGCTGTCCTGCCAGATGCAGGTCTCTGAGGCGTGGGACGGTTTGATCGTCCATCTGCCCGAGTTCCAACTGTGATGACGAAAGAGAGGTGAGACGTGAGCAATATTCGCGAGGCAGTCACTGCCAAGGCTCAGGCAACAATTCCGATGGACCGAATAATCCAGGGCGCCCACCTCTACGACAGAACGCGGCGCTGGGTCACCGGCACCAACGGTGAAAAAATCTTCATCGAGCGACCGATCCCGCCGGCTGACGAGGTTGAACTGACCGACATCGACCTTAGCAATCCTTTCCTCTATCGTCAGGGTCGCTGGAAGTCCTATTACGAGCGCCTACGCAACGAGGCTCCCGTGCACTATCAGGCCCACAGCGCGTTCGGCCCGTTCTGGTCGGTGACGCGGCATGCCGACATCGTGGCCGTCGACAAGAACCACGAGGTCTTCTCCTCCGAGCCGTTCATCGTCATCGGGAGCCCGCCGCGCTTCCTCGACATTGCGATGTTCATCGCGATGGACCCCCCAAAACACGACCGGCAACGGCAGGCTGTCCAGGGTGTGGTCGCACCGAAGAACCTGCGTGAGATGGAGGGCCTCATCCGCGAGCGGGTGGTAGACGTGCTCGACGCTCTGCCGCTTGGCGAACCGTTCAACTGGGTGCAGCACGTCTCGATCGAGCTAACCGCGCGCATGCTGGCCACGCTGCTGGACTTCCCGTTCGAGCAGCGGCGCAAGCTCGTCCAATGGTCCGATCTCGCCACCTCCATGGAGCAAGCCAACGGTGGGCCCTCGGACAACGACGAGATATTTCGCGGCATGGTCGATATGGCTAGAGGTCTCAGCGCTCACTGGCGGGACAAGGCAGCCCGGACAGCTGCCGGAGAGCTGCCCGGCTTCGATCTGATCACCATGTTGCAGAGCGACGAGAGCACCAAGGACCTGATCGATCGCCCGATGGAGTTCTTGGGCAACTTGGTATTGCTGATCGTGGGTGGCAACGATACGACCCGCAATTCCATGAGCGGTGGTGTTCTGGCGCTGAACGAGTTCCCTGACCAGTTTGAGAAGCTGAAGGCGAACCCCGAGCTGATCCCCAACATGGTCTCGGAGATCATCCGGTGGCAAACCCCGCTCGCGCATATGCGCCGGATCGCCAAGGCCGACACTGTGCTCAACGGGCAGTTCATCCGCAAGGGCGACAAGGTCCTGATGTGGTACGCCTCGGGCAACCGCGACGAGCGCGTGTTCGATCGGCCCGATGACCTGATTATCGATCGGGCCAACGCCCGTAACCACATCTCCTTCGGTTTCGGCGTGCACCGCTGTATGGGTAACCGGCTGGCCGAGATGCAGTTGCGGATCCTGTGGGAGGAGCTGCTTCCGCGGTTCGAGAACATCGAGGTCGTCGGTGAGCCCGAGTACGTGCAGTCCAACTTCGTGAGGGGGATCAGTAAGCTGATGGTCCGCCTCACCCCGAAAGGTGGCGCATGACCGTGCAGCGAGCGGTCATCGCGGGGGCCAGCCACGCGGGCACCCAGCTCGCCGCCAGTCTTCGCCGAGAAGGGTGGGACGGCGAAATCGTCCTCGTCGGCGATGAGTCGGCGTTGCCCTACCAGCGGCCCCCGCTGTCCAAGTCGTACCTGGCCGACAAATGCGAACTGGCCGAACTCGCGATCCGCAACTCGGATTTCTACGCCAAGCAGCGGATCCGACTCCTGGATGCGACGGTGGCGGCGGTCGACCGCTCGGCTGGTCATGTCGTGCTGAGTACCGGCGACGCACTGCCCTACGACAAGCTCGCGCTGTGCACTGGCGCCCGGCCTCGTCGGCTCCCCACCCCGGGAGCGGACCTGGCCGGAGTCTTCTACCTACGCACCGCCGCGGACGGCGAGATGATCCGAGAGGCCGCCGGCCCCGGGCGTCGGGCGGTGATCGTCGGCGGCGGCTACATCGGACTGGAGACAGCCGCCTCGTTGCGTGCACTGGGTCTGGAGGTCACCCTGCTCGAGGCGACCGGGCGCGTCCTTGAACGGGTCACCGCCCCGGAGGTATCGGAGTTCTTCGACCGGATCCACCGGGAGGAGGGCGTCAACATCCGGACGGGCACGCTGGTCGAGGCTCTGTCCGGCGACGGCAGGGTCCGCGAAGTAATCCTGGCCGGTGGCGAATCAATTCCCGCCGACCTCGTCATTGTCGGCATCGGCGTGGAGCCGAACACCGAGCTCGCCGCCACCGCGGGCCTGGTCGTCGACAACGGCGTCGTGATCGACGATCAGGCCCGGACTAGCGACCCCGACATCGTGGCCGCCGGGGACTGCGCCAGCCACGACATGGCCCGTTACGGCCGTCGCATCCGCCTGGAGTCCGTGCCGAGCGCGGCCGAGCAGGCCAAGGTCGCCGCCGCGACCGTCTGTGGGAAGTCCAAGAAGATAGCGGCCCTTCCATGGTTCTGGTCAGATCAATACGACCTCAAGCTCCAGATCGCCGGTCTCAACACCGGGTACGACGAGGTCGTCCTCAGCGGCGACCCGACCCGGGAGCGCGACTTCACCTGCTTCTACCTCCGTGCCGGCGAGCTTCTTGCCGCCGACTGCATCAACCGTCCCCGCGACTTCATGTTCAGCAAGCGGGTCATCACGCAGCAAGTCGCCGTCGAACGGGCCGAACTGGTGCTCGCCGGCTCGGACTGAGGTGCCGGCGGTGCGTAGGCGGTGGGAACGACGACGGCGGATGCGACGCGTGTCTTGGAGAGGTACTTCAGTGACAATTGCCATCCAGCCCCGCTGGCAAAGGAACGCTAGCGGCTGCCCGGCGGTCGCCTTGGCGCAGCGCATCAGGACCTAGTGGGGTTTCCCAACGAGCATGACGATTCTTTCCGGAGGAGCAGCGTCAGAAGTCGGTGCCTGTTCTGTTCTGTTCTGTTCTGACAATGAGGTTAGTTGAGGTTGACGGTGGCGGTATTTAGGGACGAGGACGAGGTCTATGCCTTCCTGGGCGGGATCTTTCGGCGGGGTTTGGAGAAGGAGGGTCTGGCGGACAAGCTCGCGAATTCGGGTGTGGTGTTGCGGGTGCATTACACAGATCCGGATGCGGTTGTGACGGTGGACATGCCGAACAAGGTGGTGGAGACCGGAGCGGCCAGTACCGCGGTGCCCAACGTGGAGTTGTTCATGTCGGCAGACACGGGGAACAAGTTCTGGTTGGGGAAGGTGAACTTGACGATGGCGATGGCCAAGGGAACGGTACGTGCGAAAGGTCCGGTGCCGAAGTTGATCAAGTTGATCCCGCAGGCCAAGAACCTGTTCCCCGAGTACCGGTTGATGCTGGAGAGCCAGAATCGGCAGGACCTCATCGATGCGTGACCCTCGCCTCACCGCGGGCTGTAGGGCGGGTGTGCGATGAGGAGCACGATGCAGGACGTTGCGTTGACTGTGCCCGCGATCGTGGCCCATGCTTCGGCAGTCCATGGCGATCGCGAGGTGCTGACTGCGCGCGGACCCCGGCAGATCTCTGGGGTGTCCTATCGCGAGGTGGGTGAGCGTGCGGCACGGTTGGCAAATGCTTTGCGCCAGATCGGCATCCGTGGAGATGAGCGTGTCGCGACGCTGCAATGGAGCAACCAGGAGCATCTGGACTGTTACGCGGCGGTGCCGTCGATGGGCGCGGTGCTGCATACGTTGAACCTGCGGCTGCCGCCGGAACAGCTGACGTGGATCGCCAATCATGCCGAGGATCGGGTGATCATCGTCGACAGTACGGTGCTTGCCCTTTTGGCGGCGGCGTTGCCGTCGATGACCTCGGTGCGCACGGTGCTAGTGACCGGAACCGGCGATCTTGCCGCGGTCGAGGGGTGCGGAAAGGACGTCCTACGGTACGACGATGTGGTGGCCGCCCAGTCGAGTACGTTCGAGTGGCCCGATGTCGATGAGCGGTCGGCTGCAGCGATGTGCTATACGAGCGGTACCACCGGGCACCCGAAAGGTGTTGTCTACAGCCATCGTTCGACGTGGTTGCACTCTCAGGCGGCGTGCACCTCGAATGCCTTGGGCATCGGTCATGACGACACGGTGTTGGCGATCGTTCCGATGTTCCACGCCAACGCGTGGGGGTTGCCGTATGCGGCGATGATGGCCGGCGCGCAGCTTCTGCTGCCTGACCGTTTCCTGCAGGCGGGGCCTTTGGTGGAGATGATCGAGGCGGTGCGGCCGACGATGGCGGGGGCGGTGCCGACAATCTGGACCGATGTTCTGCATTACTTGCGCGACAATCCTGGCCATGACGTGAGTTCGCTGAAGATGGTGGCCTGCGGTGGTTCGGCGGTTCCGCGGTCGTTGATGACCGCCTATGACGAGCTGGGCATCCGCATTGTGCAGGCTTGGGGGATGACTGAGACTTCCCCGCTGGCCTCGGTCGCTCTGCCGCGGAGTTCTGATACCCCGGAGAGGTCGCTTCACCTGCGCGCAACCCAAGGCCGGGTGGTGGCCGGTGTGCAGGCCCGCATCGTCGATGACAGCGGTGCAGAACAACCGTGGGACGGAAAATCGGTGGGGGAGATTCAAGTCCGCGGCCCGTGGATCACTCAGTCGTATTACGAGAATGACAGTCCGGCGGCGTCGCCGGACGGGTGGTTGCGTACCGGGGACGTCGGGACGATCAGCGCGGACGCGCTCATCGCGCTGACCGACCGCTCCAAGGATGTCATCAAGTCCGGGGGCGAATGGATCTCCTCGGTGGAATTGGAGAACGAGTTGGCCGCTCACCCTGCGGTGCGCACCGCCACGGTGATTGGAGTGCCCGACGACAAGTGGCAGGAACGGCCGCTGGCGGTGGTCGTCCTGGCTGCCGCCCGCACCGCCACCGCGGCGGAGCTGACCGAATTTCTGCGTGCGCGGGTGGCCAAGTGGTGGCTACCGGAACGGTGGGCGTTCGTCACCGACATTCCGCTGACTTCCACTGGCAAGTTCGACAAGAAGAAGCTGCGCCGCCAGTTCGCCGACGGTGACCTCATCATCGAGACGCTGGCGTGAATCATCAATCCACTGCGACCGAAACACTGACGTTAAGGAGACACACATGAAGACACGTGCTGCAGTGCTGTGGGGCCTAGGAGAAAAGTGGGAAGTCGAGGACATCGAGTTGGATCCTCCCGGCCCCGATGAAGTGCTCGTCCAGCTGACCGCGACCGGGTTGTGCCATTCCGACGAACACCTCGTGACCGGCGACCTGCCCATTCCGCTGCCCGTCGTCGGTGGCCACGAGGGTGCCGGCACCGTGGTCGAAGTGGGTGCGGGTGTCGAGAACGTCGCCGAGGGCGATTCGGTGATCCTGACGTTCCTGCCGTCGTGCGGGCACTGTTCCTATTGCGCGCGGGGGATGGGGAACATGTGCGACTTGGGTGCCGCGCTCATGATGGGACCCCAGATCGACGGCACTTACCGTTTCCATGCCAGGGGTGAGGACGTCGGCCAGATGTGCCTGCTGGGCACGTTCTCGGAATACACCGTGGTCCCCAAGGCGTCTCTGGTCAAAATCGACCAGGGGACACCGCTGGACAAGGCGGCGTTGATCGGGTGTGGTGTGACGACCGGGTACGGGTCGGCGGTGCGCACCGGTGAGGTGCGTGCCGGGGATACCGTGGCGGTGATCGGAGCCGGTGGCATCGGCATGAATGCGATTCAGGGTGCCCGCATCGCGGGCGCGTTGAACATCGTGGCTGTCGATCCGGTGGCGTTCAAGCGTGAACAAGCCGGCGGTTTCGGTGCGACGCATGCCGTTGCCACGATCGACGAGGCCTGGTCACTGATCAGTGACATCACCCGCGGCAAACTCGCCGATGTCTGCGTCTTGACCACCGATGTCGCCGAAGGGTCCTACATCGGCGAGGCGCTGTCCTTGGTCGGTAAACGCGGCCGTGTGGTCGTTACCGCGATCGGGCACCCCGAAGACACCTCGATGTCGGGTTCACTGCTGGAATTGACGCTGTATGAAAAGCAGATCCGCGGCGCTCTGTACGGTTCTTCGAACGCCGCCCACGACATCCCGCGGCTCGTCGAGCTCTACAACGCCGGACACCTCAAGCTGGATGAGCTGATCACCCGTGAGTACACCCTCGATCAGATCAACGAAGGCTACGCGGATATGCGATCGGGCCGCAACATCCGAGGACTCATCCGATTCTGATAAAGCAGCCGAAGCGCGGGAGCGCGACCACGGGAGCAAGCGAGCTGAGTACAACGGTTGAGTGCTGCGCGTCTGTGGCTCTTACCGTTGACGTGTTGATGCAGGACTAGCGATCGAAAGTCAATGTGCCCCATCGCCATAGGCTGTCGAGATGCGCGGCTGAGGTTGGCTGCGGTCACGCGTGTTGGTGTTGGCACCTACTGTCAGCCGGGAAGCCGTGATGAAACGTAGCTTTTGACGAGTCTCAACAGTGCTACTGACAAGGAAGGAAGCGGCGATGACGAGGATTCAAGTTCCCTATCCCCATAGGAGGGGAGGGCACTGTGGTTCCGGTGCGCTTCGTGACCTTACTGAATGGGCCCAACTCGGATGGGGGACAGAAGCACTCAGTGAAGGATTGGTCTTCACCCTCGGCGGAGTCTTGGACTTCTCGTACGTCCGCTCTACGCAGTTGTTCCCCCAGGTGTACCTGGTAGGACGAGGAAGCGACCTGGAACAGGATTACCTCTCCCGGGTTGGCGCAAAGTTCGTCGTGCGATCGACCGATGACCCGGACGTGGGATGGGCATTTGTGACCGACGAAATCGACAAAGGTCGACCCGTCATGGTCTGGGCTGACATCGGCGAACTTCCTTACCTGCGCGTCCGATTGCACATGAGCCGTCACGACATTGTCATCACCGGATACGATGACGAACAACGGGTCGCCTATGTGGTCGATAATGACCGCGAGACAACCCAGACGGTGGCCTACGACGACCTACGCCGGGCGCGGTCCTCGGTCGGGTTTCCCACACCTACCCGGCACACCACATATCACGTCGACTGGCCAGAGCGAGTGCCAGACCTTGGGCCGATCGCGGCCGCTGCACTCGCCGCGAGCGCAGCGTTCATGCGCGGCGGTGCCGTAGGTGCGCCGCTACTGCGCATCGAGGCAGCTGAAGTCGAATCTTCCGGTTTGAAGGGTGTGCAGGACTTCGCCGATGACGTAGGGCATTGGCCAACGCTGTTCGATGACGATGCCCTGACCGCGGCATTGTTCGGGCTCGGGGCGTTCATCGAGAAAGCCGGTACCGGCGGCGGGCTCTTTCGTACGCTGCAGGCAGACGGTTGCCAGAACATCGCCGATCTCCTAGATGACGCCGCCACTGCCGAAGCGGCTGCCGCGGCCCGACATGCTTCCAAAGCGTGGTCTACGCTTGCGGCCGCAGCCACGGATGCCGGCACATCGCTACGGAGTCGTAGTCTAGCTGCGGCCAAAGTCGCCGCGACGATCCCGGACGCCGAAACGCGCCTCGTCGAAGCCCTCGAAACGGCCAGTCGATCCGTTGGCACTGTCGATACCGGCATCGAAGCTCATCTGAAAGGCTATCTGTGAGTGGCACTTCAAATCAATCGAGTTTCCTGAAGACTACTGGTTTCTCGATTGGCAGCATGACGATGTTCAGCGCTTCGCCCAGAACGCGGTCGGTGACGTTCGTGACCCTTGTGCAGAAGGCGAGGTTGACCGTCACCGCTGTGGGGGACAGGATTTGGTATGACCCCTATAGCACCGACGACGACCCCGAGCATTATCGGGCGAGCTATGCGGCGACAGCGTCGAGGGCGTATTGCGGGGCAGGACCAAATGGCTGATAGTGACGGAACTGGAAGGTGTACCGCAGCGATGATCTCGGCGGGCTAACGAGTCCTTTACATACTGTCTTCGGGCGATCAGCCCAGCCGACGTCGGCGCAGTTCTTCAGTCGCATGGTGGTCCATGCACTGCGTGGTCCTATTTAGGAGGATTTCGTCATCGACGAGCAAGCGGAAGAAGATTCGGCCATCGCGTGGTGGCATAACTTTCAGAATCGTGTTATCGCCGCCGACGGCGACTACCTCGATGCGCACCATCCGTGGTGCCTTGGTTGCGGCACAGACAATCCGCACGGTCATCGCCTGCGAGCGCGTCGGCGTGGCGACGGGGTGGGCGCCAGGCATATCTTCGACGGCCGACATCGCGGCGCACCCGGGATCGCACATGGCGGCGCAGTCATGACGGTTCTTGACGACACGGTGGGCATGCTGCTCTACGTCGTCGGTGAGATGGCCGTCACCCGTAAGCTCGACACCGAGTTCTTCGCGCCGGTATTGCTGGGGGTTCCCTACGAGGTCAGCGCGGAGCTCGTGTCCAGAACCGGCCGGAAACTCGAAGTGCGGACAGAATTGCGCGAGGAAGCCACCGGCCAGCTGGTCGCGTCCGCGTCCGGGTTATTCGTCGTCGTCACGCTGGATCACTTCACTAGCTCCATACAGAAGGCGTCGTCAATACGCTGCACTGCGCGACCACCCTGGGAAGGATGACTCAACCCGTAAATCTGCTCATTTTTCAACCGGCGCAGGCTGCTCAGGATTGAACCGGGGCCGACAGGGGGTTTGCTAAGCAAACGCGTACTCGACCACATCGTGGTGTACCAGCCTTCGGTAGCGTGACGCCGCAGCGTGTCGGCGAAAATACCGCCGGTCTCATCTGTTGTGGCCCGCCGGGGAGTTGATATCGACCTGGATGTGCGAAGCGGCCGGGTCAGGTTTCTGGCCGAGGGTATACAGGCCAAGACTGCCGAGAAAACCCGCACAATGCTCGATAAGCACTTCGGTCGATAGGTTTAGTTGTCCGTCTATCCAGCGACGGAGAATCTCGAACAGGCCCCCGACACCGTAGGTAGCGGCGAGATCTGCGACCTGAATCACCTCGCTGGGTATATCGAGATGCAGGCGGGCCTCTCTGAGGACGAGCTCCGCAAATTCGGACATCAGTTCGCTTCGCAGCTGCCGAAGCAGGGGTTCAGCGCCCGATTCGACAAACAATATGCGGGCCATGCTGGGATCGTTCTCGATCATCTGAACCAGGGCCTTTATCGGAGCGTAAGCGAGTTCTTGAGGAGCAACGGTGTCATCCGGTATCGCCTTGGTGATCACGGCTTGGAAGGTGGTGGAGATCTTGGTGAACATCGCACGCAGGAGCGCGTCTCTGTCGCGAAACTGCTGGTAGAAGTACCGGCTCGTCACTCCTGACTCCGTACACACAGCGGTCACGGTGCACGCGGCGGCTCCCTGCTTGCCCATGAGCGCGACCGCGGCGTCAATCAGCAGTGCGCGGCGCTGCGCATCGCGTTGAGTTGCGGACAGCCCGCCATAAACACGTGCTGGACTCATGCCCTACATTCTGGCAGTCTCATGTGACAAGGCCTAAAGTCAGATCACGCAACGGAGGAAGGACCCCGTCAAGATGCCGGAAGATCGAGCCTCGACCAAGAGCCGTGTATTGCCAAAACCCCGGCGCGTTCGTTTCCCCATGCCCACCTCCACGAAGCGGCGACACTTCGTGGATGGCGACCTGGTGATGAGCCATTTCATCTCGGTGCTTTCTGCGACCTTCCCGGAAGGGGAAGACTTCTTCATCCGCTCGGTCAAGTATTTCCAGAGTTCCATCGACGATCCCCAATTGCTGACAGCGGTCAAGGGTTTCATCGGGCAAGAGGCCACACACCGACACCAGCATCGGCTCCTCAACGAACGGCTCCAGGCCATGGGTTATCCGACCGCGCGGATCGACCGCCACGTCGCACGCCTGATCAAGCGATTGGAGCGGCGCTTTTCGCCAGAAATGCGGCTGTCGATGACCTCTGCATTGGAGCACTACACCGCGACGCTCGCTGAAATCATTCTCACCAGCGATGACGCGCAGAAGCTCATCGGACAGACAGAGGTTCGACCGATTCTGCTGTGGCATGCGTTCGAGGAGTCGGAGCACAAAGCCGTCGCCTTCGACGCCTATCGGCTGATTGGAGGCACCGAGCGCACCCGCGTACGGGGCATGCGGATCGCCTCTGCAATTCTGTTCGGCGAACTCATTCTGCAGACTGCGCTGTCGATGGCCTCTGACAAGGCCTCGTATAACCCGGTCACGTTGGTGCGTAGCCTACGTCGCTTCAGTCGCACCCCGATGTTCACCGCCGATGCGCTGCAGCGATTCCGTTCGTACAACCGCCCCGGCTTCCACCCTGATGATTGGGACAGCACCGCGGTCCTGGAGCGATGGAGCAAGGAACTGTTCGACCAAGACGGCTCACAGAAGGTCATCGCTCAGCCGGGGTAGCAAAAGTGCGTGAGGAGGGCGACGCAGAAAGACACTGTTTCTGCGTCGTTCCTCCAAACAATCGACAGCGCGCCTGTCGTCACGGATTGGATGCCCGGTGGCGGGTCAAGGCGACAGTCATACAGACAAGTGCAGTCGGCCTCGAAACTCACGGAAAGGTTAAGCCTCAGCCGCTGACGACGTAGCGTTGAGCCAAGGTTTCAGCCAGTCGGCTCGTGTGCGCGACCACTTCCTTTTCGGTCACCGCGAGCAAACCGGAGTGCCAGGCCGTGATGACTTCGACGAACCCCCCCACCGCAACCAAAGTGTCCATACGAAGGGCCGTCTCGTCGGCGTCTTCTCTGAGATGTGGCCGGCTTGCCTCGACGACCAACTGCGTTGCCTCCTGCAGCGCCACAGCGCGGCGATCTTGCAGCGGTGAGCTACCTACATGCTGAGCGAGGAGGATGTGCGCCCGGCCAGGATCGCGTGCGATCCGGTCGACCACGATGGCGATCGCCGCGGTGATGGTTTCGATCGGCGGCCGATCCACACGCTCGTCGAAGAGCGCGGAAACCTCGCCGAGCATGTCATTGCGAACGCCATCCCACGCTGCGACGAGAAGATCCTCGCGCGTCTTGAAGTCCTCGTAGAAGTATCGATCGTTGAGCCCTGTCCGGGCGCACACGCCGCGCATAGTCACTGCGGCCCAACCGCTCTCACTCCAAATCTCGGTCGCAGCCTCGATCAATTGCTGCCGTCGCTCTGCTCGACGCTCAGCACCGGTCCGACCACCCCAGCGCGTGTTTCTCGACCGCACATCAAACATCTTGACAAAACGTCGGGCTCACGACCAAACTGGTGGCATGCGACACCAATGGTGGCTGATGCCCCCAAATCAATGGTCTCCCGCACCGGAAATCAGTGTCGCGATCCGAAAGGCAAGCAGATGAGGTTCTTGCCGTTCGGTAGTTCACCAGGTAGAACCCACCGCGCCCACGCAGTAGTCACAGGCGCAGGGAGCGGTATCGGCCGCGCGTTCGCCGTTGAGCTTGCACGCCGAGGTGGACGTGTTGTGTGTGCGGACAAAGACCCCATCACTGCGAAAGAGTCGGCCGAGTTGGTGAGGCAGGCCGGCGGCGAGGGTTTCGACGTCGTATGCGACGTCACCGACCTTGAGCAGGTCCGTAACCTCGCTGATGCCAGTGAAGACTGGTTTGGCAAGGCGGCGAGCCTGGTGATCAACAACGCCGGAATCGGTGCGGGCGGCAATCGCATCGGCGCTACGTCGGTCGAGGACTGGAACGCTGCGATTTCTGTCAACCTTTGGGGTGTTATCTACGGGTGCGAGACTTTCGTTCCCCGGCTCCGGAGCAACGGCCGTGGCGGAGTGATCAATGTGGCGTCCGCCGCGAGTTTCGGCTCGGCGCCCCGAATGGGGGCATACAACGTGAGTAAGGCCGGAGTGCTCGCTCTGTCCGAGACCTTGGCGGCCGAACTGAGCGGTACTAACGTCAATGTCACAGTGCTTTGCCCCACCTTCGTCAAGACGAACATCGCCAAAAATCCTCAGATTGAGGAGTCGGCGGCGAAACTCGCGACCAACCTGATGAGGTGGACCGGCATTTCGCCGGATCAAGTGGCTCGAACGACCTTGAACGCGCACGATCGCGGACAAATCTATGTAGTGCCCCAACTGGACGCGAAAATTTTGTGGCAACTGAAAAGAGCTTTACCCGGTCAGTTTACGCGGGCGTTGGGGCTGGTGGAGCGCGTGGCCTCATGGAACGATCCAGCCGAACAGAGGGAGCAGTGAAATGGCGTTCGCATATAGCGACATGCTCGAGACGATCAAGAACAAGCAATGGGCTCTCGCCGATATCGATTGGGGCGCCCCTGGTGCGGAGTTGATCACCGACGAACAGCGTCCCAAACTCAAGCAATTCATGTCCGACGTGGTGTGGATTGAGCATGTCGGAGCGCGCGCCTTTGCTGCGATGGCCCCGAAGGCGCCCTTCGAAGCGCTCGGAGACATTTACCGTTACTTTCACGCCGAGGAGCAGCGTCACGCCAACGCCGAACTTGCTCTGATGCGTCGCTGGGGCATGATCGAGGAAGGCGAAAAGCCTGTACCGAATAAGAACATCCGTCTCGTGATCGAGTGGCTAGATCGGTACGCTGAGGCTCTTCCTCTGACTGTCATCGGCGCCGCGATTCCCGCACTGGAGACCGCGCTGGACGGGGCCCTGCTGAAATTTCTCCTTGATGAGGTCGACGACCCAATTTGCGGGGAAGTATTCAATAAGGTCAACAGCGACGAATCGCGGCACCTTGCAGTAGGTTTTCAAGTCCTGAATGACCTCGGCGCCAGTCCCATGCGAATCCATGCAATCCAAACGGTCGGCGCTGTGATGGACCCCCGTATTCTCACTGGCGCGTTGCTGTATATACCGCTTCTCACGCGCATGTTGATGAATCTCAACGCGATGGGGCTATCCGAAGAGAAGCTGTACAACGCGGTGACGCGATATGGCAATGTCGGGGACCGCAGTGAGCACACGCGGAGGGTGCCTGGATATCACATCTTGAAGGCCCACATGTCCTCCTCGATCAAGCGGTCCCAACCCCTTCACTTCGTTTCCCAGCGCTTAGGCAATGCGATCGACATCTTCCCCGTGCAAGTACTCGGGCGACCGCCTTCATGGACGGATGAACTGACCTATGAACCGGTCGCTAAATGACGGACACGGTAACGACTTTGATCGTCGGCGCCGGCTTCGCGGGTATCGGTACGGCGATGAGAATGCTTCAAGCGGGCGTTAACGACTTTGTCATCTTGGAGCGATCACATCGCGTCGGGGGCACCTGGCGTGACAACACTTACCCCGGCGCCGCCTGCGACATTCCGTCATTGCTGTACTCCTACTCGTTCGAGCCGAACCCAGGCTGGACTCGCGCATACTCGGGGAGCGCAGAGATCCTCGCCTATATCGACGCGATTGTCGCGAAATACGATCTTGGGAGGTTCATTCATTTCGGTGCGGACGTGAGTGCACTGGAATTCGACGAGGATGCCGGAGAGTGGGTTGTCGACACGACCGGCGGCAGGCGGTATCGGGGCCGTTCAGTCGTGATGGCTAGCGGACCACTTGCTGACGCCAGTTTCCCGGATATTCGTGGCATCGAGTCGTACGAGGGGAAAAAGATTCACAGTGCTCGGTGGGACCACTCCTATGACATGAGCGGTAAGAGGGTGGCGGTTATCGGGACCGGGGCGAGCGCTGTGCAGATCGTTCCCGAATTGGTCCAGTTGGCGGCGTCGGTCAAGGTGTTTCAGAGGACGCCCGGCTGGGTCCTACCGAGGGTGAATTTCCGGCATCCGGCCTGGGCGCGTTCGACTTTCAAGCGCATGCCGGCAACCGAACAGGCCCTACGAGGTGCGTGGTTTTGGGCGCATGAGGTCATGGCCGTGGGCATGGTTTGGGATACCGCTGCCACATCTGTCATCCAAGCGGCCGCGAAGGCGAATCTGCGTCGGCAGGTGAAGGATACCTGGTTGAGACGTCAGCTAACACCGCAGTTCAGACCTGGGTGCAAACGCATGCTTATGACTAACGACTATTACCCTGCTCTCCAGGCCGATAACTGCAAACTCGTCAGCTGGCCGATCGCCACACTGGCTCCGAACGGAATTCGAACCGCCGACGGCATCGAGCATGAGGTGGACTGCATAGTATTCGCGACAGGCTTCGATGTGTGTAAACGCGGTACGCCATTTCCGATCCTGGGGCGCGACGGGCGAAAACTCGAAGACGCGTGGTCTGAGGGGAGATTTGCCTACAAGAGCGTGAGTGTGGCCGGGTATCCGAATTTGTTCTTCACTTTCGGGCCTAATTCCGGTCCTGGCCACAACTCCGCTCTTCTATATATGGAGGCGGCAATCGATTACATCGTAAAAGCGATCGAGCTCTTGCGCGACCAAGGTAACGGAGTCCATACCCTGGATGTGAAAGAGAATAGCCAAAACGCGTACCACTCCAATATTCAGCGGCGGTTACGACGCACGACATGGAACTCGGGTTGCAGCAGCTGGTATTTAACAGAGGATGGCTATAACGGCACGATGTATCCGGGCTTTGCGACTCAGTTCACCAGGGAACTGTCCCGTCTGGATATGCGGGATTACGATATCACTCGGCGTGACGATGCTGACCTGAAGTTGACACAAACACGCTGAACTGCAGCAGCGGATAGGGTAAACATCAAAGCGCACGTGAGGAAGTAATGGGTTCTGAGTCTGGGCAGCACTACGAAATTGTAATAGTCGGAGCCGGGTTTTCTGGGATTGGTACAGCGATCAGCCTGTTGAAGGCCGGATTTGCGGACTTTCTTATAGTCGATGACGCCGATGGCGTCGGCGGTACATGGCACTGGAATACGTATCCGGGAATAGCGGTCGATATTCCGTCCTATAGTTACCAGTTCTCTTATGAGATGCGAACATCCTGGTCACGTACTTACGCTCACGGGGATGAGTTGAAGGCTTATGCAGAGCGGTGTGTAGAAAAATACGGACTCCAAAATTACATCCGGTTCAACACGACTGTGGACGAAGCCTGTTTCGACGAAGGCGCCGCACTATGGCGGCTGAGCTGCTCCTCTGGTCAGAATCTGACCGCGCGTTTTGTGATAAATTGCTCTGGCGTTCTCAGTCGGCCGAAGTGGCCTGATATTCCAGGAGTGCGCGACTTCGCCGGCGTGACGCTGCATACGGCCAGATGGGACCATACGAAAGATCTCACCGGTAAGCGGGTGGCGGTGATCGGGACTGGGGCATCTGCGGTGCAGCTGATTCCCGAAGTCGCGAAGATCGCATCAAGTCTGACGGTCTTCCAGCGAACGCCGATTTACTGCTTGCCGAAGCCGGATTTCTCCATACCGAGCTGGGCCGCGACAGTGATGCGGTTGGTGCCAGGGGCACAACTGATGACGCGCACTGCGAGTCAGGCGTTCGTCGAGTTCACATTTCCCATCGCAGCTCATTTTCACTCGTTGATCCCTGTGTCGGACCTCATGGAAGAGGCGGCGAAACGCTATATGCGTCGGGCGGTCGACGATCCGGTGACTCGAGACCAACTCATTCCTCGCTATTCGTTGGGTTGTAAGCGACCGAGTTTCCACAATTCCTATCTCGCAACGTACAACCGTCGCAATGTTTCGCTCGAGACCAGCGGCATCACCCATGTCGACCATGCCTCGGTTCACACTGAAGATGGCAAGAGTTATCCGATCGATGTCATGGTCTTGGCCACCGGGTTCAAAGTGATGGAGTCGGGCAATATGCCGACTTATGTGCTGAAGGGACGCGGTGGAGTGGAGCAGTCTGCCTGGTGGGATGAGCACCGCCTCCAAGCCTTCGAGGGTGTGAGCGTCCCAGGGTTCCCGAATCACTTCAATATCTTCGGTCCCTATGGTTACAACGGCTCCTCGTACTTCACACTCATCGAGGCGCAAAGTCGGCATATCGTCCGCTGTCTTCGTCGTGCGCGCACGCTGAAGGCTGATTACGTAGAGGTCAGACAGCAGGCGAACGATCGCTACTTCGGTGACATGGTTAGCCGCCGACATCGACAGGTTTTCTGGCAGCCGAGCTGTTCCAATGCCAACAGTTACTATTTCGACAAACACGGCGATGTTCCGTTGCGTCCGTCAACTACCCTGGAGACTTACTGGCGTAGCCGCACCTTCCGGCTCTCCGATTACCGATTTGAACGTCGCGCAGAATCCGTTGGCGCACGGTGACCAACACTGATGCGGCGGACCGGCGCCCCAGTCTTGCAAGTCATTTCGTGGCAATGACTTCGCGAAACACACTGCGTCCGCTGTCGCAACTCATCCCGTCGAGCGCCCACGGCCTCGCGGTGATGGATCGCGTACTCCGGATGGCGCTTGTGGGATCGCGGCCCCGCCGAAGCGTGGCGGTTCGCACAATAGATACCGAGTTCGCCGGGAATCAGATACGCGGGGATTGGATCACTTCTCCTGCAGTCGATCCACACGCGGTTCCGTTGCTCTACATTCATGGCGGCGCCTACTCCATGTGCTCACCGGCTACCCACCGCGGCCTGCTCGGTGAACTTGCCTCCGCGAGCGGTCGGCCCATCTTTGCGGTGAGGTATCGGCTAGCTCCACGCTATCCCTTTCCCGCTGCCGCCGACGATGCACTGAACGCATACCGCTGGCTCGTCACAGGGCAGCCTTCGGCTTCCGGCGAACGCGGTGTTGCGGTGGCCGGGGACTCGGCGGGCGGCCAGCTCACGATGGCCACCGCCCTTGGCGCACGTAGTGACGGACTGCCGCTGCCGGATTCGATGCTTCTCATGTCTCCGGTCCTGGATCTGACATGTGAACTCGCGAGGGCACGCGAACTTCGCCGCCGTGATCCTTTCGCCTCTGCTCGGTCCGCGGCCCGCGCTCTTGACCTGTACGTGGCTGGTGCAGATCACCGCAATGAGCGAATCAGCGTGCTCGACGCAGACCTCAGGTCCATGCCACCGATCCTGATTCAGGTAGGCGGAAGAGAAATGTTGATCGATGACTCGAGGCATCTTGCCGACCGCCTCCGATCGGCCGGATCAAGCGTTGAGATACAGGTGTACCGGGGACAGATCCACGTGTTCCAAGCCATGTTCCGAATCCTGCCCGAGGCTCGTGAGGCGATCCACCGCGCTGGAAACTTCCTGAAAGCTTCGGCCCACCGGTGAAAGTGTTGGGACCGTGGATGCTCCACTGCCACCGCGCCATCAACTGCTTCTTAGCTGTCTCATGACAGGCGGCTTTGCGAGGGATCCTCGAGGACACGATCCGTCGATAGTGATCATCGGGGCCGGCGTCGCGGGTATCGCCATGGCCCATCAGCTGAAGAGGGACGGATTCACCAACTTCACCATGGTGGAAAAGGCTGCAGACATCGGCGGCGTCTGGCGCGACAACACCTATCCAGGAGCGGCTTGCGACGTGCCGTCAGCGTTGTACTCACTCTCGGACAAGCCCAACACTCGTTGGTCGAGACGTTATGCAGAACAGCCCGAGATACTCCAATATCTTCGCCGACTCGTCCTGGCCGACGGAATGGACCTGCATTTGCGCACGCGGACCGAAGTCGTCGAGATGACCTTCGATGAACAGGCCGGCCGTTGGCGTTTGGTGACCGGATCCAGCGAGACGATCTGGTGCGATGTCGTGATTTCGGCCGTGGGGCAGCTCTCGCGACCTCATACGCCGAATATTGCCGGCGAAGACACCTTCGAGGGGCCGCGTTTTCATTCGGCGCGTTGGGACCATTCGGTATCGCTGCGCGGCAAGGAAGTAGCCGTCATCGGGACAGGCGCAAGCGCGATACAGTTTGTGCCACGGATCGCACACGAGGCACAGCGCGTAACGCTGTATCAGCGCACGGCGCCTTGGATTTTGCCGAAGTGGGACAGCAGGTACGGACGTCTTCACCAACAGCTGATTAAGGTTCTGCCGCTGTGGCTGCGTCTTGAGCGTTTCGCGGTATGGCTGATTTTTGAAGTGCTCGCAGTGACGTTGGTCGACGCGAAGCCCTTGTCACGCATTCTCGGCGCGGTCGCCCGCTACCACCTCCATCGGCAGGTTGCCGATCCAATGCTGCGCCGGCAACTCACGCCATCAGATGCGCCGGGGTGCAAGCGGGTGTTGTTCTCGAATGATTACTACCCCGCGATTGCCAACGGTGAAGTCTCGTTGGTGACCAACGCGGTTGCGAAGCTTTGCGACAAGGGAGTCGTGACCGACGATGGCGTACTCCATCGCGCGGATGTCGTCATTTACGGAACAGGTTTCCGCGCTACCGACTTCCTCGCCCCGATGCGTGTTCGCGGCTGGGGCGGAGTGACTCTGGACGAGGTGTGGGGGACGCAGGCGCACGCATACCTGGGCATTACAGTCCCGATGTTCCCGAATCTCTTTCTCCTCTATGGCCCGAACACGAATGTCGGTTCCGGGTCGATCATTTACATGATCGAGTCTCAGGTCCGCTATGTCGGTGCCCTCATCAAGATTTTGGCGAGTGACCCAGGGCGTACGGTCGACGTCAGGCCAGACATCGAGCAAAGCTACAACACACGATTGAGCCGGCGGCTGCGAAGGTCGGTGTGGGCGCTTTGCGCGAGCTGGTACACGACCTCGAGTGGCGCGATCCCGACGAACTGGCCTGGGCCTACATTTGCCTACCGGATCCTCACCCGCAAACCACGCAGTCACGATTATCTATTCAGGCACGTTGAACGCCTTCAGTTAGACGGCCCGAGTGAGAACCGCGCGAGGCTGCGCAGATGATCCGGGTCGCAGGCGGTGTCTAACATTTCACTGTTAACTGTTCGAATATTGACATTCAGCACATCTATGTAAACTATTACCAGATACCCGTGCAGCAGAGCGCCCAGGAGGCATCGTGGCTAATCAGCTTCTCGCAATCACGCGTCACCCCAAGGAGCGGTTGACGTCTGTCCTGTTGGCGCCCGCCCCCCGCGTCGTCGATGACAAATGGCGACAGTGGAGTCGGGACTGGAGAGTCCGGGAACTTGCGCCGGCCCCCGCCGGATCTGGGCTGAGAGCCGTCCTAGGGGACGCTGGACTCCCGTTGCTGGGGCACACTGTCGACTACATCCGATTTGGTTCAGAATTCAGTCGGGAGCGTTACGAACGTTTGGGCTCGGTGTCGTGGATGGGCGCATTCGGTACCAAAATGGTGGTCATCGCCGGTCCAGACGCAACGCGTGAGGCGTTCACAAGCGAAGCCAAGGCCTTTTCTCAAGATGGCTGGTCCTTCCTGATCGATGCTTTCTTCCATCGCGGGTTGATGCTCATGAGCTTCGACGAACATTTGATGCACCGGCGCATCATGCAGGAGGCGTTCACGCGTCCTCGCCTGACCGGATATGTCGGGCAGGTGGCCCCGTGCGTTCGCGCAGCCGTGCCCGCGTGGCCGACCGGTCCGTCGGTCCGGATCTACCCGTTGTTGAAGAATCTCACCCTCGATATTGCCACGGATGTCTTCATGGGTGGCCGCGGCAAGGACGAGAGCGCTGCTGTCAACGAGGCGTTCGTGTCCACTGTTCGCGCGGCGAGTTCCTTTGTGCGAGTTCCACTCCCGGGCACCAGGTTCCGCGCCGGCGTGCATGGGCGGCGCGTGTTGGAGGACTACTTCTCCCGACACCTGCCGGCCGCGCGTGCAGGCGAGACCGACGATCTATTCGCCGCCCTCTGCCAGGCGACCACAGAAGACGGTGAACGGTTCTCCGACGAGGATGTGATCAACCACATGATCTTTCTCATGATGGCCGCCCATGACACCTCCACGATCACCACCACTGCTGTCACCTACTTCCTCGCTAAACATCCTGAGTGGCAGGAGAAGGCAGCGGCGGAGGCGCGGTCCTTCGGTCACGATTCGCCAGATATCGACGAACTGGAGCGGATGACGGTCCTCGATCTGATCCTCAAAGAAGCTCTGCGTCTGCTGGCGCCCGTTCCGCTGGTGATGCGCAAGACCGTCCGCGATGTCGCCATCGACGGCTATCACATCCCCCGTGAAACCTTGTGCGCAATCACACCCGCCGTAAATCACTTCGACCGCAGAATATGGAGCGACCCGGACCGTTTCGATCCGTCGCGCTTCGATGAGCCCCGGCGCGAGGACCAACAGCACCGATTCGCCTGGGTGCCGTTCGGCGGGGGGGCGCACAAATGCATTGGGATGCAGTTCGGCACACTCGAGGTGAAGGCAATCCTGCACCAGATGTTGCGTACCTACACTTGGACGGTCCCAAACGACTATCACGTGCGTTGGGACAACACCTCGCTGCCCATTCCCGTGGACGGACTGCCTGTGACGTTGCGGCACCGATGAGCGGTGAGAACTCGCCTTACCTGGAGCCCACGGAGTTCCTCGATTGGCAACATGAATCGGTACGCGACTTCGTTGCATCGGCGACCCGCGGCGCGGTCGACGACACCACGAAGGCCATAGCCATCTTCACTGCGGTCCGCGACTCGATTTGGTATGACCCCTACACCGTGACCGATGACCCGCATGCGTATCGCGCCAGCACCATCGCAACTGCAGACCGCGCTTACTGCGTCCCGAAGGCGGTGCTCTTGACGGCGGCCTGCCGAGCAGCAGGCATCCCAGCGCGGCTGGGGTTCGCCGATGTCCGAAACCACCTTCAGACCGAGACATTGCGTGAGCGGATGGGCGGTACCGACGTCTTCGTCTACCACGGATACAGCCTCATGCATCTCTGCGGTGTCTGGGTCAAGGCAACTCCGGCGTTCAATCGCGAGCTATGCGCACGGTTCGGCGTCCCGCCAATTGATTTCGACGGGCGCACAGACGCCCTGCTGCACGGGTTCGCCGGTGACGGCACACAACACATGGAATATCTGAGGGATCGAGGCGCCTTCGACGATCTACCGCTGGCAGAGATCCTGCAAGCGCTCAGAACCCACTACGGGACGCTCATAGGCGATGCGAGTCGCCATCCAGACCTGTTCGCCTGAAGGGCCGATGCGTAATGCACAGCACGATGCAAGACGTCCAGCTCACAATCTCGGCAATTGTCCGCCATGCCGCCTCCATTCACGGAAACAGCGAGGTGATCACCCCCGACGGAATTGGATACCGAAGTATGTCCTACCGTAGCGTCCTGGGGCGAGCGGGCCGACTTGCCAATGCGTTGCGCGGGCTCGGAATAACGGCAGATCAACGGGTGGCCACTTTTCAGTGGAGTAACCAAGAACATCTCGAGGCCTACTGCGCGGTTCCCTCCATGGGCGCGGTGCTGCACACCCTCAACATTCGTTTGGCTCCAGAGCAACTCGCGTACATCGCCAACCATGCCAGCGATCAGATCATCCTGGTGGATGCGTCGGTTGCGCCATTGTTGGCTAGTGCGCTACCAGCGATGGAGTCGGTGCATACGGTCATCGCCACCGGGGGCGGCGACCTCGCTCCGCTGCAGCGATGCGGGAAGACGGTGTTGCGTTACGAGGAGATCCTGGCGCAGCAACCGGAGACTTTCGATTGGCCCGAGATCGATGAGCGTTCCGCCGCGGCCATGTGCTACACCAGCGGGACTACTGGAAATCCCAAAGGTGTTGTCTACAGCCACCGTTCGACCTACCTACATGCACTGACCGCCTGCACGTCGAACGCCCTGGCAGTGAGCGAGGCCGACCGTATCCTGGCCATTGTCCCGATGTTTCACGCCAATGCGTGGGGACTGATCTACGCGGCGTTGATGTCTGGTGCGGACTTGGTATTACCCGATCGCCATCTGCAAGCCGCGCCGCTGGTGTCGATCATCGAAGAGACTCAGCCGACTATCGCCGGTGCAGTGCCGACGATCTGGAACGATGTCGATCGATACCTGGAATCGAATCCCGCCCGGGACATCTCCTCACTTCGGCTGGTTGCCTGCGGGGGATCGGCAGTCCCCGTCTCGCTGATGCGGGCATTCGAAGACAAGTACAACGTGCCTATCGTGCAGGCATGGGGCATGACCGAAACCTCGCCGCTGGCTACCGTCGCACGCGCAGCGCACGGAGTAGGCGAGACCCGTGCGTGGGAGATGCGCGAAAGCCAGGGTCGGCCGATGTGCGGTGTCGAGATCCGGTTGCGTGACGACCACAAGAAGACAGTGCCGTGGGACGGTCGATCAGCGGGTGAAATACAGGCGCGAGGCCCGTGGATCACCGGCGCCTACTTCGGCGACGATGATCCGGACAAGTTCGACGGAGGGTGGCTGCGCACCGGCGACGTCGGCCGGATCGACCCGGACGGGTATCTCACGCTGACCGATCGTGCGAAGGACGTCATCAAGTCAGGTGGAGAATGGATCTCCTCAGTCGAGCTGGAAAACACGCTGATTGGTCACCCGGCGATCTACGAGGCTGCGGTGGTGGCAGTTCCCGACGACAAATGGCAGGAAAGACCGCTCGCCCTGGTCGTGGTTCACCGTGGAGCCGAGGTCGACATCGACCGACTGCGCGCGTTTCTGTTGGACAAGGTCGCCAAGTGGTGGATCCCGGAGCGGTGGAGCTTCGTGTCTGAGATTCCCCGAACAAGCGTCGGGAAATACGACAAGAAGGCCATACGCGCGCGTCACTCCGCCGGCGAGTATCAGATCGAAACGTCCTAAGAAATCAAACCCATTGATATTGAACAGCCGAGAGGGAATCCTGTGACAGCATCAATTTCTCCCTGGATGAGCGCCGAATTGCTCGAGCTTCGTGACCTTGCCGCGAAGTTCTTCTCGACCGAATTGGCCCCACATGCGCAACGTTTCGCAGACCAGCACCAAGTTGACCGAGAATTGTGGCACAAAGCCGGCGAACTAGGCCTGCTCTGCATGTCCATACCCGAAGAATACGGCGGGGGAGGCGGCACATTCGCGCACGAAGCCGTCGTACTCGAAGAGCAAGCCCGAGTCGGGGACAGCTCATGGGGCGCAGGGCTGCACAGCGGAATCGTCGCGCACTACATCCTCCAGTATGCGGCCGAAGAACTACGGAGGCAGTGGCTGCCCAAGATGGCCTCAGGCGAAATGATCGGTGCTATCGCCATGACGGAGCCAGGGACCGGTTCTGATCTGCAGAGTGTCAAGACCAAAGCAATTCTTGACGGTGACGAGTACGTGATCACCGGCGCAAAGACCTTCATCACCAACGGTCAGCAAGCCGACCTGATCATCGTCGTCGCCAAGACAGATCCAAGTCAGGGCGCCGCCGGCATCTCGCTGATCGTCGCCGAAGCCGATCGACCCGGATTCCGGCGCGGCAAGGTCCTCGACAAAATCGGCCAACGCGGACAAGACACCTCCGAGTTGTTCTTCGACGACGTAAGAGTGCCCCGCTCGCACCTCCTGGGCGAGACCGAGGGTCAGGGTTTCATTCAGCTGATGACGCAGCTACCTCAAGAGCGGCTCATCGTCGCGGTTGGGGCGGTCGCGGCGATGGAACTTGCCGTGGAGCAGACACTCAAATACACCCGTGAGCGGGAAGCGTTCGGACGGCCCGTCTTCGGCTTCCAGAACACGAAATTCATCTTGGCCGAAGCTGCAACCGAAACGCGCATCGCACGAGTATTTTTGGACTACTGCATCGACCTACACCTCGCGGGCCAACTCGACGTCCAGACCGTCGCCATGGCGAAATGGTGGACCACTGAGCGAGCGATGAAGGTGCTCGATGACTGTTTGCAGCTCCACGGCGGATATGGGTACATGACCGAGTACCCCATCTCGAGATTGTGGGTGGACCAGCGCGTGCAGAAAATCTACGCCGGCACAAATGAGGTGATGAAGGAAATCATCTCGCGTTCCCTATGACCCTGAACGATTAGCCACCTGCACATTACTCACCTGGGAGGATTGATGGCATCTACAGAGGTGCCATATCGCCACGAAATGGGTGGACATTGCGGATCGGGTGCCCTTCGGGAGTTGATACCAGATGCTCCTATCTTCAGGCAATGAGTTCTTCAGGCAATGAGTTCGTTGGTTCTTCTGCTGGGTTGGCGGAGGGCGTGGTAGATCTCGCGGGCGATGTACGCTTGATGCAGCGCATGATCTCGTTCTTGGTTTTGCCTTCGGCCAGGCGGTGAACGAAGTAGTCGCGGGTGGGCTGGTGACGGCGCATGCGCACCACCAGGATGACGTGCAGGGCACGGTTGGCGTCGCGATTGCCTCCCCAATTGAGCCGGTGGCGGATCGTTTTGCCGCTGGAGGCTTCCAGTGGGCTGACCCCGCAGAGTTTGGCGAAAGCGGCGTCGCTGCCGATCCGAGCGGGGTTGTCGCCGAGGGCGGTCAGCAGCGTGGCAGCGGTGTCGGGCCCGACGCTGTAGCTCGGGTGCGGCGGTGGCGGTGATGGTGTCGACGTGGCGTTCGAGTCGGGCGGCTGCGGTGTCGAGCTGGTGGCAACGTGCCGCCATCGACTTGATAGCAGTAAAGAAAGTTCTCACATCGCAGGCCAGCGGCGGTCAGGCGGGCGTTGGTCGCGCCTGCTGCCCGCGGCGTCTCGATGCGGCGAGGAGCGAGGACAGTCCTGGCTTGTCGTGGTGCCAGGATGCCGTGGCCGTTGAGATGTACAGCGCTCGTCGTCGTGTGCAAGCTTGTGTGGCGGCGGACGGAGGGCGAAGCGTAGCGAGCGGCGCGGACGGGAGCGCCAGCGGACGGGAGCAGAGGGAGTGTAGCGAAGCCCGCAGGTAGCCGCCGGTTCCTCGCGGGCTATGGCGGCCCGGGCTCCGCTGAGCATCAGTTGCGGGTCTGCGCCATGGCGATGGGACTCGTAGGATGGCGGTTGTGAGCGGGATGCTGGCGCAGCGTGCACGGCGAGAGGCCGAGACGCGACTGGTGGGGCAGCTGCGGCGGTTGGCGCATGTGCGGGGTGTCGCGACGACTGCCGAGCGGCTGAGTCGGCGGTTCGATGCCCAGACAGCGGACTCTTTGGTGGCAGCGGCGTGGCTGCACGATATCGGCTACGCACCGTCGTTGCGCCGGACCGGGTTTCATCCGCTCGATGGCGCAGAGTTTGCCCGGGCGGCGGGTTTTCGGGAGCTGGTCGCCTCCCTGGTGGCGTTCCATACTGGGGCGCACGCGGAAGCTGCCGAGCGCGGCTTGTCAGGTTTAGCGGCGTTCAGCGATCCGCCCAGCGATGTTCTGGATGTGTTGACCTTTTGCGATCTGACGACCGGGCCGGACGGGGCGCCGGTATCACCGCGAGATCGATTGATCGAGGTGTTGGGCCGCTATGGACCCGAGGACCCGGTGCACCGCGCGGTCGACGCGGGGCGCGACGAACTGTTGGCGGCGGTCCGACGGGTACGCGATTGGCTGTAAACCCAGCCGGTTAGCCGAGGTAGGGGCTGTCGCGGTGTTGCAGGTAGTGCTCGATGCGCAGTCGCATCGACGGGTGCATGTCCAGATTGGGGATGTCGTCGGGATCGGTCCAGGCGATGTCGGTGCTTTCGTGATCGATGGCCAGGGTACCGCCGAGAACCTTGGTGGTGAAGGACAGAGAGAACTGTTGGCGGACTTCGCCATCGGTGAACGCGACGACATGCTGCGGGTTGGTGTAGACACCGACAAGGCCGGTGACTTCAATGTCGAGCCCGGTTTCCTCTTTGACTTCCCGGACGGCGGTGTCGGCAATCGTTTCGCCGATGTCGTGTCCGCCGCCGGGTAGCGCCCACAGGGTGTTGTCGCGGCGTTTGATCAGCAGGATACGACCCTGTTCGTCGGTGACGATGGCCGAGGCTGACGGAACGACGCTGTTGGGCAGCGGGGCGTTGGGGTCGTTGTAGTAGTCGGTTCGCATAGGGTTCAGCCTTTCGCGCTGAGCGGTCTGGCGCGATCCCAGACCTGGGTGAAAGCGTCTTCGAGGGTGGCCCAGAGCCGTGGTTCGTGGTGGCGCGACAGCACAAGCACGGGGTTGTTGCGCCCGGGTGAGCCGTAGATGTGGAAGTTGACGATCATGGCGTCGTCGACCCGGAAGATCGACGTGTAGAGCGTGGTGTCGTGGGTGCGGATATCCAGCCCCGGGGTATCGGCATGCGGGGCGAGCAACTCCACGGACGTGCGGCAGCGGGCGATGACGGCCTCGCCGATGCCTTCCTCCTTGCCGCGCAGGATCGTGGTGGCAGTGTCAGGATCCCCGACGAGAAACCGCACCGCCACACCGCGGGCGGCGGCGTCGAGCAGAATGTCGAGGAAGCCGTCGAGGGTGTCAAACAGGAACGTGGCCGCCAGGACGAGGATGTCGATGCCGGTGGTGGCGTCGCCGAAATGCTGCTGCCACGTCGTGATCGGCAGCTGGGTGCGGCTGGCATACAGCGTCGCGGTGAACGGACCACCCAGCGACGTCGTCGCCAGCGCGCTCGCGGTAGGGGCAGGATACTGGTTGGGCCACAGGTTGTGCGGTGTGCAGCCAAGCAGCTTAGCGGCGCGGCGGGCGTTGTCCTCGCGGACGTTGTAGTCGATGTTGGCCAGCCAGCGGCGCACCGTCTTGATATCCACGCCCACCGCAGTGGCGAACCTCTGTGGGGAGAGTCCCTTGGCGTGCAGCCGTTGGGTGAGGCGATCGTTGGGGATCGTGGCGGCCTCGGCGTCGCCGTCCTGATCGCCCGTCGTCTCAGCGCACATCTTTCCGTGTCATCCCTGTCCATCCTCAGCGCGTGGTTCCTAGTTTGCCATGCGACTGCCGCCGCCCCGCGGCGGTGATGCCCGTCCGATGCCCACGGGCATGTCCCTGTCGTGTCCGAAATGTCTGCGGCAGTGTCGGCAATGCCTGCCAACGTCCCTCGCTACGTCCGCGATGTCCACGTGAACTGAGCCCAGCGCCGCAACGGGCGCAAACAGATCACGAAAGGAACAGCGGGACAATGCGTTTAAGAATCGACACATCAGGCACACGGTTCATCGTCACCCGAGCGGCCGAGCCGCGGCTGAACTTCGAGACCGGCAGCCCAAAAGTGGACACCGCCACCGGCGTGCCACTGTATGCCGCGCAGCTGTTGGCGTTGGATGACACCGGTGGTGAAGTGCTCAACGTCACCGTCGCCGGGGATCCGAAAGTGACAGTCACCCAACCTGTTTCAGTCGCGGGTCTGGTTGCTATCCCTTGGGCTCAAGGTGATCGCAGCGGCGTGGCGTTCCGTGCCGACGCCATCACCCCCACCAACCCCGCGGCTGCGCCGAGCGATCAAGCGTCCCGCGCGCAGAAATAACCCCATTTGCTGGGGCGCGGCGCTCGTGGGTGTCGCGCCCCAGCACGTGAGCTGCTATCGACCATTCACTCACCAGAGGGACGCCTGTCATGGCATCAAACTACAAAAACAGCAAGAACTCTCAATCCAACGACGACGACTGGATCACCGACCTCATCCTCTCACTGTTCAAAGCGGCCGGGTATCTGCTGTGGTGGGCGGTCCTGTTCCCGGCCATCAGCATCCCGATCATCGCCAGCGTGGCGATGGCCATTACCCATGGCTCACGCGCGGGTCTGATCATCGGTATTGCTTTCGCTGCCGCGTATGCGGGCTGGGCGTGGCTGGACCCGCGATCGTTTCACGGATGGGTCACCGAGCCGGTGCGGCGGCGCTGGTTGACCTGGTCGCGCTACACCCGCACCTGGCAATCGGTGTGCACCCTGCACGGCCTGACCGCCACACTTGGCGAACGCACCTTGGTGCCGACCTTGCAGTCGGTGCGCATCGGCAAGACGACCGACGTCCTGGCGCTGCGAGTGGTCACCGGCCACTCCCTGGCTGATTGGCACAAGCAATCCGAGGCGCTAGCCGCCGCCTGGCGTGCCGACCGGATCGCCATCCGCGCGACCGCGCCCGGAGAGCTACGCATCACCCTGATGCGCGGCGACGTGCTGGCCGACCCGATTGCCCTGCCCATGCCCACGACGGCGACTGCGGTGGATGTGGGGTCGGTGCGGGTCGGGATCACCGAAACCCGCCACTGGTGGCACCTACCTCTGCTTGGCCACCACCTGCTCGTGGCTGGCGCGACCGGCGCGGGGAAAGGTTCAGTGTTGTGGTCACTGATCGCTGGCCTCGCCCCCGCCGTGAAAACCGGACAAGTGCGGCTCTGCGTCATCGACCCGAAAGGCGGCATGGAACTGGGCGCCGGAGCACCCATGTTCACGGTGTTCACCCACGACGCCACTGGCACCACCCTGTACCTGCTGCGGCAACTAGTGGAGGTGATGCACGCCCGCGCCAATCGGTTACGGGGCAAGACGCGCATGCACACCCCGACTCCGACTGAGCCGTTATTCGTGGTGGTGATCGATGAGATCGCCGCGCTGACTGCGTATGTGACCGACCGCAAGGTGCGCAGCGAAATTGAACAGCTGTTGGGCCTGCTGCTCTCCCAAGGCCGGGCCGTCGGCATTTCGGTGGTGGCAGCGGTGCAAGATCCGGCCAAAGACACCCTGCCGGTGCGGCAGCTGTTTACCGTGCGAATCGGGTTGCGGTTGACCGAAGCCACCCAAACCACCATGGTTTTGGGCCAGGGCGCCCGCGACGCGGGGGCCGACTGCGATCACATCCCCGACACCACTCCCGGTGTGGGCTACATGATGATCGATGGCACGGCCCAACCGGTGCGGGTACGGGCATTTCACGTCGCCGACCACGACATCGCCACTCTGGCAGCACGATTCCGGCCACCTCGTGCCGCGACCCGAACCAACCAGTCCAACAGCGGGCGCACCGACACCGCCCGGGGTCAACGGTGACTACTGCAACGACAGCCCCCACGCTGGTGTTGCCCGGGGTTCCCGGCTCGATCGACACCAATGCGGTGGTGGATCAGATGGTGCGCCGCGCGTCCTCGACGGGGTTCGAATCGTGGTGGCGGCGCGCGGAATCTGTTGGCTTCTGCGCCCACCCCATCCAACTCAGAGGTACCGACGAGATAGGCCGCGATCGGGTGGTGTGGACACGGTGCAACAACCGCCGCGCACAGGTATGCCCATCGTGCTCAGACCTGTACGCCCGCGACACGTGGCAGCTCGTGCACGCTGGCACCGCCGGCGGCCACCACAACATCCCCGCAGCAGTGGCCGATCGTCCGCAGGTGTTCGTCACCCTCACCGCACCTAGCTACGGGCCTGTTCACGCCGCCGCGCGTGCAGGCGACAAGAAGCAGCGTGTGTGTCGCGACCACCACCACACTGGCGGCTACCGCCGATGCCCGCATGGAAAACCACTGTGGTGCAGCACAACCCACGGCGAAGGTGATATCTATGCGGGACAGCCGATCTGCGCGGACTGCTACGACTACACCGGGCATGTCCTGTTCACATGGCACCTGCCCGAACTGTGGCGACGCTTCACCATCACCCTGCGACGCACACTGCGCCGAGAGCTACGTGCTTCGGGCGCCGACCCGGATGCGGTGCAGGTCAGCTTCATCAAAGTCGTCGAACTGCAAGCCCGGCTCATCCCGCACATTCATGCCCTGATCCGCCTCGACCCGCCCGACAGCGATGACTCTGGCGGTCATGACTGGCATGCGCCCCTTGCGGCAACCGAACTGGCCACCATCATCCAACAGGCCGTTCGAACCGTGGCCGTGACGGTCACCGACTCATCCTCAAATACAGCGACACGGGTGATCAGGTTCGGCACACAAGTCGACACCCAACCCATCGACAACCGGCACGCCGGCACGGACGGCTCTGCTGTGCAGGAGGATTCACCACACGGCGGGGTTCTTCCAGGCCGCCGCGTAGCTCGCTACCTCGCGAAATACGTCACCAAATCCTTAGCTGACGTCGGGATCAGCGCGCGACGCATCTCCACCGAGGCCATCGCTGACCTCGATGTCTGCGACCACGTTCGGGCGATCCTGACCGCCATCAGCCAACTCGCCGATAAGGGACTGGCCGGTGTCGGTCGGTGGCTGCACACCCTGGGCTACCGGGGCCACATCACCAGCAAATCCCGCCGCTATTCCACCACGATGACCGCGCTGCGCGAACGTCGCGCGGCCTGGACCCGTGAACAACGTTTAAAAAGCACTGCGCACCAACATGATCTCGGCCTCGACTCCACCGATGGCGATGATCTGGTGGCATGGGAATTCGATCGTGCCGGCCCCACCAGCCTCGGCGACCGGACCCTCATCTACTCCGCGGCCGTCCAACACATCCACACCCGCCGCATCGGACTGATCGAAGTCCGTGGCCAAGCCCGCAATCAACAATGGGATCCGCCAGGGGGAAGCGATGGCTGACAGGTCCCGAGCAGCACGTGCTCGCTCCGGGTGTGACGCTCGTCCCGATGCGCCGACGGTGTCAGAGGGGGGTGTTGAAATTGTTGTGCCCAACCAATATCGACTTCCGTCCGAGGCCAACCGCGCGCTGGTACACGTGATAATGGCTGTGCGGGACCGGATGCTTGGATCAGGGAGGGGAGTGGCGTGAGCCTGAGGTTCGCCTTCTATGGCCGAGTGAGCACGGAGGACGCTCAAGACCCGGAGGCGAGCCGCAGCTGGCAGAAGCGGCGTGCCATGGACCTGATCACTCCGCACGGCGGATTCATCGCCGCCGACTACTTCGATGTGGGACAGAGCCGTTCACTGCCGTGGAAGCGCAGGCCAGAGGCGTCACGTCTGCTTGCTGATGTCGCTTGTCGGGACCGTAGCTTTGATGCCGTAGTGATTGGGGAACCCGCCCGTGCGTTCTACGGGCCGCAGTTCGCGCTCACCTTCCCTGTCCTCACGCACTACGGAGTTGGCCTGTGGGTACCCGAGGTCGGCGGAGCGGTCGATCCCGGCTCCGAGGCACACGACCTGGTGATGACTCTGTTCGGCGGCATGAGCAAGGGAGAGCGCGCTCGAATCCAGATGCGCGTCCGTACGGCGATGTCAGCACTCGCGCACGACACCGCCAGATATCTCGGTGGTCGACCACCCTACGGTTACCGGCTCGTCGATGCCGGCCCGCATCCAAACCCTGCCAAGGCCAATCTTGGGCAGCGGCTTCACCGCCTCGAACCCGACCCCGCGACATCTTCGGTCGTCGAGCGGATCTACCGCATGTACGCCGACGGAGCGGGCCTGCGCTATATCGCGCAACGGCTCACCGACGATGGTGTACCGTCACCGAGCCAGTACGACCCGGCACGGAATCGGCATCGTGACCCACGAGGATGGTCCCATTCGGCGATCCGCGCGATACTCGACAACCCGGCGTACCGCGGTATCCGTGTTTGGGGCAAGCAGGAGAAATACGAGGTTCTGGTCAACCCCGATGATGTCGCTGCGGGGTATGAGACTCGTATGCGGTGGCGTGATGAGGCCGACTGGATCGCACCAGAACGCCGCACGCATGAAGCGCTGATCCGTGACGAACTAGCGCAGGCTGTTCGTCTTCGGATGCAGGCGCGGCGGGGTCCCGGTCTTGTTTGCAGCAGAGAGTCAACAGTGCCATATGCACTGCGTGGGCTGCTGTTCTGTGCCGCATGTGGACGGCGGATGCAGGGCGCTGCCCGCGCCGGGAAGCGAACAACACGCATCCTCTACCGTTGTGAGCTCGGTAAGTCGCGTTCGGTACCCGCGGACCTGAGTGATCACCCGCGCACCGTCTACCTCCGTGAAGATGAGGTGACTGCGCGACTTGACGAATGGATCGCCACCCTGGCCGATCCGGCCGACTTGGCACGCGGGCAAGACGCGGACCCGGTAGCAGGGGCTGGCTACGCGGCCTTGCGGCGCCAGCTCAGCGAGGCGAATGCGAAGGTTGCTGCTCTGGTTACCGCCGTGGAGTCTGGTGTGGCCGTTGAGGATTTGACTGTTGCATTGCGCCGCCGCACCGCCGAGCGCGACGAGCTGAAGGTCCGTCTTGAGCAAGCGGAGCGACCTCGCGTCATGACTGCCGCACAAATCAGCGAGTTGGTTGAGGAATTGGGCGGGCTGTCAGCAGTGCTTGGTGAGGCAACCGGGGCGGAACGCGCTCAGGTATACGCAAGCCTGGGCCTGCGCCTCGACTACGACCCGCATCTTCAGCGAGTCACGGCGACTGCCGACTTAAGTCGTGTCGCCGGACGTGTCCGAGGGGGGACTTGAACCCCCACGCCCATTAGTAGGGCACTAGCACCTCAAGCTAGCGCGTCTGCCATTCCGCCACTCGGACCAGACCAACAGAGTTGGCAGCTAAGGCTATCGGATCGGCGGGCGACCGCCCAATCGGCCCGGCCCGGGTCGCGGCTGCCGGTGTAGTGGTAGGAAAGGTGACTGTGACCCTTCCTCGGTCGGACAGCGTTTTCGGCGACGACGTGGCCGAGGTGGTCAGCAGGTTGATCCGGTTCGACACCAGCAACACCGGTGAACTGGAGACGACCAAGGGCGAGGCGGAGTGCGCCCACTGGATCGCCGAGCAACTTGCCGAAGTCGGCTACCAGCCCGAATACGTCGAATCCGGTGCGCCCGGCCGCGGCAACGTCTTCGCCCGGCTACCCGGCGCTGACCCATCCCGCGGCGCCCTGATGATCCACGGCCACCTGGATGTGGTGCCGGCCGAACCGGCCGAATGGAGCGTGCACCCGTTCTCCGGAGCCATCGAGGACGGCTACGTCTGGGGCCGCGGCGCGGTCGACATGAAGGACATGGTGGGCATGACCCTGGTGCTGGCCCGGCACCTGCGCCGCGCGGGCATCGTGCCGCCCCGCGATCTGGTTTTCGCGTTCCTGGCCGACGAGGAAAACGGCGGCAAATACGGGGGACAGTGGCTGGTCGACAACCGCCCCGATCTGTTCGCCGGGGTCACCGAAGCCATCGGTGAAGTCGGCGGCTTCTCGTTGACCGTGCCGCGCCGCGACGGCGGCGAGCGCCGCCTGTATCTGATCGAGACCGCGGAGAAGGGCATTCAGTGGATGCGGCTGACCGCGCGGGGCCGGGCCGGGCACGGGTCGATGGTGCACGACCACAACGCGGTCACCGTTCTCGCCGAGGCCGTCGCCCGGCTCGGTCGTCACCAGTTCCCGCTGGTGGTCACCGACACCGTCGCTCAGTTCCTGGCTGCGGTCAGTGAGGAGACCGGCCTGAGCCTCGACGTCAACTCGCCTGACTTGGACGGGGTGATCGACAAGCTGGGACCGATGGCCCGCATGCTCAAGGCTGTGCTGCACGACACCGCCAACCCCACCATGCTCAAAGCTGGGTACAAAGCGAACGTGGTGCCCGCGACGGCGGAAGCGGTGATCGACTGCCGGGTGCTGCCCGGGCGACAGGCCGCTTTCGAGGCCGAGGTGGACGCCCTGCTCGGACCCGACGTGACCCGCGAATGGATCCGCAGCCTGGATTCGTACGAGACCTCTTTCGACGGCGATCTGGTGGACGCGATGAACGCCGCGGTGCTCGCCGTCGACCCGGACGGGCGCACGGTGCCCTATATGCTTTCCGGCGGCACCGACGCAAAAGCCTTCGCGCGGTTGGGAATTCGCTGCTTCGGGTTCAGCCCGCTGCGACTGCCGCCGGACCTGGATTTCTCGTCGCTGTTCCATGGGGTCGACGAGCGGGTACCCATCGAAGCGCTGCGGTTCGGCACGCAGGTGCTGGCCCACTTTCTCACCCACTGCTGATCACACGAGAGGACAGACCATGAGTGTGCCCAACCCCTACGATGCGCTGCCCGACTTGCCGTCGTTCACGTTGACCTCGGAGTCGATCACCGACGGGCAGTCGCTCTCCAATGCACAGGTCAGCGGGATCATGGGGGCCGGCGGCGACGACGAGAGCCCGCAGCTGAGCTGGTCGGGTTTCCCCGACGAGACGCGTAGCTTCGCGGTCACCGTCTACGACCCCGACGCCCCGACCGCGTCCGGGTTCTGGCACTGGGCGGTGGCCAACCTGCCCGCCGACGTCACCGAGCTGCCGGCCGGCGCCGGCGACGGCAGCGACCTGCCGGGTGGGGCCCTGACGCTGGCCAACGACGCCGGGCAGCGGCGTTACATCGGCGCCGCACCCCCTGAAGGACACGGCCCGCACCGCTACTACGTCGCCGTGCACGCGGTGGACGTCGACAAGCTGGATCTGCCCGAGGACGCCACACCGGCATACCTGGGCTTCAACCTGTTCCAGCACGCGATCGCCCGCGCCGTCATCCACGCCACCTACGAGCAGACTTAGGCGCCGGGGCAGCCGGATGCTCGCCTGCGTGCTAGTCCTGCCCGGCGGCATGATCCGCAGTGAGCAGGCTTACCGATGGTGGCAGCCGGCGGGCGTGCGGGCAGCCGCCTTGGCGCACGCGTTACGTCGCCGGTTGGGGCCCGACGTCAAAGTCGTCAGCGTCCGTTATCGGCTGCGTGGGTGGAACAGCCCCCGGCAGGACCCGGTTCGCGACGCGCAGGCAGTGCTGGACCGGGTGCGGGCCCAGTATGAGCCCAAACACGTTGCACTGGTGGGACATTCGATGGGGGGACGGGTGGCGGCGCACCTCGCCGCCCACAATGACATCGACGTCTTGGTGGCGCTGGCACCGTGGTGGTACGGCGACAAGGGCGACCTGATCCCGGTCGGTACCCGGTTGCTGGTCATTCACGGCACCGCCGACACCCGCACCGATCCGGACGTCTCCCGCATTCAGACCGAGCGTGCGCAGCAGCGTGGGGTGGACGCGCAGTGGGTGGGCATCAAGGGCGTTGGTCACCACATGGTCCGTCGGTGGCGCGAATGGCACAGTCGCACTGCCGATTTCATTGCCGAGAGCCTCACTGCGCCGAGCGGCTCCGCCTGACGTCAGACGACCGTGCCGACGGCGTCACTGAGCGAATCGAACCCGCCGTCATGCAACCGCCGGGCAATCCCGTCGTGAATCTCCTTGGCCCACAGCCCTCCGCCGTAGACGAAGCCGGTGTAGCCCTGCAGCAGTGAGGCACCCGCGGTGATGCGCTCCCAAGCGTCGTCGGCGGTCTCGATGCCGCCCACGCTGATCAGCGTCAACCGATCCCCGACGCGGCGATACAGCCGACGCAGCACCGCCACAGCGCGCCGCGCCACCGGCGGCCCGGAAATGCCGCCCGCGCCCAACTCGTCGACCCCCGGGGTGCGCAGTCCGTCCCGCGACACCGTGGTGTTGGTGGCCACGATGCCGGCCAGGTCCAATTCCACTGCCAGATCGGCGATTTCGTCGACGTCAGAGTCGGAGAGGTCCGGTGCGATCTTGACCAGGACCGGGGTGCCGGATGCTTCGGCCAGGACCCCGGACAGGATCGGCCGCAGCGACTCGACCGCCTGTAGATCGCGCAGTCCCGGAGTGTTGGGGGAGCTGACGTTCACCACCAGATAGGAGGCCAGCGGCGCCAACAACCGGGCGCTGGCCCGGTAGTCCTCGACGGCCTCCTCAGCCGGGGTGTTCTTGGTCTTGCCGATGTTGACTCCCAGCGGCACCTCGGGCACGTGCTGGGCCAGTCGCGCGGCCAGCGCTCCGGCGCCGTGGTTGTTGAAGCCCATCCGGTTGAGCAGCGCGCGGTCGTCGGGTAGCCGGAACAGCCGCGGCGGCGGATTGCCGGGTTGGGCGTGGGCGGTGACGGTGCCGATCTCGGCATAGCCGAAACCCATTGCGCCCCAGACGGAAAGGCCGGTCCCGTCCTTGTCGAATCCGGCCGCCAGCCCGAGCGGTGCCGGGAACCGCACCCCGAACACCGTGCTGGCCAGGATCGGGTCTGTGGGACCCAGCCGTCGGCTCAGCGCCCGGCGGGCCGGCGCCCCCGCAGTGGCACCGCGCAGCGCGGCGAATACCAGGGTGTGCACCCGTTCCGCGGGCACCATGAACAGCAGGTTTCGCAGTAGGCCGTACAGCTGATGACGCTCGGCGAGCGGTTCGGTGACCGTCATGGTTCGGGCTGATCGGACATGCGGGTCTTCTTGCGGCGCAACAGAACTCGCCTGCTGCCGTCGGTGTAGAGCCGCACCCGGGTCAGCTCCCAGCCGCGGTATTCCGCCTCGATCGACAGCCGGGTGGAGGCGCTGAGCCGGGTGACGTCCGGGGGCAGGCGCAGCGGCGCCCACTCGTACTCGTCGGACATGTCGGCTTCCCAGCCCGCCGGCAGGCGACTCCAGCGCGGCGCGGTCACTGCTTGCCCGCCGCGTGCTCGATCACCTGAACCCCGGCACCCGAACCCGACACCACGTAAAGCGTGTCCGAGGCTTCGTCGAAGGCCAGCGCGTTGGGTTGCTGCACGGTTGGGTATCGCACCTTTTCCACGGGTATTCCGGTGCTCAGATCGTAACCAACGACGACGTTGGACGCCGTCTGGGACACCCACGCGAGCTCCCGGGATCCGGCCAGTCCGTACGGGGCCTGCCGGACCGGGAAAGCCTGCCGCAAGATCAGCGGGTCGACCCCGTAGACCAGCAGCTGGCCGCCGTGGGTGTCCGCGACCAACACCCGGCCGTAAGGATCGGAGGCCAGCGTGGTCGCACCCTCACCGGCGCGCAGCGCCTGTTCGGCGCGCCCGTCGGCTCCGATCGTCGTCACCGACGTCTGACCGCGGTCCAGCACGACTGTCGTATTGCCTTGCGTCACAAGAGCATCGACCCGTGCGAAGATCTTGTTGCGACTGGCCACCGAGTTGTCCGCGGCCAGCGTGTACACCGCGCCGTCGGCGCTGCCCAGTACCAGTTTGCCGTCGGCGCGCCGGGCGATCGCGGTGAAGTCCACGCCCTGAGCAACCGTCACCGGGGTGCTCGCGCCGCGCGCCACGTCCACCGCCAGGAAGCCACCTGCGGTCGCCAGGTAGACGGTTCCGCGTCCGTCGCCGGTCAGCGACGTCGCGGGCGCCGGCAGAGTGAGGACACGCGGTGCGGACTGCGGACCCAGCACGGTGAGAGTGGCAGGTGCGCCCGCCTCGCGGCCGGGGGACAGCACCACCAACTGGCGGGTCCCGTCATCGAAGAAGGCCTCCTGCGGTCGCCCATCCACGGGTTGCACCGCGCCGGGCGGAGGCTGCTGGGCGGGCGGTGCGACTGCCGGGCGGGCGGGTTCGATGGTCGGTGGCGGCGCGACCAGCGGATTCGAGGAACACCCGGTCGCGAGCAGCAGCAAAGCCGTCAGGGCCACCACGCACTGATGGCACCGCTTACGAGACCTCAACAGCAAATCTGCGCTCCAGACCCTTCAGTGGCACATAGAAAACTCTAAGGAACGCTATCGCGCTCAATTTGGCCATGTTGGCTGATTAGAAACCCGCCGGAGAGGTATTCTCACGCCATGACCGTCATCGTCGACCGGCATATCGCAAACAACGAGTTTGCTATCGAAGACATGTGCGCGGGAATTTTCGCCAGCGGCTACGGACAAGTCGGAGATGGGCGCAGTTTTTCCTTCCATATCGAACATCACTCGCTGGTCGTCGAAGTTTACCGGCCGCGGTTGTCGGGTCCCGTTCCGCAAGACGAAGACGTGGTCGCCCGCGCCGTACACAGCATCCGTTACATCGACCTCACCGACGAGCGCAGCCTAGCTGCCGCCGTGCGCGACTCGGTCGCCCACGCGGTGCCCGTCTCACGCTGAACCAGTTCCTGACCGACCGGGTACGGTCGTCGTCGTGTCTGCGGTCGCGCCGATGTCCTGGGGGCAAGTCGTCGTCTTGTCCGTGGTGCAGGGCCTGACCGAATTCCTGCCGGTCTCCTCCTCCGGGCACCTGGCGATCGTCTCGCGCATCTTCTTCCGAGGTGACGCCGGCGCGTCGTTCACCGCGGTCAGCCAGCTCGGCACCGAGGCCGCGGTGTTGGTGTACTTCGCCCGCGACATCGCGCGGATCCTCCGGGCGTGGTTCAACGGTCTGGTGGTGAAGTCGCAGCGCAACGCCGACTACCGGCTCGGCTGGTACGTCATCATCGGCACCATCCCGATCTGCGTGCTGGGACTGCTGTTCAAAGACGTGATCCGATCCGGAGTGCGCAACCTGTGGGTGGTCGCCACGGCGCTGGTGGTCTTCTCGGCGGTGATCGCCCTGGCCGAGTACGTCGGACGGCAGACCCGCGACGTCGAACGACTCAACTGGCGTGACGCCGTCGTCGTCGGCGCCGCACAATGCCTGGCCCTGGTTCCCGGCGTCTCGCGGTCCGGAGCGACCATCAGCGCCGGACTGTTCCTCGGTCTGGAACGCGAACTGGCCGCCCGGTTCGGCTTCCTGCTGGCCATCCCGGCGGTATTCGCCTCCGGTTTGTTCTCGCTGCCCGACGCCTTTCACCCGGTCACCGAGGGCATGAGCGCGACCGGTCCGCAGTTGCTGGTGTCGACGCTGATCGCCTTCGGTATCGGACTGGCCGCGGTCTCGTGGTTCCTGCGTTTCCTGGTGCGGCACAACATGTATTGGTTCGTGGGCTACCGGGTGCTGGCCGGCGCGGTCGTGCTGCTCCTGCTGGCCGGCGGGACGGTCGCCGCGACATGACCGTCCTGCTGCTGCGCCACGGCCGGTCCACGTCCAACACCGCGGGCGTGTTGGCCGGCCGCTCCGAGGGCGTCGACCTCGACGACAAGGGACGCGAGCAGGCCGCCGGGCTCATCGACCGCATCGGTGACCTGCCGATCCGGGCGGTGGTCACCTCCCCGCTGCTGCGCTGTCGTCGCACCGTGGCCCCCCTGGCCGAGGCGCTGTGCCTGGAACCTGTGGTCGAGGACCGGATCGCCGAGGTCGACTACGGCGAATGGACCGGCCGCAAACTGGGCGATTTGGTCAACGAACCGCTGTGGCGGGTGGTCCAGGCGCATCCGAGCGCGGCGGTGTTTCCCGGCGGCGAAGGACTGGCGCAGGTCCAGGCCCGCGCGGTGGCCGCCGTCCGCGAGCACGACCAGCGGCTGGCCGAACAGCACGGCGGCGACGCGCTGTGGATCGCCTGCACCCACGGCGACGTCATCAAGGCGGTGATCGCCGACGCCTACGGCATGCACCTGGACAGCTTCCAGCGGGTCAACGCCGACCCCGCCTCGGTGAGCGTGGTGCGCTACACCCCGCTGCGACCGTTCGTGCTGCACGTCAACCATACCGGCGCGCGCCTGACGGCCGGGCTGCGCGCTGCGCCACCGGCTCAGCCTGAAGAAAAGACCCCAGCCGCTCCCGACGGCGAGGTGCCTTCCGGGGACGCCGTCGTCGGCGGCTCCACCGGTTAGAACCGCCTGCGCGTGGGGATACGAAGCGCACAGCGACAACGTCTGCACGGTATTTTGAAAGAGCCATGGCCCGCGCAATTCACGTCTTCCGCACACCCGACCGTTTCGTGGCCGGGACCGTCGGGCAGCCCGGAAATCGCACGTTCTACATCCAGGCCGCACACGACTCCCGGGTGGTCTCGGTGGTTTTGGAGAAGCAGCAGGTCGCGGTGCTGGCCGAACGCATCGGCGCCCTGCTGCTCGAAGTCAACCGGCGTTTCGGCACTCCGGTGCCGCCCGAACCCACCGAAGTCGACGACTTGAACCCGTTGATCATGCCGGTCGACGCCGAGTTCCGGGTGGGGACGATGGGGCTGGGGTGGGATTCCGAGGCGCAGACCGTGGTGGTCGAGTTGTTGGCCGTCACGGACGCGGAGTTCGATGCCTCAGTGGTGCTCGACGACACCGACGAAGGGCCCGACGCGGTGCGGGTGTTCCTGACACCTGAGTCCGCTCGACAGTTCGCGACCCGGTCCAACCGCGTCATCTCGGCCGGCCGTCCGCCGTGCCCGTTGTGCGACGAACCGCTGGATCCCGAGGGACACATCTGCGCACGCACCAACGGCTACCGGCGCGACGCGCTCTTCGGGTCCACCGATGAACCCGAGGAATGACGAAAATACGGCGTTGCGCGACGGCGAGCTGACCGTCCTGGGTCGGATCCGCTCGGCGAGCAACGCCACTTTTCTCTGCGAGGCATCGTCGGGCGCCCAGACCGTCCACTGTGTGTACAAGCCGGTCGCCGGCGAGCAACCGCTGTGGGACTTTCCCGACGGCACCCTGGCCGGACGCGAGCTGGGCGCGTACCTGGTGTCAGAGTCGTTGGGCTGGAACATCGTGCCGTACACCATCATTCGCGACGGCCCCGCCGGTCCCGGGATGTTGCAGCGGTGGGTGCAGCAACCCGGCGACGCGGCCGACTCCGACCCGCCGGCGGACCCCGACCTGGTGGACCTGTTTCCTGCCCGCAAGCCGCAACCGGGATATCTGCCGGTGCTGCGCGCCTACGACTACGCCGGCGACGAGGTCGTCCTGATGCACGCCGACGACACCCGACTGCGCCGGATGGCCGTGTTCGACATCCTTGTCAACAATGCCGACCGCAAGGGCGGCCACATCCTGTACGGACTGGACGGCAACGTCTACGGCGTCGACCACGGGGTGAGCCTGCACGTGCAGGACAAGCTGCGCACTGTGCTGTGGGGTTGGGCCGGCAAGCCGATCGACGACGAGACCCTGGAAGCCGTCGCCGGACTGGTCGGCGCGCTGCGCGGCCCGCTGGCCGAACAGCTGCGTGGCCGGATCACCAGTGCGGAGATCGCCGCGCTGACCCGGCGCGCGCACGCGCTGCTCGACGATCCCGTCATGCCCGGACCCAATCGGCACCGCCCGATTCCGTGGCCGGCGTTCTGAACGGCGATACTGGGTCGGTGAATTCGGCCGCTGGTGAGCTGACCGACGCTGCGCTGGCCGCCGACCTGGCCGCGGATGCCGGGGAGTTGCTGCTCGCGGTCCGCGACGAGGTCGGATTCGACTATCCGTGGGAGCTCGGCGACGCCGGCGATCGGCGCGCCAACTCGCTGATCCTGAAACGCCTGGCGGTCGAGCGCCCCGGCGACGCGGTTCTCAGTGAGGAAGCTCACGACGACCTGAACCGGCTCAAGTGCGACCGGGTGTGGATCATCGACCCGCTGGACGGCACCCGCGAGTTCTCCACCCGCGGCCGCGACGACTGGGCGGTGCACATCGCGCTGTGGCAACGTACCAATGGGGGCCCCGGCAACGGGCCAACTCAGATCACCGACGCCGCAGTGTCACTGCCGGCCCGCGGCAACGTCGTGTACCGCAGCGACACCGTCACTTCCGACGCGGCGCCCGTCGGCGTCCCGGGCGTCATCCGGGTCGCCGCGAGCGCCACCCGGCCGCCCGCCATCTTGTACCGGATGCGGCAGCTCATCGACATCGAACTGGTCCGGATCGGCTCGGCCGGAGCCAAGGCGATGGCGGTGGTCGACGGGATCGCCGACGCCTACGTGCACGCCGGCGGTCAGTGGGAATGGGACTCGGCCGCGCCGGCGGGTGTGGTGCTGGCCGCCGGGATGCACGCGTCGCGCCTGGACGGCTCGCCGTTGCTGTACAACCAGCTGGACCCCTACCTGCCCGACCTGCTCATGTGCCGGAAGGACGTGGCGCCGATCCTGCTGGACGCCATTCGTCAGGCGTGGTGGTGAGTCGGCGTCGGTCGTCGGCGGCTTGAGTGTGAAGCTGTGGCGTTGCGGGTGTAACCAGGGCGGAGATTGGCGATTTTTTCCGCCCAGGCTGCACGCTCAAAACCCAGGCTTCACACCCAAAGCCGAGACTTCACACCCAAAGCCCAGGCTTCACAGCCAAAGCATTCGCCTGCGCTACGCCCTCGGGTGTCGAACCGAGTGCCCGCCTTCTCCTCGCCCGGCCTAAAGTCATCGCATGCGGTCGTGGTCTTCTCCGCCCGTCCCGGGACTACCCGGACGCGGCCCCGAGCTACGGCTCTACGACACCGCCGACCGCCAGGTGCGCCCGGTCACTCCCGGCGCAAAAGCCAGCATGTACGTCTGCGGCATCACCCCCTATGACGCCACGCATCTCGGCCACGCCGCCACCTACCTCGCGTTCGACCTGATCCACCGGCTGTGGCTGGATCTCGGTCACGACGTGCACTACGTGCAGAACGTCACCGACGTCGACGACCCGCTGTTCGAACGCGCCGAGCGCGACGGCATCGACTGGCGCGACCTCGCCGACCGGGAAACCGAACTGTTCCGCCAGGACATGACCGCGCTAAGGGTATTGCCGCCGCAGGAATACGTCGGGGCCACCGAAGCCGTCGCGGAGATGGTCGAACTCGTCGAGAAGATGGTCGCTTCCGGCGCGGCATACGTCCTCGAGGACGAATATCCCGACGTCTACTACCGCGCCGACGCCACGCTGCAGTTCGGCTACGAGTCCGGCTACGACCGCGACACCATGCTTGATCTGTTCGAACAGCGCGGCGGCGACCCGCACCGCCCCGGCAAGACCGACGAACTCGACGCCATGTTGTGGCGGGCCAACCGCCCGGGGGAGCCGTCCTGGCCGTCACCGTTCGGACCCGGCCGTCCGGGCTGGCATGTCGAGTGCGCGGCGATCGCGCTCAGCCGCATCGGCAGCGAACTCGACATCCAGGGTGGCGGTAGCGATCTGATCTTCCCGCACCACGAGTTCACCGCCGCGCACGCCGAATGCGTCTCGGGTGAACGCAGATTTGCCCGCCACTACGTGCATGCCGGAATGATCGGCTGGGACGGGTACAAGATGTCCAAGAGTCGCGGCAACCTGGTGCTGGTCTCGCAACTGCGAACCCAGGGCGTCGACCCGTCTGCGGTCCGGCTAGGTCTGCTGGCCGGGCACTACCGCGCCGACCGATCCTGGAGCCAGGCCACGCTCGACGAGGCGAGCGAGCGCCTGCACCGCTGGCGCACCGCGACCACGCTGCCCGCCGGTCCCGACGCCGCCGACGTGCTGGCCCGGTTGCGCCGGTACCTGGCCGACGATCTGGACACACCCAAAGCCCTTGCCGCAGTGGATGGTTGGGCTACTGATGCGCTGGAGTACGGCGGCCACGACGAGGCCGCGCCGAAATTGGTGGGCACCGCGATCGACGCCCTGCTGGGAGTGAAGCTGTAAACCCGCGGTGGTACGTTTTCGGCCATGACAGGGGCGCGCGGCACAGTGCAGGACAAGGTCGTCTTCATCACGGGAGCCGGGCGGGGGATCGGCGCGGAGGTAGCGCGCCGGCTGCACAACAAGGGCGCCAAGCTGCTCCTGACCGACCTCGGTGACGCGGAGCTGAAGTCGATCGCTGCCGAACTCGGCGGCGACGGGCGGGTGCTGACCGCGGTCGCCGACGTGCGCGACCTGCCGGCCATGCAGGCCGCGGTGGCCCAGGCCGTCGAAAAGTTCGGCGGCCTCGACGTCGTCGTGGCCAATGCCGGCATCGCCAGCTACGGTTCGGTACTCAACATCGACCCCGAGGCGTTCAAGCGGGTGATCGACGTCAACCTGCTCGGAGTCTTCTACACCGTGCGCGCCGCATTGCCGGCCATCATCGACCGCCGCGGCTATGTCCTGGTCGTCTCCTCGCTGGCAGCGTTCGCCGCCGCGCCGGGGATGGCGGCCTACGACATGTCGAAGGCCGGCAACGAACACCTGGCCAACGCGTTGCGGCTGGAGGTCGCGCCGCTCGGTGTCGGCGTCGGCTCGGCGCACATGTCCTGGATCGACACCGCGCTGGTCCGCGACACCAAGGAAGATCTGCCCGCCTTCACCGAACTGCTGTCCAAGCTGCCGTTCCCGCTGAACCAGACGACGTCGGTGAACAAGTGCGCCGCGGCGTTCGTCAAGGGCATCGAGGGCCGCAAGGACCACATCTACTGCCCGGACTGGGTTGCCGGGTTCCGATGGCTCAAGCCGGTACTGAGCACGAAATTGGGGACCCTGCCCACCGCCCGGGCGGCCACCGAGGTCGTGCCGAAGATGGACGCGCAAGTCGCCGCGCTCGGCCGGTACACCAGCGCCTACACCCAGGGCCTGGAAAAGCCGCCGAGTACCTGATGCCGTGAAGGTGATCATCTGCGGCGCCGGGATCGCCGGACTCGCCGCCGCCGAGCGCATGACGACCCTCGATGCCGAAGTCGTGCTGCTCGAGCGGGCCCGCGGGCCACGCGCTCAGGGGTACATGATCGATTTCTTCGGCGCCGGCTACGACGCTGCCGAAGCGATCGGCGTGCTGCCGGCGATCCGCGACGTCGGCTACAACTTCGACGAGGCCGCCTTCGTCGACGAAACGGGCCGACAACGCGCGGTGTTGTCCTATGCGAACATGGACCGGGCATTGGGCGGCCGGTTGTGCAGTGTCATGCGGCCCGACCTGGAAAAAGTGTTGCGCGACAATCTGCCCGAGGCCGTCGCGCTCCGGTTCGGCACTTCGGTGGTCGGCCTCGACAACCGCGAGGACGGAGTCACCGTCACCCTCGACGACGGCTCAAAGCTGGACGCCGACCTGCTGATCGGCGCCGACGGCATTCACTCGACCGTGCGCACACTGGCCTTCGGACCGGAAGCCGGCTACCTGCATTATCTTGAATTCCACACTGCGGCTTGGGTATTCGCGTCACCAGAGATCCGCGACGCCACTGCCGACCGCGTCGTGCTCACCGACACGATCGGTCGGCAGCTGGGTTTCTACGCATTGCGCGACGGGCGGGTCGCGGTGTTCGCGGTGCACCGCACACCCGATCCACAGCTGCCCGATGACGTGCGGGCGGCGATTCAGGACGGCTACGCCGGCATGGGCTGGGTGGTGCCCGAGGCGTTGCAGCGCTGCCCGGAATCCGAACACATCTATTACGACCAGGTCGCCCAGATCCGGATGCCCCGCTGGAGCTCCAACCGGGTGGTGCTGATCGGCGATTCCTGCTCGGCGGTGTCGCTGCTGGCCGGTCAGGGCGCATCGCTGGCCATCGGCGCGGCGTACGTGCTGGCCGAGCAACTGCGCCGGACGTCGTCGGTGGAGCGGGCGCTGGATTTCTACGAGCGGCTGTGGCGGCCGGTTATCGAGGAGAAGCAGCGGGCCGGGCGCGACGCAGCCGAGCGTTTCCTGCCGTCGTCGAAGTTCCAGCTGTGGACCCGCCGCGCCGCGCTGCGGATGGCTCGGTTGCCCGCGGTGAACCGGCGCATCATCAAAGCTTTGGTGGGCGAGCATCCCGCGGTGATCGCCATGCTGCGCGAGGGCAGCGCAGACGACTAGCGACCGAATCCCGGTCGGCGGCGTTTCAGGTAACGCTCGAACTCGGCGGCCAGCGCGTCGCCGTCGATCTGACCCAGCGCCTCGTTGACGTCGAGGGCCGCGTCGCCGTGCTGTTCGAGCGACTGCACATACTCAGCCAGCTCCTGGTCGTCGGAGGCCATCTCGGTGATCTCCTGCTCCCAGGCCTCGGCTTGGGTCGGCAGGTCGGCCAGCGGCACCTCGACGTCGAGCACTTCCTCGACGCGGTGCAGCAGCGCCACCGTCGCTTTCGGGTTGGGCGGGTGCGACACGTAGTGCGGCACCGCCGCCCAGAATGTCACCGCCGGGATACCGGCCGCCACACAGGCGTATTGGAAGACCCCGGCAATGCCGGTAGGTCCCTCGTAGCGGGTTTCCTCCAACCCGAACAGGCGCGCCGACTCCGACGAATAGGCCGCCCCCGAGACCGGCACCGGCCGGGTGTGCGGCGTATCGGCCAACAACGCCCCGAGGATCACCACGGTGTCGACATTGAGCTTGTCGATCACGGCCAGCAGCTCGTCGCAGAAGGTGCGCCAACGCATGTTCGGCTCGACCCCGGACATCAGGACCACGTCGCGCTCGCTGTCGGGCGGTCGGCAATGTGAGATCCGCATCGCCGGCCACTCCAGCTCCCGGGTGACGCCGTCGACCTGGCGGATGACCGGCCGATTGACCTGGTAGTCGTAGTAGGCCTCGTCGTCGATCTCCACGATCGGGGTGGCGTCCCAGATGTCGAACAGGTGTGACACCGCGTCGCTGGCGGCGTCGCCGGCGTCGTTCCAGCCTTCGAAGGCCGCAACGACGATGGTGTTCTGCAGTCGTGGCAGCGTTTCGTCGCCGCCGCTCGGCCCGCCATCCGGCAAAGTCACCTAGCCAGCCTACGGTGTGGCGACCCCACCCGGATGCGCATGTGCGGTGTGGCGTAACGCCTGTTGCAGATCGATAGGCCGACTATCCTTGGCATGTGGTCGACCCTGACCGACACCAGTACGACACCGACCTCGCCGGCGTTCTGTCGCGGCGGCGCGTGGTGGTGGACGACGGTGTCCCCAGGACCCGGCTATCCGATGCAGACCGACGCGGGCGAGGCGAAATATGTTCGGCTGCAAACCAGTTGACCTTGATAACTACGACATTGCCGACCAGATCCGCGAGCGGGCGCGTAAACGGCCCCGCGACCGCCACGTGGGTCGGGTCGAGCACTGGGCGTCCAGGCGTCGGGTGACGACGTAGACTTTGCTGGTCGAGAGGCGTTGCAACGGCTATCGGGGGGTTTGGGTTCCCCTGGTATCCGCCACGCTCGGCAGAGTCAAGGACGCCTTCCGCTACGGAAGGAACGTACGTGAACGCCGCTGATCAGAACACTTTCGCGCCGAACATCCGCCCCGACTGCACCGAGGAACTCACGGCCGCTCTCGGCCGGCGAATCATGGTGATCGACGGCGCGATGGGCACGGCGATCCAGCGGGACCGGCCCGACGAGGCCGGCTACCGCGGCGAGCGGTTCAAGGACTGGCCGAGCGATCTCGTCGGCAACAACGATCTGCTCAACCTCACCCAGCCGCAGATCATCGAGGGCATTCACCGCGAGTACCTCGAGGCCGGCGCCGACATCCTGGAGACCAACACCTTCAACGCGAACGCGGTTTCGCTGTCGGACTACGACATGGCCGAGCTGGCCTACGAGCTGAACTACACCGGCGCTGCGCTGGCCCGCAAGGCCGCCGACGAGTTCAGCACCCCGGAAAAGCCCCGCTACGTCGCCGGGGCGCTGGGACCCACAACGCGGACCGCGTCGATTTCGCCGGACGTCAACGACCCCGGCGCCCGCAACGTCTCCTACGACCAGTTGGTCGCCGCCTACCTCGAAGCTGCCAACGGCCTGGTCGACGGCGGTGCCGACCTGCTGATCATCGAGACGATCTTCGACTCGCTGAACGCCAAGGCCGCGGTGTTCGCCGTCGAGACGCTCTTCGAGGACCGGGGACGCCGCTGGCCGGTGATCATCTCGGGCACCATCACCGACGCGTCGGGACGAACGTTGTCGGGTCAGGTGACCGAGGCGTTCTGGAACGCGATCAGGCACGCGAAGCCGATCGCGGTGGGCCTCAACTGCGCCCTGGGTGCTCCGGAGATGAGGCCCTACATCGCCGAGGTCGCGCGGATCGCGGACACCTTCGTCTCCTGCTACCCGAACGCCGGGCTGCCGAACGCTTTCGGCGAATACGACGAGTCCCCGGAGCGTCAGGCCACCTACATCGCCGAGTTCGCCGAGGCCGGCCTGGTCAACCTGGTCGGTGGTTGCTGCGGAACGGCGCCGCCGCACATCGCCGAGATCGCCAAGGTCGTCGAGGGCAAGCCGCCGCGCGAGCTGCCCGAGATCCCGGTGGCCACCCGGCTTTCGGGCCTGGAGCCGCTCAACATCGACGACGACTCCCTGTTCGTCAACATCGGTGAGCGCACCAATATCACCGGCTCGGCCCGGTTCCGCAACCTGATCAAGGCCGAGGACTACGACACCGCGCTCTCGGTCGCCCTGCAGCAGGTCGAGGTCGGCGCGCAGGTGATCGACATCAACATGGACGAGGGCATGATCGACGGCGTCGCCGCGATGGACCGGTTCACCAAGCTGATCGCCGCCGAGCCCGACATCAGCCGCGTGCCGGTAATGATCGACTCCTCGAAATGGGAGGTCATCGAGGCGGGGCTGAAAAATGTGCAGGGCAAACCGATCGTCAACTCGATCTCGATGAAGGAGGGCGAGGAGAAGTTCATCCGCGAGGCGAAGCTGTGCCGCAAATACGGCGCCGCCGTCGTCGTGATGGCTTTCGACGAGCAGGGGCAGGCCGACAACCTGGAGCGCCGCAAGGAGATCTGTGGGCGCGCCTACCGGATCCTGACCGAACAGGTCGGCTTCCCCGCCGAGGACATCATCTTCGACCCGAACTGTTTCGCGCTGGCGACCGGCATCGAAGAGCACGCGACCTACGGCATCGACTTCATCGAAGCCTGCGCCTGGATCAAGGAAAACCTGCCCGGGGTGCACATCTCCGGCGGTATCTCGAACGTGTCGTTCTCGTTCCGCGGCAACAACCCCGTCCGCGAGGCGATCCACGCGGTGTTCCTCTACCACGCCATCAAGGCCGGCCTGGACATGGGCATCGTCAACGCCGGCGCGCTAGTGCCCTACGACTCGATCGATCCCGAGTTGCGGGACCGCATCGAGGACGTCGTCCTGAACCGTCGCGAGGATGCCGCCGAGCGGCTGCTGGAGATCGCTGAACGGTTCAACAAGTCCGAGAAGGGCGAAGATCCGCAGGCGGCCGAGTGGCGCAGCCTGCCGGTCCGCGAACGGATCACGCACGCTTTGGTCAAGGGCATCGACGCCCACGTCGACGCCGACACCGAGGAGTTGCGCGCCGAGATCGCCGGTGCGGGCGGCCGCCCGATCGAGGTGATCGAGGGACCGCTGATGGACGGCATGAACGTCGTCGGCGATCTCTTCGGCTCGGGCAAGATGTTCCTCCCCCAGGTCGTGAAGTCGGCCCGGGTGATGAAGAAGGCCGTCGCGTACCTGTTGCCGTTCATCGAAGAGGAGAAGGCCGAGAACGGGACAGCTGATTCCAAGGACACCAACGGCACCATCGTGATGGCGACCGTCAAGGGCGACGTCCACGACATCGGCAAGAACATCGTCGGCGTCGTCCTGCAGTGCAACAACTTTGAGGTGATCGACCTCGGGGTGATGGTGCCCGCGAGCAAGATCCTAGACGCGGCCAAAGAGCACGACGCCGACATCATCGGGCTGTCCGGGCTGATCACCCCGTCGCTGGACGAGATGGCGAACTTCGCCGTCGAGATGGAACGCGAGGGCCTGGAGATCCCGCTGCTGATCGGTGGCGCGACCACCTCGCGCGCCCACACGGCGGTGAAGATTTCGCCGCGTCGCAGCGGTCCGGTGGTCTGGGTGAAGGACGCGTCCCGCTCGGTGCCGGTGGCCGCCGCACTGCTCGACGACAAGCAGCGTCCGGCGCTGTTGGAGGCGACCGAGAAGGACTACGCGTCGCTGCGCGAACGGCACGCCCAGAAGAACGAGCGGCCGATGCTGACGCTGGAGAAGGCGCGCGCCAACCGGACGCCGGTCGATTGGGACGGCTACACGCCACCGGTGCCGGCGATCGGTGCTGGAGTACGAGAATTCCAGGATTACGACCTGGCCGAGCTGCGCGAGTACATCGACTGGCAACCGTTCTTCAACGCCTGGGAGATGAAGGGCCGGTTCCCCGACATCCTCAACAACCCCGCCACCGGCGAGGCGGCGCGCAAGCTGTACGACGACGCCCAGGAGATGCTCGACACCCTGATCAAGGAGAAGTGGCTGACTGCCAACGGGGTGATCGGGTTCTTCCCGGCGAACGCCGTGGGGGACGACATCGAGGTCTACACCGACGACAGTCGCACCGAGGTGCTGACCACGTTGCACAATCTGCGTCAGCAGGGTGAGCACCGCGAAGGGATCCCGAACCGGTCGCTGGGCGATTTCGTCGCGCCCAAGGACACAGGTCTGACTGACTACGTCGGAGCGTTCGCCGTCACCGCCGGCTTGGGCAGCCAGGACAAGATCATGGAGTTCAAGGCGGCCCTGGACGACTACAGCGCGATTCTGCTGGAGTCGATCGCCGACCGGTTGGCCGAGGCGTTCGCCGAACGGATGCACGAACGGGTCCGCAAGGAATTCTGGGGTTACCAGCCCGAAGAGAATCTCGACAACGAGTCACTCATCGGCGAGAAGTACGTCGGCATCCGTCCCGCGCCGGGTTACCCGGCCTGCCCGGAGCACACCGAGAAGGTGACGCTCTGGAAGTTGATGGACGTCCGCGAACGGACCGGCATCGAGCTGACCGAGTCGATGGCGATGTGGCCTGGTGCGGCGGTCAGCGGCTGGTACTTCTCCCATCCGCAGTCGCAGTACTTCGTCGTCGGCCGGATGGCCCAGGACCAGGTCGCCGACTACGCCAAGCGCAAGGGCTGGACGTTGCAGGAGGCGGAACGCTGGCTGGCCCCCAACCTGGGCTACAACCCCGAGGACTGACGCCAGGGTTGCGCGAGCAGACGCAAAAGCCCCCATTTCGTGCCGAAATGAGGGGCTTTTGCGTCTGCTCGGCGTGATATCAATATGACTTTGCTGGCCGGCGCATGGAACAATCGCTGGCCGTGAAGACCTTCGAGGATCTGTTCGCCGAGCTCGGTGAACGTGCCCGCACCCGACCCCCGGGCAGCGCCACGGTGGCGGCACTGGACGCCGGCGTGCACACCCTGGGCAAGAAGATCCTGGAGGAGGCCGGCGAAGTGTGGCTGGCCGCCGAGCACGAGCCCGACGAGGCGCTGGCCGAGGAGATCAGCCAATTGCTGTACTGGACCCAGGTGCTGATGATCTCGCGCGGCCTGTCCCTCGACGACGTCTACCGGAAGCTGTGAGCATGTTGCGCGTCGCGGTGCCCAACAAGGGCGCGTTGAGCGAGCCGGCCACCGAGATCCTGTCGGAGGCCGGATACCGCCGTCGAACCGATCCCAAAGACCTGACCGTCATCGATCCCGTCAACAACGTCGAGTTCTTCTTTCTGCGGCCCAAAGACATTGCCATCTATGTCGGTTCGGGAGAACTTGACTTCGGCATCACCGGACGCGACTTGGCGCTGGATTCCGATGCACCTGTATGTGAACGACTGGCGCTGGGTTTCGGGTCGTCCAGGTTCCGCTACGCCGGCCCGGCCGGCCGGGACTGGACGATCGCAGACCTGGCCGGTAAACGCATCGCCACCGCTTACCCCAACCTGGTGCGAAAAGACCTGGCCCACCGCGGAATCGACGCGACCGTCATCAGACTCGATGGCGCAGTTGAGATTTCGGTGCAGCTCGGCGTTGCCGACGCAATCGCCGACGTCGTGGGCTCTGGCCGCACCCTGAGCTTGCACGATCTGGTGGCTTTCGGTGAGCCGCTGTGTGATTCGGAGGCGGTGCTGATAGAACGCGCCGACGGCCAACCCTCCGCGGCGCGCGATCAACTGGTCGCTCGGGTCCAGGGTGTGGTGTTCGGCCAGCAGTACCTGATGCTCGATTACGACTGTCCGCGTTCAGTACTGGAGAAGGCGACCGCCATTACCCCGGGCCTGGAGTCGCCTACCATCGCCCCGCTCGCCGATCCGGACTGGGTCGCGGTACGCGCCCTGGTACCGCGCCGCGATATCAACGGCATCATGGATCAACTCGCCGTGATCGGCGCCAAGGCGATCCTGGCCTCCGACATCAGGTTCTGCCGATTCTGATCCGCTCTCAAGCGGTTAGCTGTGTTAACGTCCCGCTGGGACCCGTGCATCCACGGCATTCCCATGACCGTCGCCAGGCTCTACGTCTGTCCCAGGAGGGATGCTGTGACGCAAGTTCTCGTCCTGCTGTTGGCCTTGCTAATCGGAGTGGTTGCTGGTCTGCGCTCCCTGACGGCTCCGTCCGCCGTCGCCTGGGCCGTCTTCCTCAGCTGGCTCAACCTGACCGGCACTTGGGCGTCCTGGGTGGGCAACCTGGTGACCGTGGTGATCTTGAGTTTGCTGGCGGTCGCAGAACTGGTCAACGACAAGCTTCCCAAGACCCCGCCGCGCACCGCGACGCCGGTGTTCCTGGTCCGGCTGATCATGGGCGGATTCGCCGGCGCGGTCATCGGCACCGCGTGGGGCCACAAATGGGAGGCACTCGGAGCCGGTGTCATCGGCGCGGTGCTGGGCACTATCGGCGGCTACCAGGCACGACGGGCGTTGGTGGCCAAGAACGGCGGTCATGATTTGCCGATCGCCCTGCTCGAAGACGCCGTCGCGGTGCTGGGCGCGTTCGCGATCGTCGCCGCGGCAGCGGCTTTGTGACCCAACGCTTCGACGCGATCGTCGTCGGCGCCGGCCAGGCCGGACCACCACTGGCGGGGCGCCTGACCGCCGCCGGGCAGCGGGTCGCGGTCATCGAGCGTCAGCACGTCGGCGGTACCTGCGTCAACTACGGATGCATCCCCACCAAGACGCTGGTGGCCAGCGCCCACGCCGCTCACCTGGCGCGCCGCGGCGCCGAGTACGGCGTGGGTACCGGCGACGTCAGCGTCGACATGGGCAAGGTCAAGGCCCGCAAAGACGAGATCATGCTCAAAGACCGCAGCGGCGTCCAATCCTGGCTGAACGGCATGGACGGCTGCACCCTCTATCGTGGGCACGCACGTTTCGAGGATCCGCACACCATCCGGGTGGGCGACGACGTGCTGCAAGCCGACCGGATCTTCCTCAACGTCGGTGGCCGTGCCGTGGTCCCCGATATTCCGGGTCTGTCCGAGGTCGACTACCTGACCAACGTGTCGATCCTGGATCTCGACACGGTGCCCGAGCATCTGATCATCGTCGGCGGCAGCTACATCGCGCTGGAGTTCGCGCAGATGTATCGCCGCTTCGGCGCCGGTGTGACCGTCGTCGAGCGTGGACCGCGACTGGCGTCGCGTGAGGACGAAGACGTTTCGACGACCATCCGCGAGATCCTGGAAGGCGAGGGGATCGACATCGTCACCGGCGCCGACGATGTACGAGTTGCCAAGCGCGACAACAACATTCAACTGACTCCCAGTGCCGGTGCCGACCCGGTGACCGGCAGCCACCTGCTGATCGCGGTCGGGCGGCAACCCAACACCGACGACCTGGGCTTAGAAGCGGCCGGAGTGCAGACCAACTCCCGAGGGTTCATCGAGGTCGACGACCAGCTCAGAACCAACGTCGACCACATCTGGGCGTTGGGGGACTGCAACGGCAAAGGCGCGTTCACCCACACCTCCTACAACGACTTCGAAATCGTGGCAGCCAACCTGCTGGACGGGGACCCGCGCCGGGTCAGTGACCGCATCACCACCTACGCGCTCTACATCGATCCGCCGCTGGGGCGGGCCGGCATGACGGTCAAGGAGGCCCGCGACTCCGGCCGCACAGTGCTGGTCGGCAAGCGGCCGATGACCAGGGTCGGTCGTGCCGTGGAAAAGGGTGAGACGCAAGGCTTCATGAAGGTCGTGGTCGACGCCGACACGAAGGAGATCCTCGGCGCTGCGATCTTCGGTGTCGGCGGCGACGAGTCCGTGCACTGCATTCTGGACGTCATGTCGGCCAAAGCTCCGTACCCGACACTGTCGCGGACGATGCACATCCATCCGACGGTCAGCGAGCTGATTCCGACTGTGCTTCAGGAGTTAGCGCCGCTGGATCAATAGCGTCTGCGCCGAGGTTCCGACGAAGCCGTCGGTGTCGAAGACTTCGCCCGTCGTCACCCCGGCACCGTCCGGGCCGACGGATGCGCGGGCGCGCAGCGCGAAGTCGTTGCCGACGGGCAGTCGATGCAGATGCACGACGGTGTCGGTGTTCATGAAGGCGAATTCGTTCGGGTCCAGGATCTTGCCGACGCCGTTCGCGCAGTCCACCACCGCGGCCAGCCGCTGCAGCGGCGTCGTCTCCTCGGCGTCGACGATGAATCCCGTCGGGCTGAACCAGGACACCGCCGGGGCGCCGTCGTCGACGCGTTGCGGCCGCCAGTTGATCGCGTCGAAATAGCCGCCGGCGTCGGCGAAGACGTCCGGGACCGGCTGGGCCGGGCCTTCCCGCAACGGTTGATAGCGGTCGGAGGAAGCGTCGGAGGTGTCGGAGACCGCGATCAGCCAGGCGGACATCCGCGCCACGGCGCGGGTGGAGCCGTCGGCGCGTTCGGCGTGCATCTCGGCGGACATCATCGCCACCCGCGATCCCGGTCGTTCCACCCAGGCTCGGGCCTGTACCGGCGCGACCGGGATTGCGCCCAAGATGTCCAGGCTGAGCCGGCCGATCCGCAAACCAGTCCCGGCTGCGAGTTCCTCGATCATTTTGGTCAGCAGCGCCAACGGCGGGGAGCCGTGCTGCAGGTCGGGCCCCCAGTTGCTGCGGGTGAACTCGGTCGAATCGAACCGCTGGTAACCGTCGCCGGCCGCGGGCAGACGACGATAGAAGCTTCCGCTCATGCCGCCGGTTCGGTCGGCCAACCCGGGTACGGCGGTGGCGTGCCGCCGAACGCCGGGCACAGCGCCCGATGGGAACACCAGTCGCACAACCGCGACGGGCTGGGTCGGAAATCGCCTGTCTGGCCGGCGGATTGGATAGCCCGCCAGATGGCCATCAAGGTCTTCTCGAACCGCAGCAACTCGTCATGGTCGGGTGTGTAATCCAGCAGCTGACCGTCGGCGAGGTAGATCAGCCGCAGCCGGGTGGGCAGCACCCCGCGTGAGCGCAGCAGCGCCACCGCATAGAACTTCATCTGAAACATGGCCTTGAACTCGGCCAGCGCGCGCGCCTCCGGCGGGGCTTTGCCGGTCTTGTAGTCCACGACGCGCAGCTCACCGGTGGCCGCGACGTCGATCCGGTCGATGTAGCCGCGCAACAAGGTGCCGTCGGCCAGCTCGACCTCGACCCGCTGCTCGCAGCATTGCGGATCGAAGCGGGTCGGGTCCTCCAGACGGTAGTAGCCCGACAACAGCGCGCGTGCTTCGTCGAGCAGCTGCGCTCGCTGCTCGGCGTCCAGATCACCGGCCAGGGCAGGGTCGCGACCGCACACCTGCTCCCACGCCGGCTCTACCAGCGAACATGCGGTGTCCGGGCCGCGCTGACCGGCGGGCAGCCCGTAGAGCTGCTCCAACGCGACGTGCACCACCGAACCGCGCAGCTGTGGCGTCGACGGCGCTTCGGGCAACCGGTCGATCGCCCGGAAGCGGTACAGCAGCGGGCACTGCTTGAAATCCGCGGCCCGCGACGGCGACAACGCCGGTCGCGGGCTGTGCGCAACCGGTGGTGCCACCGCCAGCTGTTCGGTCATATCCGCAGCTTAAGACCGGACACCGACAAATGGCCCCGAGCACTCGCGTCGGCGAGTCGACTGGCACGCTGGACGGCGTGTCAGCAACCGGTCCGTTCACCGCCGGCGAGCGCGTCCAGCTCACCGATGCCAAGGGCCGTCACTACACGATGTCGCTGACCCCGGGCGGCGAATTCCACACGCATCGGGGCCGCATCGCCCACGACGCGATCATCGGACTGGACCAGGGCAGCGTGGTCAAATCCAGCAACGGCGCGCTGTTCCTGGTGCTACGGCCGCTGCTGGTCGACTACGTCATGTCCATGCCCCGCGGCCCGCAAGTGATCTACCCCAAGGACGCCGCGCAGATCGTGCACGAAGGCGACATCTTCCCCGGAGCACGGGTGCTGGAAGCCGGCGCCGGTTCCGGTGCGTTGACATTGTCGTTGTTGCGGGCGGTCGGGCCGCAGGGACGGGTCGTCTCCTATGAGCAGCGCGCCGACCATGCCGAACATGCCCGCCGCAACGTCAACACGTTCTATGGCCAACCCCCGGACAACTGGGAACTGGTCATCAGCGACCTGGCCGACTCCGACCTGCCCGACGGCTCCTTCGACCGGGCGGTGCTGGACATGCTGGCGCCGTGGGAGGTGTTGGACGCCGTGGCGCGGTTGGTCGTCGCCGGCGGTGTGCTGATCATCTACGTCGCCACCGTCACCCAGCTCTCAAAAGTGGTGGAAGCGGTGCGGGCCCAGCAGTGCTGGACCGAACCCCGGTCCTGGGAGACGTTGCAGCGCGGCTGGAACGTGGTCGGGTTGGCGGTGCGGCCCCAGCATTCGATGCGTGGGCACACCGCGTTCCTGATCGCCATGCGCCGGTTGGCGCCCGGTGCGGTGGCCCCGGCTCCGTTGGGGCGCAAACGGGTTGGGCGCGACGGCTAATCGTCGCTGCGGTTCAATCCCCGCCGCACCGACAGCAACTCGAACTCCGGATGCCCCGCCACCAACCGCTCGGCCCGATCGAGCACGTCGACCACATGAGACCGGTCGCCCGACACCAAGCCCACGCCGATGCCCGCCCGCCGGTGCAGATCCTGCGTTCCGATCTCGGCGGCCGACACACTGAACTTGCGTTGCAGTTCTGCGACCACTGGACGGATGACCGAGCGCTTCTGCTTGAGCGAGCGCACGTCACCAAGCAACAGGTCGAATTCCAGCCACCCGATCCACATCCGAGGATCAGGGCGTCGGCGACGGGCTAGGTTCTGGGCTGGGCGGCGGCGGTGACGTCGGCGGCGGCGGTGACGTCGGTGGCGGCGGTGACGTCGGTGGCAACGTCCCCGCATTCTGCATCGCCAGCAACATCTCGGCGGTCTTGCGGGACAGCTGCCAACCCCCCTGGAAGGCGGTGAACTCCATCGGGAAGGTGAACTCGCGGTGCTGCGGATTGGCGGTCGTGACCACGACGGTGGCCATGACGTTGGATGGGTTCTGACTCGACCAGGCGATGTTGTTCGCGACAAACGTCATCGGCAGGTAGCCGCCGTCACGGGCGGCGTTGGTGAACCGGTCGAGGGCGCCGACGGTCTCCGGGCCCGACCCCTGCACCAAGTCCAGTTTGTTGCTGCCCGGCACCGCCGGGTCGGCCAGGCGGGACAACACGTCGGAGAGGTTCTCGGGCGTCGGCAGGGGGGCGTTGGGCTGGGCTGCCGCGGTGCTCGACATCGGGGGCGGAGGCGGCGTGTTTGCCGAGTCCATCGTCTTCGCCGTGTCACGTGAGCATCCAACGACCCCCAGCGCGGCCACGACGATCGCGGCACCTACTGTTACGCAGACGTTTCGGGACATCCCGGCGACCGTCGCGATTAGCCGCAAAAAGTGGGTAAACAGCGGAATGCAACGTAAGTCACACCCGGGCCCGCAACGCCCGGTGCCGTGCCGATCAGAATGCCTGTGGCTAGGGATTTCACGGTCACAGAAGTCCTTTCGCTCGGCCCGAGTAGAAGCAGAGATTACCAGCGTGACCCAACTTGTAACTTTTCAACGGCATTTGACTGCGCACATCGAACGCCGTTGGCCGGTAGCTTGGATGTATCCGCCACGCCATTCCTGGTGCGGGAAAGGAGCGCAACATGGGTGACTCAGAGCGTTCTGAAGCCTTCAAGACATCCCGCGATATTCCCCTGTCCAGCGACGATGCTGCCGAACTAGAACAGCTGCGCCGCGAGGCCGCCGTTCTGCGCGAACAGTTGGACAACGCGGTCGCGCATCAAGGCTCGGCGCGTTCTGCCCGCGATGTGCACCAACTCGAAGCCCGAATCGACTCCCTTGCCGCGCGCAATTCCAAATTAATGGAAACTCTTAAAGAGGCCCGCCAACAACTGTTGGCGTTGCGGGAGGAAGTCGACCGGTTGGGGCAGCCGCCCAGCGGCTACGGCGTCCTGCTCGGCACTCACGAGGACGAAACCGTCGACGTGTTCACCTCGGGTCGCAAGATGCGCCTGACCTGCTCGCCGAACATCGACACCACCGTGCTGCGGAAGGGGCAGACGGTCCGGCTCAACGAAGCCCTCACCGTCGTCGAGGCCGGGACGTTCGAATCCGTCGGCGAGATCTCCACGCTGCGCGAGGTGCTCGCCGACGGTCACCGCGCGTTGGTGGTCGGTCACGCCGACGAGGAGCGCATCGTGTGGCTGGCCGAGCCGCTCGTCGCCGAGGATCTGCCAGAAGGCCACCCCGACGCCCTCAACGACGACAGCCGGCCGCGCCGGCTGCGGCCCGGCGACTCGTTGCTGGTCGACACCAAAGCCGGCTATGCGTTCGAGCGCATCCCCAAGGCCGAGGTCGAGGACCTGGTGCTCGAAGAAGTTCCCGACGTCAGCTACTCCGACATCGGCGGCCTGACCCGCCAGATCGAGCAGATCCGCGACGCCGTCGAGCTGCCGTTCCTGCACAAGGATCTGTACCGGGAGTACGCGCTGCGGCCGCCCAAAGGTGTGCTGCTCTACGGCCCGCCCGGTTGCGGTAAGACGCTGATCGCCAAGGCCGTTGCCAACTCGCTGGCCAAGAAGATGGCTGATTTGCGCGGCGACGACGCCCGCGAGGCGAAGTCCTACTTCCTCAACATCAAGGGTCCCGAGCTGCTGAACAAGTTCGTCGGTGAGACCGAGCGCCACATCCGGCTGATCTTCCAGCGTGCGCGGGAGAAGGCTTCGGAGGGCACACCCGTCATCGTGTTCTTCGACGAGATGGACTCGATCTTCCGCACCCGCGGCACCGGCGTTTCGTCGGACGTCGAGACCACCGTGGTCCCGCAGCTGCTGTCTGAGATCGACGGCGTGGAGGGGCTCGAGAACGTCATCGTGATCGGCGCCTCCAACCGGGAGGACATGATCGACCCCGCGATCCTGCGGCCCGGCCGTCTCGACGTCAAGATCAAGATCGAACGCCCGGATGCCGAAGCGGCACAGGACATCTACTCCAAGTACCTGGTGGAGACGTTGCCGGTGCACGCCGACGATCTGGCCGAGTTCGACGGCGACCGGTCGGCCTGCATTGCCGCGATGATCGAAAAGGTCGTCGAGCGGATGTACGCCGAGATCGACGACAACCGGTTCCTGGAGGTCACCTACGCCAACGGTGACAAGGAGGTCATGTACTTCAAAGACTTCAACTCCGGGGCGATGATCCAGAACGTGGTCGACCGCGCGAAGAAGAACGCGATCAAATCTGTGCTGGAGACCGGGCAGCCGGGTCTGCGCATCCAGCACCTGCTCGACTCGATCGTCGACGAGTTCGCCGAGAACGAGGACCTGCCCAACACCACCAACCCGGATGACTGGGCACGGATCTCGGGCAAGAAGGGCGAGCGGATCGTCTACATCCGCACGCTGGTCACGGGTAAGTCGTCGAGCGCGTCGCGGGCCATCGACACCGAGTCGAACTTGGGTCAGTACCTTTAAGCATCCGGCGGCCTGTGCGACTAATGTCGCAGCGGTGCGATTGCGTTTCGAGGCCGGGGACGACGATGCCTATTACGCGGTCCGGGACGAGTTGCTCTATGAACTCGGCGGTTCTGGAGACGTGCCGGACGGACTGACGTCCGACATCCAGCTCTTCCTGGATTGGCGCTACCACTACTCCAACCGCAAGCTCGACGAGTTCTCCGCCAGCGACGTCACTGAATTTCTGCTCGAGTGGTGTCCCCGCAAGGTCGCTCGTGCAGCCGACAGCGCCCACGAGTTGTGCGAAGCGGTCTCTGTCTACTTCGACTTCATGGCCCGCAGTGGCCGGTTGGTCGGCGGTGTGGATCGGGCGAACCGACTCGGGCGCTTGGCCGTAGATCTCGTCGCGAGTATGCGAGAAGAGATGAGCGATCCCGCCAACTTCGGCATGGGCAAATCATTACTGGATGGTTTGGATCTGTCCGAACTGTCCGAGTCCGAGGTGCAGGCCGCGCTGGACGCGCGGATGAACGAGTTCAACGCGCTGCCGTTCGAGCAGCGCAGAGCGCTCACCGACAGATTCTTCGAGGGCGAAGAGCCCGAAGCGGCTCCGGCCGAGCCATACGAGTTGCCGTTCGTCTACGTCGCGCCGCCAATGGCCGACGTGGAGGCTGCTGCCGCGGCGGCGCCACTGATGGCCAAGCTCGATGCGCTGCGCGACTATCTCGGCCCGGGCGGAAAAGCCTTGACGGCCAAAGGAAATCTGAAGTTAGCCGATGGTCGGGCGTTGATAGAACTGCTCGACACCGGCGACGAGATGGACCCGCAGATCGGCGACAAGACCTGGCGGACACACACTACGGCCAATTTGCCCGGGTTGAATTTCGTCCTGGACATCGCGAAAGTCGTCGGGGCGGTCCGGGTGCATCAGCGCCGTTTGGTTCCAGTCAAGGCGTGGAACGCCCACTCGATCCTGCAGCGAGCGAAGACACTCGTTGCGACGATCATCGAGTTCGGGCCCCTGCAGTTGCGCTATGCCGGCGGTTATCCGTATTTCGACGACCTCCACGAGTTGCTCGACGACGGGGTCGTGCATTGGCTGGCCCCGCTGCTCGCACCTGGGAACTCCCAACTTTCGTTCGATTCGATTCTGCAGTGGGCCCGTTCCGTCACCGACGATCAGTTGCAGGACGATGCAAACCTGATGGACAGGTTCGTCGGGGACTGTATGAGCCGCATTTTCGAGATTCTCGAGCAAACCGGCGCAGTGCGGTGGGCCGACCGCGTGGAGGTACCGCATCGGTATGGGGGCTATTGGACTGATGGCACCGTGTCACTGACCGCGCTTGGTCGTCATGTGTTGCCCGACTTTCTCGACCAGGCCGGCTACGTCCTGCGGCAGGCGGAGGACGTAGCCGATAGCGACGCCAGCACATTGCTCGCCGCGATGGTGTCGATGCCGGACAGCTGCGACGCCTTGATGGCCGGTTGGCAACCGTCCCGGTCGCCGGCCGAGCGGGTGCAGATGCTTACCCAGGCCATCGTGGCTTCCGATGACGCGGCGAGTCGGATTACGGGCTTCGCGGCGCTGGATTCGTTCGACGTAGAGACATCCGAGCCGATCATTCGTCAACTCTTGGACACTGCGGTCGCCGGACATGCGGCGCTGTGGTTGATCTCCCGCGAGCGCGCCGACGCGGCGACCCTCGGCAGCTTCATCGACGTCACGGTATTGGTTGACTCGCTGGCAATCGAGGTGGACAACCCGGAGAAACTCCGCAGCTTTTTCGCCAAACTGGACGAACCGTTGCAGGTGCTCGAGGACCTGTGGCGTCATGCCGCGCCCGAGACCGCCGTGGTGCTCGATGCGCTAGGGCATCACCTGTCGGACAAGGCGCTTTCGAAGGCCGCGCGTAAGGCGGCCATCAAGCATCGCAGCTGGATGGCGAACCGCAGGGACTAGGTTGCCAGCGAATAGCTGTTCGTCAGGTCGTCCTGCAGCACCTGGGCCGCCTGAGTCGTGGTGTCGACGCGCAACTCTTCGGTCAGCACGCGCGAGCGGTAGGCCCATCCGGTTGGCAGGTTGAGCCGGTCGCCGAGCCCTGGCAGGTCGGCCCGCGACAGGGCGGGATCGGTGACCTGGCTCCAGGTCTGCATGACCCATTGCCGGCCGTGGGGGTCCTGAAGTTCGTAGATCTCCTCGCCGGCGTCGAAGATGAAGACGGTGTTCCGGCTCACCTGGTTGACGGTGTAGGGCGTCGGATTCATCGACGACAGCAGCACGGTGGCCTGCAGCAACATGTCGATGCCGCCGAAATTCTTGACGATCTGCGGGCCCTTCGGAGTCTTTTCGATCCGGTTCATCAGCCAGTAGCGCGGACCGTTGAGAAGCGCTGTGGCAGCGCCGTTTTCGGTCGCGATGGTGTGGGCGTCGAGGGCCGACCACAACTCGGCCGGACAGTCGTTGAGGGGGTAGCTGTTGTAGACGGTGGCTTGGGGCCCCGCCTCGCCGGGAGTGACGAGAAGTACTTCGCCATAACGTTTCCCGGACAAATCGTCCGCCTTCTGGTGGCGGGGGGAGCTCGACTGAGGGGCTGACACCAGGGTGAACCTAATCACCCAGGTCAGCGGCGTCAACAATGGTCACCGGCGCGTTCGCACGCGGCTACGGTAGCGATTGCGGGCCGTCAGCGTCGCGCGCAGATCGTCGATCAGCGGGTCGACGAACGTGGAGCGATAATCGTCGTCACCGGCCGAGCGGGCGCTGATGTACATGAACGTCAGCGCGCCCAGGAACAGGCACAGATGGATCAAGGCGTCCGGGACGGGGACGGTCAGGCCCAAGATGGTGGCGTTGTCCGAGGCGGTGTGCGCCCATTCCTTCAACAGCTGTGGCGTGAGCACGATGAGCCCGAGTGTCACGTATATTGCCGCAGTCAGCACCGCAACGACCGTGATCTGCGCCAGCTGTGAGGCCGCCAGCACGAAGACCACATTGGCGCGCTCTGTGCGGCTCAGCGGGGGACTGCTCGGCGGGTCCGGCATGGTCTCGAAAGGTGTGTCGACCAGGTACTCCGATGCGGTAGGACCCGCCGCATGCGTCCGCAGCATCGGTCTGACCCGCTCGGCCGTCGCCGACACGACGAACGCGGCCGCGATACCGACCAGGAACAGCATCGCCAACGCCAGGCGTTCGGCGCTGATCGTGGCCGACATCAGCCAGACGTTGCCGTTGAAGAACACCAACGTGGTCAACAGCACCACCGGTAATGCCCGGACGGCAAGACCCCCGATGGTCGCGAAGTGACTGAGCGTCATGCGCGCCGACCAGCCCGCCACCGACCCGACGCCGCAGCCGGTCAGCAGCATCAGGACCCCCGCGGCGCCGACGGCATTCAAAAGGTGTGCAGGGTTCGCTCCGACGACGATGACGACACCGATGATCGTCATCGCCACCGTGGACGCCAATGCCCGATAACGACCGTTCGATATGCGGGATACCAGCCACCCGATGGTCGTCATTGCTATCGGAGCGAGCACGATGAGCAGCAGGAGGACCCATTCCCGCGGTGACGGCGCGCCGTCGATCACGACGTCTTTGCCTTCGGTGACAAGCAGGACCGGCACGGTCCAGCAGTGCAGCGTCGCGTTGGCAGTCAACATCGGGGCCGACCGCGACCACAGTCGGCGCCACCGGCCGCGTGTCGTGAGCACCGACGGCAGACCGCGCGCCAAGAACCAGCTTTCCGCCTCGTCCGTGGCCGATGAGGGGCCCATGACGGCTCACCTTAACCTCGGGACGCTCGCCGATCCGCGAATTAGTCCGGTGGAGTGTGGCGCTCAGCGTCTCCAGTTTGAACGCGGGGCTTCCGCGGGTGAAGCCTGGGCGTTGCGGGTGAAGCCCAGGCTTTGCGGGTGAAGCCTGGGCGGGATTTCGCCCCCCAGGCCACCGTAGCTGCACTCTCAAGTCCCTGAGTTCACGCTCAAGTCCCTGAGTTCACGCTCAAGTCCCTGAGTTCACGCTCGAGTCCCTGAGTTCACACTCGACGCCCAGCCCGCTAACCGAGCGCCCAGCCCGCTAATCGAGCGCCCAGCCCGCTAATCGAGCACCCCAGCCGCGGCCTCCTCAGCAGCCCCGGCCGGGGCTGCATCGTCGACCCGCCTAAGCTCAAGGCATGCAACGGATTATCGGGACGGAGGTCGAATACGGCATCTCCTCGCCGTCGGACCCGACCGCCAACCCGATCCTCACATCGACGCAGGCCGTTCTGGCCTATGCCGCGGCCGCCGGCATCCAGCGCGCCAAGCGGACCCGCTGGGACTACGAGGTCGAGTCGCCGCTGCGCGACGCCCGCGGCTTCGACCTGAGCCGCTCGGCCGGCCCCCCGCCGGTGGTCGACGCCGACGAGGTCGGCGCGGCCAACATGATCCTGACCAACGGAGCGCGGCTCTACGTCGACCACGCGCATCCGGAGTACTCCGCGCCCGAATGCACCGATCCGATGGACGCGGTGATCTGGGACAAGGCGGGCGAGCGGGTGATGGAGGCCGCCGCCCGGCATGTCGCAAGCGTGCCCGGCGCCGCGAAACTGCAGCTGTACAAGAACAACGTCGACGGCAAGGGCGCCTCGTACGGGTCGCACGAAAACTACCTGATGAGCCGCCAGACACCGTTCTCGGCGATCATCGCGGGCCTGACCCCGTTCCTGGTTTCCAGGCAGGTGGTGACCGGATCCGGTCGCGTCGGCGTCGGCCCGTCCGGCGACGAGCCCGGTTTCCAGCTCTCGCAGCGCTCGGACTACATCGAGGTCGAGGTGGGCCTGGAGACCACCCTCAAACGCGGCATCATCAACACCCGCGACGAACCGCACGCCGACGCCGACCGGTACCGGCGACTGCACGTCATCATCGGCGACGCCAACCTCGCCGAGACCTCGACCTATCTGAAGTTGGGCACCACCGCGCTGGCGCTCGACCTGATCGAGGAAGGTGTCGACCTCAGCGACCTCGCGCTGGCGCGCCCGGTGCATGCGGTGCACGCGATCAGCCGGGACCCGTCGCTGCGTCAAACCGTGGCGCTGGTCGATGGCAGGGAACTCACCGGCCTTGCGCTGCAACGGATTTACCTCGACCGGGTGGCCAAACTGGTCGACAGCCGCGACCCGGATCCGCGCGCCTCGCATGTCGTGGAGACCTGGGCGCACGCCCTGGACCTGCTCGAGCGTGACCCGATGGAGTGCGCCGAGTTGCTGGATTGGCCGGCCAAGCTGCGGCTGCTGGAAGGTTTCCGGCAGCGCGAAAACCTGAGCTGGTCGGCACCCCGCCTGCACCTGGTGGACCTGCAGTACTCCGACGTGCGACTCGACAAAGGCCTGTACAACCGCCTGGTGGCGCGAGGATCGATGAAGCGTCTGGTCAGCGAGCACCAGGTGCTCGAAGCGGTCGACAACCCGCCGACCGACACCCGCGCGTACTTCCGTGGCGAATGCCTGCGCCGGTTCGGCGCCGACATCGCCGCGGCCAGCTGGGATTCGGTGATTTTCGATCTGGGTGGTGATTCGCTGGTGCGGATCCCGACCTTGGAGCCGCTGCGAGGCAGTAAAGCGCACGTGGGCGCACTGCTGGATTCGGTGGACAGCGCCGCGGAACTGGTGGAACAACTGACCAGCTGAGGGTTGTTAGGCCGACGAGATGTCGGTCGTGACCGGTAGGGTAGAAAAAAGCCAACGGGCGACTGCCCGTGAGGGAGCAGGAGGCGGCGATGGCGCAGGAGCAGACCAAACGTGGCGGTGGCGGCGGCGATGACGACGACATCACCGGCGCGGCGGCCGCGGGCCAGGAGCGCCGGGAGAAGCTGACTGAAGACACCGACGATCTGCTCGACGAGATCGACGACGTCCTGGAAGAGAACGCCGAGGACTTCGTGCGGGCATACGTCCAAAAGGGCGGCCAGTGACCTGGCAGTTGCCCGACCGCCTACCCATCAACCCAGCACTCTCCGGTACATCAGGTGTAGACCTGTCGTCTTTCGCCGACTTCCTACGGCGCCAGGCTCCGGAGTTGCTTCCGGCCAGCATCAGCGGCGCGACCGTCGGCGACCAGCTGCCGCACGGCACCACCATCGTCGCCCTGAAATACCCCGGCGGCGTCCTGATCGCCGGTGACCGCCGCTCGACGCAGGGCAACATGATCGCCGGCCGTGACGTGCGCAAGGTCTACATCACCGACGACTACACCGCCACCGGCATCGCGGGCACCGCGGCGATCGCCGTCGAGTTCGCCCGTCTTTACGCCGTCGAACTCGAACACTACGAGAAGCTCGAAGGGGTGCCGCTGACGTTCGCCGGCAAGGTCAACCGGCTGGCGATCATGGTGCGCGGCAACCTGCCCGCCGCGATGCAGGGTCTGGTGGCCCTGCCGCTGCTGGTCGGCTACGACATCCACGCCGGCGACCCCGAATCGGCAGGTCGCATCGTCTCCTTCGACGCCGCCGGCGGCTGGAACATCGAGGAAGAGGGCTATCAGTCGGTGGGCTCGGGCTCGATCTTCGCCAAGTCGTCGATCAAGAAGCTGTATTCGCAAGTCGCCGACGCCGATTCGGCGTTGCGGGTGGCCGTGGAAGCGCTTTACGACGCAGCCGACGACGACTCGGCCACCGGCGGACCGGATCTGGTGCGCGGTATCTATCCGACCGCGGTCACCATCGACGCCGACGGTGCGCTGGACATCCCGGAGCGACGCATCGCCGAGTTGGCCCGCGAGGTCATCGAGAGCCGCTCGCGCGCCGACACTTTCGGCCCCGATGGTGGTGAGAAGTGAGCTTTCCGTATTTCATCTCGCCGGAACAGGCGATGCGCGAGCGCAGCGAGCTCGCGCGCAAAGGTATCGCCCGGGGGCGCAGCGTGGTCGCGCTCGCCTACGCCGACGGCGTGCTGTTCGTCGCGGAAAACCCGTCACGCTCACTGCAGAAGATCAGCGAACTATACGATCGGGTGGGGTTCGCCGCCGCCGGCAAATTCAACGAGTTCGACAACCTGCGCCGCGGCGGAATCCAGTTCGCCGACACCCGCGGCTACGCCTACGACCGTCGCGACGTCACCGGCCGCCAGCTCGCCAACGTCTACGCCCAGACACTGGGCAGCATCTTCACCGAGCAGGCCAAGCCCTACGAGGTCGAGTTGTGTGTGGCCGAGGTGGCGCACTACGGCGAGACGAAGGCCCCCGAGCTCTACCGGATCACCTACGACGGGTCGATCGCCGACGAGCCGCACTTCGTGGTGATGGGCGGCACCACCGAGCCGATCACCAACGCGCTCAAGGAGTCTTTCACCGAGAACGCCGACCTGCCCGACGCGCTGCGGATCGCGGTCGAGGCGTTGCGCGCGGGCAGCGCGGACGCCAGCAGCAACGGCCAGTCCAGCGTCGGCGTGGCCAGCCTGGAAGTGGCGATCCTGGACGCCAACCGGCCTCGGCGCGCGTTCCGCCGGATCAACCGTTCGACGCTGGAATCACTGCTGCAGGAACCCGCTTCGGACGATTCGGATGGGCCAGCAGAGGGATCCGAGTCCGAGGGCGATTCGGCGGACTGAGTTCCCCGCAACTGACGGCCGGACGCCGCGCAACCGCCGTCACCGCCAAGTGCTCGGCACCATCGGCTCAGTGGGCCCGCCGCCGAATCCGTCGCCGGTCAACGTCGTCAATCCCGCGACGTCGGCCCCGGTATCACGGCTTACTGTCCCAGCCAATCCGAGGTGGCCGACACCCTGGTGTGAGGCCGTGGGTGTGTCGGGTTCGTCGCGCTCTGGCCCCGCCCAATCGGGATCGACCGGGACATCCATATCCATGAACTCGTCGCCGTAATGACGCTGCGTTGTCCGCTTGCGCTGTCGCGCCCGGGCCTGCCGGCGACTCGCGGCCGGTGACTGCGCCGCGACGGCTGCGGTGTCGGGCTCGGGTGCCTTCCTCTTGGCCTGAGCGCTCAGGCCAGAGGCCATCCCGGAATCAAAGCCGATGCCGGGCGGACCCACTGCATAGGGCGCCATGAAACCCGCCGGAGGCGACGGCGGCGCCGGCGGTGGGGAAGCGGCGGTCGACACGGTCGAAGGGGCCGGACCGGGTGTGGGCGCGGTTCCAGGAGCCGACGCGAATGCCGTCACGGGAGAGTTCATGCCTGCGACCGGCCAGGAGTCCGGCGCCGTGCTGATGGGCACCGGCGCGGCCGCGGTGGCCGGGTGCGATAAGCCCGCCAGCCCGGCGAGACCCGTGAGCGCGCCCGCGCCCGTCGCGGGGACCGTCATCGCACCCCCGACAGCTGCCAGCAGCAGCGGGGCTTGGGTCAGCGCGTTTCCGAGTTGGGCGATGTGAGTGGGCCAGTCGAACACGGACAGGGCGACGAAATACTGCAGCGCCTGGGCGGGGTTCTGCGTCATCTGCATCGAGTCCCCGATGAGTTCGAGTCCCCGGGCGACGTACCACATCGGCTGGGTCGCGTCGGCGTAGTACTCGTAGCCCAGACCGTTGAGCATGCCGGTCGCGGGGTCCCAGTAGATGCCGAAGTTCTCCAGCAGGTCCGCGATGAGATCGGTAAGTGCGTTGGAAACCAACGGGTTACGGAACAGCGGGTTGACTCCGAGGTCGAGCAGGAACGATTGGAACGCGTTGAAGAACATTCGCCCGGGATCCAGCGTCGCTGCCGGTGCTGCCAGGATTCGCGGCGCCGGGACCGGCTGCGGAGTCGAGGTGAGCGCCGCCTCCGCGCTGGCCTGGTAGACGGTCATCGTGGTGGCGGCCTGGATCCACATCCGCACGTAGTCGGCCTCGTTGAACGCGATCGGGATCGTGTTGATCCCGAAGAAATTCGTCGCGACCAGCGCGGCATGGGTGACGTGGTTGGCGGCCAACTCGGCCAGGGTCGGCATCGTTGCCAGCGCGGCGACGTAGGCCGTGGCCGCCGTCTCGTGCTGCGCGGCGATCGCTGCGCTGTCGACGCTCGCGTCCAGCAACCACGCCGCATAGGGCACGTGAGCCGCCACGCAGGATTGGGCGCCCGCCCCATCCCAGGCAAGCGATGCGATCAGCCCGGTCAGTTCTTCGGCGGCCGTGGCGTATTCGACGCTCAGCGAATTCCATGCCGCCGCCGCCGCCAGCAACGCCGCGGGCCCCGGGCCCTCGCTCAGCAGCGCTGAGTGCACCTCCGGCGGCGCGGATATGAACAACGGGGCAGTCACCGGGCACCCGGTGCTGACAATCAAACAGCACCTCCCGACCGGGCCGTGGACGGAGATTTTTCGAGGAGCCGAACTTTTCGATTCGGCATCACGATACCTACCGCCACCGGAAACCGCGGCAATTTGCGCCGGGCAAGACAAAACCCGTGGCTGCACTGCGCGGCTTGCTCACCGTCGCTGTCGGACAGCAAGTACCCTCGAACTGTGCAGCGACGAATCATGGGCATCGAGACCGAGTTCGGTGTCACCTGCACCTTCCACGGGCATCGTCGACTCAGCCCGGACGAGGTGGCCCGCTATCTGTTCCGCCGGGTGGTGTCGTGGGGGCGCAGCTCCAACGTGTTCCTCCGCAACGGCGCCCGTCTCTACCTCGACGTGGGAAGCCATCCCGAGTACGCCACCGCCGAATGCGACAGCTTGGTGCAACTTGTCACCCACGACCGCGCGGGGGAATGGGTGCTCGAAGACCTACTGGTCGACGCCGAGCAGCGCCTCGCCGACGAAGGCATCGGTGGCGACATCTACCTGTTCAAGAACAACACCGACTCGGCGGGCAACTCCTACGGCTGCCACGAGAACTATCTGATCGTGCGCGCCGGCGAGTTCTCGCGCATCTCCGATGTGCTGCTGCCGTTCCTGGTCACCCGTCAGCTGATCTGCGGGGCCGGCAAGGTGCTGCAGACGCCGAAGGCGGCCACCTTCTGCCTTTCCCAACGCGCCGAACACATTTGGGAGGGCGTCTCCAGCGCGACGACCCGATCCCGTCCGATCATCAACACCCGCGACGAGCCGCACGCCGACGCCGAGAAGTACCGACGGCTACACGTCATCGTGGGCGACTCCAACATGTCCGAGACCACCACGATGCTCAAGGTCGGCACCGCCGCATTGGTGCTGGAGATGATCGAAGCCGGCGTGGCGTTCCGTGACTTCTCGTTGGACAACCCGATCCGCGCGATCCGCGAGGTCAGTCACGACGTCACCGGGCGGCGACCGGTCCGGCTGGCCGGTGGCCGTCAGGCCAGTGCGCTGGACATCCAGCGCGAGTACTACAGCCGCGCCGTCGAGCACCTGCAGACCCGCGAGCCCAACGCGCAGATCGAGCAGGTCGTGGACCTGTGGGGTCGCCAACTCGACGCCGTCGAGAGCCAGGATTTCGCCAAGGTGGACACCGAGATCGACTGGGTGATCAAGCGCAAGCTCTTCCAGCGCTACCAGGACCGCTACAACATGGAGCTGTCCGACCCCAAGATCGCGCAGCTGGACCTGGCCTACCACGACATCAAACGCGGCCGCGGCGTGTTCGACCTGTTGCAGCGCAAGGGTCTGGCCGCGCGGGTGACCACCGACGAGGAGATCGCCGACGCCGTCGACCATCCGCCGCAGACCACCCGCGCCAGGTTGCGCGGCGAGTTCATCAGCGCAGCACAGGCCGCCGGGCGTGACTTCACCGTGGACTGGGTGCATCTCAAGCTCAATGACCAAGCGCAACGCACGGTGTTGTGCAAGGACCCGTTCCGGGCGGTCGACGAGCGGGTCAAGCGGCTGATCGCGAGTATGTAACCCTTAACCGGATGCCCACTTCCAAAGTCGAGCGCCTGGTCAATCTCGTCATCGCCCTGCTGTCCACGCGCGGGTACATCACCGCCGAAAAGATCAGGTCAAGCGTCGCCGGCTACTCCGACAGCCCCACCGCTGAGGCGTTCTCCCGGATGTTCGAGCGCGACAAGAACGAACTGCGCGACCTCGGCATCCCACTCGAAGTGGGCCGGGTATCCAACCTGGACCCCACCGAGGGGTACCGGATCAACCGCGAGGCCTACGCACTGCCCGAAGTCGAACTGACCCCCGCCGAGGCGGCCGCGGTCGCGGTGGCCACGCAGCTGTGGGAGTCGCCGGAACTGGTCACCGCCACCCAGGGCGCGCTGCTCAAGCTGCGTGCAGCCGGCGTCGACGTCGACCCCGTAGACAAGGGAGTGCCGGTGGCGATCGCCAGCCCGGCCGGCGTCACCGGACTTCGCGGCTCGGAGGATGTGCTCGGAATCCTGTTGTCCGCCATCGAATCTCGGCAGGCTGTCCAATTCCCGCACCGGCCGTCGCGCGCCGAACCCTACGCCACCCGCACCGTCGAACCGTGGGGCGTCGTCACCGACAGGGGCCGCTGGTATCTCGTCGGCCATGACCGCGACCGCGACGCCACCCGGACCTTTCGACTGTCGCGCATCGGCCCCGGCGTCACGACCATCGGGCAACCAGGCGACGTGGCCGTGCCCGACGGTGTCGACCTCCCCGGGATCGTCGCCGCCGCCGTCGCCGAAGCGCCGACCGGCGCGCACGCCACCGTCTGGGTTGCCGACGGCCGCGCCACCGCGTTGCGCCGCGCCGGCAGGTTGGTGGGGCAGCGCCGCTTGGCCGGCCGCGACGGCGACGTGATCGAGATCGACATCGTGTTCAGCGACCGGTTGGCGCGCGACATCACCGGCTACGGAGCCGACGCGATCGTGTTGGAGCCGGCGTCGTTGCGCGAAGACGTGCTGGTCCGGTTGCGGGCGCAGACCGGGAGGGGTGGCGACGAATGACGGCCATCTCCGAACGCCTGATCCGGCTGCTCAACATGGTGCCCTACCTGCTGGCCAACCCGCGCATCACCAAAGCCGACGCCGCCGCCCAGCTCGGTGTGTCCGAGAAGCAACTCCAGACTGACCTCGACCAACTCTGGATGTGCGGGCTGCCCGGCTACCTTCCCGGCGATCTCATCGACTTCGAGTTCTCCGGTGACACAGTCAAAGTGACGTTCTCGGCGGGCATCGACCGGCCGTTGAAGCTGACCTCGCCCGAGGCGACCGGTTTGCTGGTGGCGCTGCGTGCGCTGGCCGACATTCCCGGTGTGGTCGATCCGCAGGCCGCGCGCAGCGCGATCGCCAAGATCGCGGCGGCGGCCGGCGCCGGAGCCGTCGGGCACGAACCCAACGTCGCCGCCGTCGACGAACCGGCACCGATCGAGAGCCGCGCTGCGGCTGCGGTGCGGGCCGCCGTGCGCGACCAGCACGCGCTGACCATCGACTATTACGCCGCCTCCCACGATTCACTGACCCAGCGGGTCGTCGACCCGATCCGGGTCCTGCTGATCGGCGGCCACAGCTACCTGGAGGCGTGGTCACGCGAAGCCGAGGGAGTCCGGCTGTTCCGGTTCGACCGCATCGTCGACGCCACCGACCTGGGCGAAGCCGCCCGCGCGCCCGAACCGGCGTTGCAGTCGCCGCCGGACACGTCGCTGTTCGACGGGGATCCGTCGTTGCCGTCGGCGACGCTGCTGGTGGCGCCGTCGGTGTCGTGGATGTTCGAGTACTACCCGATGCGTGAGGTGCGTGAACTGCCCGACGGGTCCTGCGAGGCGACGATGACCTATGCCTCCGACGACTGGATGACGCGGTTGGTGCTCGGATTCGGGTCGGAGGTGACGGTGCTGGCGCCCGAGTCGCTCGCGCAGCGGGTGCGTGCGGCCGCGGCAGCGGCGCTGGACGCCTACCAGGCCGCTGAACTGGGCTGACAGCGCCGTGGCCGGCGGCGCGCGGTGCGCGTGGTCCGGTGGGCGGCCTGTCCTGCGGTAACATCGGGGCGAACGTCTGGAGGTAATCAAAGTGGGCAGTCTTCAACCGTGGCACTGGCTGATCCTGGCCGTTGTGGTGATCGTGCTGTTCGGTGCCAAGCGGCTCCCTGATGCGGCGCGTTCGCTGGGCAAGTCGTTGCGGATCTTCAAATCCGAGGTCCGCGAGATGCAGAGCGAGAACAAGACCGACGCGGCCATCGAGACCCCCACGCCGGTGCAATCGCAGCGCGTCGATCCCCCGGCTGCCGCTGAGCAGGGTCACACCGAGGCGCGGCCGGCCTAACCCGGCGGCTCTGTCGACCGAATGTGGTGAAAGGTTCCCGGGCTTCAGCGCGCGCCTTCGGTCCTCTGAAACGGCTCAATCCGCGCAATCGGCGCAGCCGCGTCAACCCCGACGCGACCATGTCGCTGGTCGATCACCTCACCGAACTGCGCACCCGGCTGCTGATTTCGCTGGCCGCGATCGTGGTCACCACCACCTTCGGATTCATCTGGTACTCGCACCCGATCTTCGGGCTGGAAAGCCTGGGTGAGTGGCTGCGGCAGCCGTACTGCGCGCTGCCGCAATCGGCGCGCGCCAGCATCAGCGCCGACGGGCAGTGCCGGCTGCTGGCCACCGCGCCGTTCGACCAGTTCATGCTGCGGCTCAAGGTCGGGATGACGGCCGGGATCGTGCTGGCCTGCCCGGTGTGGTTCTACGAGCTGTGGGCCTTCATCACCCCTGGTCTCTACAAGAAGGAACGCCGCTTCGCCGTGGCGTTCGTGATTCCGGCGGCGCTGCTGTTCTTGGCCGGAGCGGCGCTGGCCTACCTGGTGTTGTCCAAGGCGCTGAGCTTTTTGTTGACGGTGGGCAGCGATGTGCAGGTCACCGCGCTCTCCGGCGACCGGTACTTCGGCTTCCTGATCAACCTGCTGGTGGTGTTCGGCGTCAGCTTCGAATTCCCGCTGCTCATCGTGATGCTCAACTTCGCCGGCGTGCTGACCTACGAGCGGCTCAAGGCGTGGCGCCGCGGGCTGATCTTCACCATGTTCCTGTTCGCGGCGATCTTCACCCCCGGCTCGGACCCCTTCTCGATGACCGCGCTCGGATTGGCGCTGACGGTGCTGCTCGAGTTCGCCATTCAGATCGCCCGACTGCACGACAAGCGCAAGGCCAAGCGCGAAGCCGCAGCAATCCCCGACGACGAGGCCTCGGTCATCGACAAACCCGAGCCGATACCGGAGCCCTCGGTGCTCGGCGGGACGCATGACGACGTCACCTGACCTTCCTGCCCGCTCCGTCCGCGAGCGCGCCCAAATGTACGACGACACGCCGGCGGGGCTGACATTTTGGGCGCCCTCGCGGAGTGCGAAATGACCGAACTGGACCGCTTCAGCGCCGAGCTCTCCTTCCAGCTCGACGACTTCCAGAAGCGGGGCTGCGCCGCACTCGAAGCCGGCCACGGCGTGCTGGTCTGTGCGCCGACCGGCGCCGGCAAGACGGTCGTCGGCGAGTTCGCCGTCCACCTGGCGCTGGCCGCCGGCGGCAAATGCTTTTACACCACGCCGCTGAAGGCGCTGAGCAACCAGAAGCATTCCGACCTCACCGCCCGCTACGGCAAGGAGCGGATCGGGCTGCTGACCGGAGACCTGTCGGTCAACGCCGACGCCCCGGTGGTGGTGATGACCACCGAGGTGCTGCGCAACATGCTCTACGCGAATTCTTCTGCGCTGCAAGGACTTTCACACGTCGTGATGGACGAGGTGCATTTCCTGGCCGACCGGATGCGCGGCCCGGTGTGGGAGGAAGTCATCCTGCACCTGCCCGAGGAGGTGCGGCTGGTCAGCCTGTCGGCGACAGTGAGCAACGCCGAGGAGTTCGGCGGCTGGATCCAGACCGTGCGCGGGGACACCACCGTGGTCGTCGACGAGCACCGGCCGGTGCCGCTGTGGCAGCACGTCCTGGTGGGCAAGCGGTTGTTCGACCTGTTCGACTACCGCTCGGACACCCAGAAGGACAAACCGCACGTCAACCCGGACCTGTTGCGCCACATCGCCCATCGCCGCGAGGCCGACCGGATGTCGGACTGGCAGCCCCGGCGACGCGGGCCCGCCCGTCCCCGCTTCTACCGTCCGCCGGCCCGGCCCGACGTGATCGCCGCGCTGGACTCCGCCGGACTGCTGCCGGCGATCACGTTCGTGTTCTCCCGGGTCGGCTGCGACGCGGCCGTCCAGCAATGTCTGCGGTCGCCGCTGCGGCTCACCACCGAGGCCGAGCGCGCGCAGATCGCCGAGGTCATCGAACACCGCTGCGGTGATCTGGCCGACGCTGATCTGGCCGTACTCGGCTACTACGAGTGGCGCGAGGGTTTGCTGCGCGGGCTGGCGGCTCATCACGCCGGCATGTTGCCCGCGTTCCGTCACACCGTGGAGGAACTGTTCACCGCCGGCCTGGTCAAAGCCGTTTTCGCCACTGAGACCTTGGCTCTGGGCATCAACATGCCGGCGCGGACCGTCGTGCTGGAGAAGCTGGTGAAGTACAACGGCGAGCAGCACGTGCCGCTGACGCCGGGGGAGTACACCCAGCTGACCGGCCGGGCGGGCCGGCGAGGTATCGACGTCGAGGGCCACGCGGTCGTGCTCTGGCACCCGGACGTCGAGCCGTCCGAGGTGGCCGGTTTGGCCTCCACCCGCACGTTCCCGCTGCGCAGCTCCTTCGCGCCGTCGTACAACATGACGATCAACCTGGTGCATCAGCTGGGCCCCGAGCAGGCGCACCGACTGTTGGAGCAGTCGTTTGCCCAGTATCAGGCCGACCGGTCGGTCGTCGGGATAGTTCGCGGCATCGAACGCGGCAAGGCAATGCTCGACGAGATCGCCGCCGAGATCGGCGGTCACCAGGCGTCGGTACTCGACTACACCCGGCTGCGGGCGCAGATCGGCGAGCGCGAACGTTCCCAGGCCCGCGCCTCACGGCTGCACCGCCGGCAGGCTGCCAGTGATGCGCTGGCCGCGCTGAAGCGCGGCGACATCATCAACATCAACCACGGACGCCGCGGCGGGCTGGCCGTGGTGCTGGAGTCGGCGCGCGACAGTTCCGACCCGCGACCGCTGGTGCTGACCGAACATCGCTGGGCAGGGCGGATCTCCTCGGCCGACTATTCCGGGTCGACGCCGCCCGTCGGATCCATGACACTGCCCAAGCGGGTCGAACACCGGCAGCCGCGGGTGCGTCGGGACCTGGCCTCCGCGCTGCGCTCGGCCGCCGAGGGGCTGACGATCCCTGCCGGCCGTCGCGACAAGGACGACGCGCACTACGACCCCGACCTGGCCTCCTTACGTGAGGAGCTGCGCCGCCACCCGCTGCACAAGTCGGCGGGCCTGGATGAGCAGGTCCGCCAGGCCGAACGCTACCTGCGCATCGAACGCGACAATGCGCAGCTGCAGCGCAAAGTTGCCGCCGCCACCAACTCGCTGGCCCGCACGTTCGACCGCATCGTCGGGCTGCTCACCGAGCGCGAGTTCATCACCGGCCCCACCACGGATCCCAAGGTCACCGACGACGGGCGACTGCTGGCGCGCATCTACAGCGAGAGCGACCTGCTGGTGGCCGAATGCCTGCGCACCGGCGCGTGGGCGGGTCTGAAGCCGGCCGAGTTGGCCGCGGTCGTGTCGGCGGTGCTGTTCGAAGCGCGCGGCGGTGACGGCCCGGGCGCACCGTTCGCGTCAGACGTGCCCACGCCGGCATTGCGCCGGGCACTGTTGCAGACTTCCCGGTTGTCGACGGCGTTGCGCGCCGACGAACACACCCATCGCATCACTCAAAGTCGTGAACCCGACGACGGTTTCGTCCGCGTGGTCTACCGTTGGGCGCGCAGCGGAGACCTGGCGGCGGCGTTGGCGGTGTCGGACTCCGGAACACCGCTGTCAGCAGGGGACTTCGTACGTTGGTGCCGCCAGGTGCTCGACTTGCTCGACCAGGTTCGCAACGCGGCGCCCGACCCCGATGTGCGGGCCACAGCCAAGCGCGCTATCAATGACGTTCGGCGCGGCGTCGTCGCAGTTGACGCCGGGTAGGCTAAGCCGAAGCTACGGTTACATCCGGACGTGATCGCCGGCCCAGCGTGTGGCCAGCACAAATCGGACTGAGGAGTGACGATGAGTGGACCAGACCCGAGGTGGCAGCAGCCTGGCCAGGGTTCCTCGGACCCGACGATGGCGGGGTCGCCCTGGCAGCAGCAGCCGAACCAGGACGCGACCTGGCACGCCCAGTCGTACCCGGCCGCGGAGTATCCCGGCTACCAGCAGCAAGCCGACCAGGCCTATCCGCAGCAGTACGCGCAGCCCGGCTACGACCCCAATTCGCAAGCCACCCAGTTCGGCGCGACTCCGCAGTACGGGCAGACTCCCCAGTACGGGCAGCAGCCGCAGTACGGTCAGCCTCAGTACGGGCAGCCCGGTCAGACGGGCCCGCAGTACGGGCAACCCGCCCAGTACCCGGGTCAGGCCGCGCCGTACGCCCAGCCAGGACCCAAGCGCTCCAAAGGTCTCCTTATCGGTGTGATCGGCGGCATCGCGGCGCTGTTCATCGTGGTCATCGGGATACTCGGGTTCGTGGTGCCCGGGTTCTTCGTCACCACCAAGCTGGACGTGAACAAAGCCAATTCCGGCGTGCAGTCAATTCTCACTGACGAAACCAACGGTTACGGCGCCAAGAACGTCAAAGACGTCAAGTGCAACGGTGGTTCTGACCCGACCGTGAAGAAGGGCGGCACCTTCGACTGCACGGTCAGCATCGACGGCGCATCAAAGCGCGTCACGGTGACGTTCCAGGATGACAAGGGCACCTACGAGGTCGGTCGGCCGCAGTAACTACAGCGCGTCCAGAGCCTTCTGCAGTCGCGCGACCGAAGAGCCGACGCCGTAGCGGGTCGCCAGTTCGGCGGTGCGTTTCGGGTCTTTGGCGTGCAGCGGCAGCTCGTCGGTGCGTGCCGACAGCGTGACGGGGGCGTCGGTGGCGACGCGCACCACCTTTTCCGCGGCCTCGATGTAGTCGGCGGCATCACGCAGTTTCGCGCGAAGTCCTTTGGCCAGCTTGGATTTCGGGTCGGCGGCGGCAGCGACGATCCGGTCCAGCGAACCGTATTGGGCGAGCAGGGTGGCTGCGGTTTTCTGGCCCACCCCGGGCACACCGGGCAGACCGTCGGAAGGATCTCCGCGCAGTAGCGCGAGTTCGGCGTAGGCCGACCCCGCCCGATCCACCGGCACTCCGTACTGTTCGGCGACCTCCGCGGGACCGAACAAGGTGGCATTGGACATACCGCGGCCCAGGTAGAGCACCCGGACCGAGACGGGGTCGTCGGCAACCACCTGCAGCAGGTCACGGTCCCCGCTGACCACCACCACCGGGTCTTTTCGTTCCCGGGAAGCCAGCGTGCCCACCACGTCGTCGGCCTCGAAACCCGGAGCGCCGGCCGTCGGGATCCCGAACGCGTCCAGCAACTCCATGATCATCTCGACCTGCGGTGTCAGCTCGTCGGGCACTTCTTCGACGTCGGGCTCTCCGGCCGGTTCTTCCATGGCGACGCGCTGCGACTTGTACGACGGGATCAGCTCCACCCTCCACTGCGGGCGCCAATCCAGATCCAGGCACACCGCCAGCCGGCTCGGCTTCTGTCGAGTGATGACCACGGCCATCGAGTCGATGAACCCGCGGACGGCGTTGACCGGGCGGCCGTCGGGCGCCTTGATTGAGGTCGGCACCCCGAAGAAGGAGCGAAACCACATGCTGGCGCCGTCCAGCAGCGCGAGGGGAGCGGACATGCGGGTAATCCTGCCAGGGCCGTCCGGTTAGCCTTGGCTGCCATGGACTCTCACCGATTCGAGGCCGCGGTTTATGCCCGCCGCCTGGACGCCGCCGCCGGATTGGCCGCTCGGGCCGGGCTGGCGGGGTTGGTGATCAGTCCGGGGTATGACTTGCGGTATCTGCTCGGTTCACGCGCGGAGACGTTCGAGCGGCTCACCGCCTTGGTGCTGCCGGCCGTCGGTGACCCGACGGTAGTGCTGCCGAGATTGGAACTCGCGTCGCTGCGGGGCTCGGCCGCGGCCGAATTGGGACTGGATGTGCGGGACTGGGTCGACGGCGACGACCCCTACCGGTTGGTGCGTGAGGCTTTGGGGTCGGAGCCGGCCGCGGTGGCCGTCACCGACTCCATGCCCGCGCTGCATCTGCTGCCGCTGGCTGCGGCGCTGGGTGTGATGCCCGTGTTGGCCACGGATGTGCTTCGCGAGCTGCGAATGGTCAAGGGGGAGGCCGAGATCGACGCGCTGCGCAAGGCCGGCGCGGCGATCGACCGGGTGCATGCCCGGGTGCCGTCGTTTCTGGTGCCGGGCCGGACCGAAGCCGACGTTGCCGCCGATATCTCGAAAGCAATTGTGGCCGAGGGGCATTCAGATGTGGCGTTCGTCATCGTCGGATCCGGGCCGCACGGTGCAGATCCCCACCACAGGTATTCGGACCGCGAATTGGCGGTAGGCGACATCGTCGTCGTCGACATCGGCGGCACCTACGAGCCCGGCTACCATTCCGACTCGACCCGCACCTACAGCATCGGTGAACCCAGTCCGGAAGTGGCGCAACAGTATTCGGTGTTGCAACGAGCTCAACGGGCGGCGTTCGACTTCGTGCGGCCGGGGGTGACAGCAGAACAGGTCGACGCTGCCGCCCGCGATGTATTGGCCTCGGCGGGGCTCGACGAGTATTTCGTGCATCGCACCGGGCACGGCATCGGGCTGTCCGTACACGAAGAGCCCTACATCGTCGCCGGCAACGATCTGCCATTGGTTGCGGGCATGACGTTTTCGATCGAACCGGGCATCTACTTCCCGGGACGGTGGGGTGCGCGCGTCGAGGACATCGTGGTGGTGACCGACGACGGCGCGATGTCGGTCAACAACCGTCCCCACGAGCTCGTCATTGTGCCGGTGGCCTGAGAAATTCGATTGACCGTCCGCCTTTGCGGGTGCGATCCTGCTCCGTTGCGCTGTCCCCGAAACAATCACGAAGCAGATGAACCTCACTTACCAAGAACTGACCGACTTCACCGCCGGAACTGGCCCGCACCGCCGGTCCATCGCCGACGTCAACGCATGGCTCGACGGACTGGAATACGGTGTGCGGTCGGCGTTGCGAGCGCTGGGCGAGCTGTTGGTCGGTGCGACGGAGCGCGAAACTGCCGAAACCGCCGAACGATTCACCGCGCGCTGCCTAGGCGTGGCCGACTGCGGGCATCTGCTGGAGGAAGAACGCGAACTGAACGCGGTGTCCGGGTTGACGACCGCGCTGGCGCTCGCGGAGCGGATCGATCAGTTCACGGGCGTCTGCGAGATCGGCCCGGGGGAGTACGCGAATCCGCCGATGTGGACGCAAACCGAGATCGGCGAGCAGCGCTACCGCCATCCGCTTTGTCTGCGTGTGCATTTCCCGACTGGGACGTTGCTCGACCACACGGGCTGCGTGGTGCAGATCGAGACGCGCGAAACCATGATGCGTTCGGCCGCGGTGGGCGTTTATGTGATGCCCGCCGAGCAGGCTCAGGCTCGTGCGGTGCTGGACCGGCTCGCCGAACGCGCCAACCAACTCAACCCGTACCGAGGACGGGTCGTGCGCGCCAGTTACCGGCACGGGTTGAGCTTGTCGGTGATTGACCTGCCTTCGACCGCGACGCGCGAGAACGTGATCGTCGGCGACGAAGTGTGGACTGAGGTCGCGCTCGGCGTGACGTCGGTGCGCGACCGTCACGCACTGCTGAACGCGCACAGCCTCGGCGCGCGGCGTGGAGTGCTGTTGTGCGGTCCGCCCGGGACCGGCAAGTCGGCCGTGAGCGCGGTTGTGGCGCGTGAAGTGGTCGGTGACTTCACCGTCATCTACGTCGAGGCGCGAGCCGGTGCGGAATTGCTGACCGTAGTGGTGGAAGAGGCGCAGCGGCTCGGTGGCCCGGTGCTGCTGGTGTTGGAGGATGTCGATTTGTGGTGTCGGGACCGCGCGACCGGCGGCGGGGGACTCTCAGAACTGTTGCAGGCCATGGACATCAAGCCCGAGGCCCGCATCCTGACGCTGGCATCCACAAACGACGCCGCGACCTTGGACAAGGCGGCGATTCGCACCGGCCGTTTCGACTCGATCGTCGAGGTCGGCTATCCGGATCGTGCCGATGCCGCGCTGATCCTGGCCGCGCTGATCCGCGGGGTGCCGGGTGGTGACGACGTCGACGCCGTGGCGGTCGTGGCCGCGCTACCCGAGCGCACCACCGGCAGCGACATCCGCGAGATCGTTCGTCGCGCGGTGCTGAGTGGGAATTTGAGTACGGCGGCGCTGCTGGCTGAGTTGGGTAGCGGACGGTATCGAGCCGAACCGCCGGTGGGGATGTACTTATGAGGCGTGGCGTCTGATTTGGGCGCCGGACTTTGTCACATCTGTCACTGTCCGGACTTGTTTTTGGATTGACCGGCTATCAGCGACAAGTTGTGACTCCGCTTAATCGGGACCGTTGTCGGGTGTGCCGTCAGGAACCAAGCCAGGTGATAGTTGGCGACGGCCTTTTCCCCGCCGATGAGCGCATCGATGGCAGCCAGCAGCTGCCAGTTACCGATGTGCTGTGGGTCGACGGCGTCGGGGTAGCTGTCGAGGACTTGAGTGCTGACCGTCTTCAAATGCTGGCGCAGCAGGTCGATTTCGGAGTCCAGCACCCCGGTACCCGCCGTCACTGCCTTCGCGAGTGTGTGCGCCAGTCGCGGGAGGCCGTCTCGCCACTGGGTGGCCTGACAGAGTTCCCAGCCGAGTTCGTTGACCTCAGGCGCGGATCGTGGTCGCGGCGACATCGCAGGTGGCTCGTCGTCGTCGGCGACGTGATGAATTGGCGTGTAGCTGGCGGCGAGCGTGACATCGCCCAGCAAGGCTTCCAGGTTGCCGCGGCGTCGGGCTGGCGCCAGCAGGGTCACCGCGGACGGCAGCTCAATGCCCGGAGGGATCCAGCCGCTCGCCAAATCCGTTGTCAGCACGGTGGTTTGATCCGCGCAGTCGCCGGCCGCCCACGCAAGGAGGGGTTGCTGACGGGCGACCGCGTTGACCAGGCGCTGTAGTCGTGCTTGCGCGGTGGCATCGGCTGATGCGGCGCCGACGACGGCTCCGGCCGCCGTGGCGGCGACGGCGTGGGCCGCGACTGCCGTGCCCGACGGAGGTGGTGCGGATGCGGCGTTGGCGGCGCTGGTCTGGCGCACCACCGCAGGCTGGCCCGTGCCCGGTTGGCCGGCCGAGGGATTCACCGGCGCCGATGTCGGAGCCGCCGACACGGCTGTGGGCGGACTGGGAGGTGGCGGCGGTGCGATGGTCGTCGAAACCGGTGGCCTCAGGTCAGCGCCGTAAGAGGGGAGTGGGCCGACGGGTTGCGGTGTGACCGCCGGCGCCACCGCAGGCGCGGCCGCGACTATCTGCGGAGGCGGCGAAGCTTCCGGGGCCGCGGCGTGGTGAGCCGGTGGCGGCGAATCGACCACTGGCACATGGGTTTGCGCGGCAGGCACCGCTGCCGGAGTCGTCGATGCGGCGGCGTGGCTAAGATGCGACTCCGCAGACACCGTTGGTGTTGATGGGACGGCATGGGCAGTCGCGGATAGAGGAGTGCCGGACTCGAGGCCCTTGTTGAAGCTTTGGGCGAGTTCGGACGGGGAGACGGAAGAAAGCCCAAGAGAGGTGGGTGCAGAAGACATTGGTGGGGGCGCCGCCTTGGGGGTCCACGCGCCTGACGCCCCCGGCGGTAGGGCAGTCGATACCGGTACGACCGGCGGCAAGGGCGCTGCTGAAAATTGTCGAGCCTGAATTCCTTGACTGCTCGACGGAGACGGGTTCAGTCCTGCTGCGGCCAGACTCGAGAGCGAGCGAGGACCCGTGACCGGTGCCGGAGTGCCGACCGGTTGGGCGCCGGGTGGTTGGGGTAGATGCCCGGATGCCGCGATGGCGGCTAAGGGACTTGGTGCTGCGCGGTCTAGCGCTTCAGGCGGCAATGGCGGATTTCTGAACGCCGACGGCGGAGCAATCGACGCCGACGGATTTTTCAGTAGGTCGTTGACTCGCGGCTCTAAGTCTGGTCGATCAGTCGGTTCCCGGAACATCTCCCGAGAGTTAAGGCCACATCCCTCCGCAAATTGACGTGCTGACTGCCCGGATCCTTCGGCGTCGAGTACTAGTTGTATGGCGTCTAACACGTTGCCGCCATACTTAGCCGCTGCTGAGTTCGCCAGCAATCGGTATTCATTAATAACTGCAATAATATGCGCGGTTTTTGTTGCTGTGGGTTCCTTCGAACCCTCAATTTGCTCTAATATTTTGTTCCCTTCGGCGGCTATACTTGCCAGGTCTTGCCGAAGGCTCATTACGCTATTGAAGGCATTCGAGTATGCAGTCTGTTTAGCGGCATTCTTTTCAGCGACGCGTTGCGCCTGGTCTCGACTGCGGCGAAATGCATTGCGCAGCTCGTCGGCTGTGAGACCAAGTTGCGGAGCGAGAGGGCCGGATTCCGCACTACGGAGAAGATCGGTGAAGGTAGCATAGCCAGTCTGGATTCGTTCACGATTCAATTTGTTCTGCTGGAGTGTCATCAAATCTCCAACATCCGGCCATTGATCACCAACCAAAATGGCAGACCACTTGCCGGGCGGTAAGTCAGTCATGTTTATCCACCGAAAAGCTGCTCATCGGCATATGTCTTCTAGTGTCCGACTCGATTCGTCGCCTGACTGAACTGCGCCGCTGATCTCATTGTCTGACTCGTCTGCAAGGAGTTTGAGCGTAAGCAACTGATAGGAATTTGCAAGAAGGCGAACTTGTTTTGCTAGCTCGGGCGCAGTTGCTGGCTGATCATCGAGCGTAATCAACAAATAATTGCTTCCCGCAACTAGCGCTTGGCGCGCGTTCACCGCCGAGGCAAGCTGTGTTGTGTAGTCGGTACCCTTGTCGCGTGCACTGGTTGTCCTGATGGCTCTGCTCACTTGTCCAAACGCAGCGCACACTTTCGCCTTCGCATCCGCCACCTGCTGACTCGAATACGTCGGAGGAGCCGGAGGCTCATATTTGAGTACCGGACGAAGCCAGGCCGCAACGGCGACGCCGACTGCCACCAACGCAATCCCTAACGACACCAGCGCGAGCCACCGCGACGGCCGCCGGGGCGGAGGCGCCACGGGCGGCCACGGAGCTGGCTGCGGCACAGACACATTCGACACGCGAGGATCGTATCGTTCATCCGGAATTTCGCCAGTCACACTTTGCCACCACCGCCGTACAAGCACGCTGACCTGGATACGAGAACCACAACGTGCGTTTGCTCGGCGACAGCGTTATCGGCCGGGGCCGACGCCCTCGTCACCGCGCTTGTCGTCCGGCAACAGAATGCGCCGCGTCGCCACCGGCTTGCCCTCGACATGTTTGACCACCGCGGGCGCGGGCGGTGGTGTGGTGATGCGCCCCTGCACGGGAGCACCGTTCTTCACCGTCGGACCGACGATGCGTTTGGTATCGGGCTTGGCTTCATTGTTGCTACCCGCGGCGCCGTGCATGGCCCCCGGCGGCATCATCGGCATAGCCCCCATCGCACCTCGTTGGGGCGCCGCAGGTTCCGCCGGCGCGGGCGCGGCAGATGAGACAGCCTGCGATGAGGCGGGCACGGTTCCGGCCGAGGGCGTCGGTGGCGGTCCGAGCATCGCCGTTGGTGTGGTTCCCTCGATGCCCGCACCGCCGCCACCTCCACCACCGCTGACGCCACCGCCGCCTCCGGAGAACCCGCCACCACCGCCACTGAGTTCCTCGGCGTCGACCAGGTCCGCGGGTTCGCCCATACCCCCGCCCGCGCTCTGCTGCATCATCCCCATCCCGGCCTGCATCGCCTGCTGCCCGGCCTGCGCGAGCTGGGAAGGAATCTGGCTCAGCGGTTGCAGCAGACCCCCGAGTGCGCCGGCAATCCCCCCGGCCATGCCCGACACCATCTGCGGCATCTGCTGCAACATCTGAGACATCTCACCTTGACCGCCGACGCCGGCCAATTGCGCCGCGGCCTGTTCCTCGTTGGCCGGGAACTTGGCCAGCGCATCCGACGTTTTCGCCTCCCGTTCGTCGTGGCCGGCCTGGGCCTCGCTGTTGTCCCCGGCATCGCCCGCGTTGGCCGCAGCACCCAACGCCCGCAGCAGTTGACTGATCTGAGAACTCCCTGTCGCCAACTGGTCAGGGGTGATGATCGGCGGCGGGGGTATCCCCAGCAGCTGTGAAAGCTGGTCGAGGATGATTCGTAGCTGGTCGTCCCCGCTCATCATGTCCTTCCAAGCGTTGCTGCCGTACCTGAAGCTGTGAGCCTCCAGCACAGGCCTCGATGCTTACCCGTCCGCAGGGTCACGGCATTCGGTGATGCTAGCGCCAATTCGACATCTCGGTTATTCAGTGCCGCCGCAACACCCAGGCCAGGTAAGACGTTGCTATTTCCTCGCCGGGTCGGGGTCCGCAACGATCAGGTTGTAGCGCTGCATCATTTGCTGGTCGATGATGACGGGCTGGTTCGCCCCTGTCTCGAAGTTCTGTGCGAACAGATCAGTCACCGCCTGGCTGAGCACGTGGTCGTATTCGTCCGGTGTCAGACCGCTGATAAGCCTGGCCACTTCTTCCGGGGTCCCGACATGTCCGTTAACCAGGTACGCATCCGGAAGAGAGATGGGATGCCTGGAAGCGAGTACAGCGTCGAGGATTTCGCGGTCAGCTCTGCCGATGGACATCGGCGGCACGGCGTGGTCGGTAAGAACGGTTGCTGTGGGAGCAGGTCCGAGGATGTCGTTCTCAACGAGGGTGCCGTACACGCTTATTGCAGCGCCGGTGATCACACCGACCTTAGGTATCAGGCCTATTCCCGAGCTGGCGATCTTGACCCCAGCCTCATACGCCGTTTTTCTTTGGTCATATTCGCTGCGCAGCGCGGCATCCTCGACAACATGCTCATTGTCGGCGCGCGCCTGTACCGCGTTGTGGATTCCCGAATCAATCAACCCGCGCAGGGTCATGGCATGGCCCAGGTTGGCGTTGTAGCTGTTCATGTTCGGCGCATGGCTCAACAGCTCGCTGACATAAGCATTTTCGGCGACCAGAGCCTGGTTCGCGGCGATCCCGTTGAAGTAGTCGGAAGCCGCACGCTCAGTGCTGAGCACGGAGAAAATTCCCTTGGCCATCGGCATCGTTCCGGACTCGGCCGCACCCATGTTGTCGGGGGCTTCGCCGAATTCCATCAGGCCGCCTGGCGTGTGAGCGATATTGCCGATGTAGGGCGCCAGTCCATGTGCCATGCCCCCAACCAGATGCGGATTCACATCACCGAGGGTGTGATGGCCGGGGAGATGGAGAAGTTCCTGTTCGTGACTCCCGATATAAGTAGCGACGGCGTGAGCTGTTTCGCCGGCGAGCCGCGCTTCCGGGCCATGCGCAGCGGCCTCGGTCCAATTGAACAGCGACGCAACACCTTTGCCGTTGTCAGACCAGAAGTGGTGGGTAACGCGTCCCAGGAACTCGTCACCCCCTCTACCAGTCAACGCATCGTGCACAACCTGGTGATCCGGCGACACCGCCGCGAACATACCGGCGACTAACGGGTCGAGATAAGGGTCCCGCCCGAAGTTCTCGCCGTTGCTGGCGCGGTCATGTGACCAGATCGGTGCGCCCATGATCGCTGATGCCTTGCGCATCATTCCTCGATCCAGCTCTGTGTTGGTTTGCAGAGCCGGATTGCCGCCCTTGACCAACCGCGAAATCGCCTGCAGATCAGTCGCATACAGAATCCCGGGGGAATCCAGTGCGCGCCGCACGGTGTCCGGCAGTTGTGCCGCACCACCGTTGACCATCTCGGTTCCCTGCGTGGCCCCGGGTTTGAGTTCGGTGCGCGGAAACGCGATCGCGGGATTGCTCATCAATTGCCACGAGTTGGCGATCAGCTGCCCCTGGTCACAGAGCCGACCCTGGGCGGCTTCCACTGCGGCGATCGACATCCCGTGCTGCTGAGCCTGCAACTGACTCAGCACTGCAGCCTGTTCGGGCGTCAATGGTTGCTTGCCGGCACGCTGTTCGTCGGTGATCGAGTTCAACATGTCGTTGACCCGCGAAGCCGCCTGCCGATCACCGGCGAGGGCATCGTGCACGTCGCGTTCGGCCTGGTAGGGCGTCTCGAATTCGTATCCGTCCAAAGCGCCCAAGGGTGCCGCGTCATAGCCCAATTCGAAGCGCATTGTTCCAGACAAACGTTGCAGCACAGCGGAATACGTGTCCCTGACCCAATTGACCACGTGCAGTACCCTGGCCAGGCAATGGGCGGCCTGCTGTTCGAGGCTTTCAACTTCTCGCTCAAGTTCCCATTCGTAGGCCCACGACAGGAGGCCTTTGTCCGCGAGCGTGTAAGCTTCCCCGATTTGGCGGTCGATGTCTTCGAGTTCGCGTTCCAGCGACGCGATTTGACTACGGGACGCGCGTTGCGCGTCGGCCAAAGCCGCCGCGACACGTTCCAGAGCCACTGCGATCTTGGGAAGTTGTGCCGCTTGCACTCCCAAGGATTCAGTGGTACGTCGGACTTCGGCCGAGTCGTTGATCGGGTGCTCACCGCTCTCCCGGTTCCAGGCCGCCTCGAACTGGCGGCGGGCTTCGGCGAACGCCGCCTCGGCGTCGCTGGTCGCCTGACCCGCGTCATGAAAAGCCTGTGCCAGACTTGCGATCTGCGCCGGGCGTCCGCGCTGCAAGCTCTGGTCAATGATCCATGGATCACCCCCGGCGCGATCGACCAGCTGCGCGACGTTCAGATAGCGGAGGTGCACCGCACCGCCCGAATCCGGGTTGCGTTGTCGGCGTCCATGTCTGCGAAGCGCTGCGCCGCGACATCTGCGCTGTCACCGATCGCGACCAGGCTCGTCCGGTGAGTCGACAAACTTCGCTGATGTTGGTCGCGTGCCGCCGTCGCCATATCGTGAAAAGCGGAGGCTGCGACATAGTCACCGAACATCTGTGACGAAAACATCGCTTGCGCAAGATGTTTGACGGCCACGTGGGTGTGCTCACCAGCGCCGTGCGATTCGCTGCCGCCTGAACGCAATCGTGCGTTGTCGACGAACACTTGTGGCTCCCTCCGCCTACCGATAGGACCGAGCAACAACCGAGGCTATTGTCCGGCCGGGACCCCGGCAATTCACCGTTGCCGCGCGTAGGCGGTGAACCGGGAAAACCGGCCAAACGCCAACGAAGCAGAAGTGGCAACGGAAGCTGCGACCGCGGTAGTTACGACGTGATTGCAACACTCAACCAACTCGACAACGTTTCCCGAACCGGTAGTACCGCCGTGCCAAGGTTGCGCGCATGCTTAGCGCCCCGTGGCTGAAGTGTGCGGTCGTCATGAGTGCGCTGACACTGACATGGGCCAACGCCGCACCGGTGACCGCCGACGTCAACGAGCTTCCGAACCCTCCGTCGCCGACCGCGCCGTGCAACGCCATCAGCCCGGTCGCTTTCCCGTGCGTGGGGACCGGTAAATTCGCCGACGCGGTCGCCGCCGAATGCCGCAGGGTCGGGATCCCGGACAGTCTGTGCCGGGTTCCGTTGGCGCACAAAGTGACTCAAGCGGCGACCGTCGCCTATCTGCAGTCATGGGTACACCGCACCGCCCGATTCCAGTACGCGCTCGGCGACCCGGTGCCGTTCGCGAACGCCCAGTGGATCGGCACCCACAACTCGTTCAACAGCCTCGCCAACGAGTTCACCCCCTCCCACGCCGACTCCAACCAGCAGCTGTCGATGCCTCAACAACTCGATATCGACGTCCGAGCCATCGAATTGGATCTGCATTACGTGCCACAGATCGGCCAGCTCGGCGGCCGCGGTGTCGCTGTCTGCCACGGTCTTTCGGCAGCTCAGGCCAACCTGGGTTGCACCACCGAACCGCTGCTGAACCAGGTGCTGCCCAGCATCGCGGCGTGGTTGAACGCCAACCCCAACGAAGTCGTCCTGATTCTCGTCGAGGACCAGTTGCGAAATCCCACGGCGTACACATCGGCGCTGAGCACCCTGCAAACTCAGCTGCGCCGTCCCGACGGAACCAGCCTGATCTACCCGCCGAACCCCGCCGACATCGGCCTCAACGGTTGTGCGCTGCTTCCCAGAACCGTCTCACGCAACGACGTCCGCACCGCCGGCGCCCAGGTCGTGCTGGTCAGCGGCAGCCCTTGTGCGCCAGCGCTCGGCAACGCCGTCTTCAACTGGCAAGGCGAAGAGGTGGACAGCGGTAAGACCTCGCAGTACCAGCCCTACCCGGCTTGCGACGGCACCTACGGCCCGCCCGTCTATGCCACCAACATCGTCCGCTATTTCGAGGACTCGACGTTCGTCTCTGCGTTGGTCCACCCGACCATGCCGCCCAACAATCCGGAGGCGCTCACCCCGGCCAAAACGCAGTCGATGACCAACTGCGGCGTCAATCTGTTCGGCTTCGACCAGTTGCTGCCCGAAGACGGACGTATTCAGGGCACGTTGTGGAGTTGGGCGCCCGACGAGCCGCGCGCGAGCGCAGGAACCTGCACGCTGCAGGGAGCCGACGGCCGGTGGGCGGCCACCTCGTGCGGGGAATCGCATCCCGCGGCCTGCCAGACCGGGTCAGGTGCCTGGACGGTGACGGCGCCCGTCGCGTTTGCGGCAGCTCCGGCCGCGTGCACGGCCTTGGGATTGACCTTCGGACTGCCACGAACCGGGGTGCAGAACTCCCTGCTGCATGCGGCGGCGGGACCGGTCGGCGGCGCGTGGGTGCAGTACACCCTCACGCCGTAGGCCGACGAGAGCTATTCGACGCGGTCCAACAGTTCCGACGAGCCCAGCACCCGCTCGATCTGGACCTCGATGACCACCCGGCGCGGGTTGGCCCGCGGGGTGCGGTAGCGCTGGGCGTAGCGCAACTCGGCGTCGCGGATGGCGTCGACGTCTTTGTTCACGATGGAGCGCCCCTCCAGTGACAGCCAGCGGGCACCGTCGACCTGGCTCAGCACCGCTATGCCGCCGCGTTCGGCGTTGACGGCCTTTTGTGACCCGCCGGTGGTGATCACCCGTGCGATATGAGTCTTGGGGTCGAAGGTGAATCCCACCGCCACCACATGCGGCGAGTTGTCGGCTCGCAGCGTGGTCAACATGGCCAGATGGCGTTCGGTGAGAAACGCCAGCGCGTCGTCGGTGAGGCGGGTCGTGGTCTTGGCCATCGCCCTCCACGCTAGCGCAGGCAATAATCACAGCCGTGGACGACACGGGCACGGGTCCGGTGGTAATTTTCGGCGGGCGCAGCGAGATCGGCATCGAACTCGCGCGTCGCCTGGCGCCCGGGACGTCAGTGGTACTGCTGGCGCGCAACGCCGACCGGCTCGCTGACGAAGTCGCCGCGCTACGAGCGGCCGGCGCCGCGGCGGTGCACACCAGAGAGTTCGACGCCGACGACGTCACCGCACATGGACCCCTGGTCGAGTCGATCGTCGCCGATCACGGACCAATCGGCACCGCGGTCCTGGCCTTCGGAATCCTGGGCGACCAGACCCGAGCTGAAACCGACGCCGCGCACGCCGTGGCCATCGTGCACACCGACTACGTCGCGCAGGTCAGCCTGCTCACCCATTTGGCGGCCGCTATGCGCCAGGCCCAAAGGGGAGACCTGGTGGTGTTCTCCTCGGTGGCCGGGGTGCGGGTGCGTCGGGCCAACTACGTCTACGGTTCGGCCAAGGCCGGTCTGGACGGCTTCGCCAGCGGATTGGCCGACGCCCTGCACGGCAGCGGCGTGCGGTTGCTGATCTCACGGCCGGGCTTTGTCATCGGACGAATGACGGAGGGGATGGCACCGGCGCCGTTGTCCAGCACCCCCGAACAGGTCGCTGCGGCCACGGCCGGAGCCTTGCGCAAGGGCCGACGCACCGTGTGGATTCCCTGGGCGTTGCGGCCGATGTTCTTCGGGCTCAAGCTGCTGCCGCAATTCGTGTGGCGGCGGATGCCGCGATGATCACCGTGGTCGGTCTCGGCGCCGACGGCATGGCCGGGATCTCGGATGCTTCGCGCCGCGAATTACGCAACGCCACAGTAGTTTACGGATCCGCACGCCAACTCGGCCTGCTTGACGACACCGTCCGAGCGACCCGGAAGGAGTGGCCGTCCCCGCTGTTGCCGGCCTTGCAAGACCTGCCCGTCGACCAATCCGACATCCACGTCCTGGCCAGCGGTGACCCACTGCTGTTCGGCATCGGCGGCACGCTGATCCGGTTGTTCGGCCCGGACAAAGTGCGGGTGCTGCCACATGTCTCGTCGGTGACGCTGGCATGCGCGCGGATGGGGTGGAACGTCCACGAGACGGGGGTGATCAGCCTGGTGACGGCGCAGCCGCACACCGCGGTGCGGCGCGGGGGACAGGCAATCGTGTTGTCGAGCAACGGGAGAACCCCGACATCACTGGCCGCGCTGCTCACCGACCACGGCCGCGGCGACTCGCAGTTCACCGTGCTCGAGGAACTCGGCGGCCCGCGCGAACGACGCCGCGACGACACCGCGCGGGGGTGGGCTGAGAACACCCCTGTCGATGTCGAGGACCTGAATGTGATCGCCGTTCGGTACCTGCCCGACGAGCGCGTGTTCTCGTTGCCCGACAACGCCTTCGCCCATGACGGCCAGATCACCAAACACGGCATCAGGGCGGTCACCCTCGCGGCGTTGGCCCCCCGGCCGGGACAGCGGTTGTGGGATGTGGGCGCCGGTTCGGGCAGCATCGCGGTGCAATGGTGCCAAGCCGGTCACGGTTGCACCGCGGTCGCCTTCGAACGTGATGACCAGCGTCGCCGCAATATCGGGACCAACGCCGTGGCCCACGGTGTGCATATCGAAATCCGCGGCGCCGCACCGGATGCGTTCGACGGTGCCCCGAGGCCGTCGGCGATCTTCGTCGGCGGTGGCCTCACCCAGCCCGGTCTGCTCGACGCCTGCCTGGATCACCTGCCGCACGGCGGTCGGCTGGTAGCGAACGCGGTCACCGTGGAATCCGAAGCCCTACTGGCGCAAGCGTTTTCCCGCCACAGCGGGAGCCTGCAGCGATTGCAGCACTACCGAGCCGAACCGCTGGGTGGGTTCGCCGGGTGGCGCCCGCAGCTGCCCGTCACGCAGTGGGTTGTGACGAAATGACGGTGTATTTCATCGGTGCCGGGCCCGGCGCCGCGGACCTGATCACCGTGCGCGGTCAGCGGCTCCTGCAACGCTGTCCGGTGTGCCTGTACGCCGGCTCGATCATGCCGACAGACCTATTGTCGCAATGTCGGCCCGACGCGAAAGTCGTCGACACCGGCCCGCTGACGCTGGATCAGATCGTCGACGAACTCGCAGCCGCCGACGCCGCGGGCCACGACGTGGCCAGACTGCACTCCGGTGACCCGTCGCTCTACAGCGCGCTGGCCGAGCAGTGCCGACAACTGGACGCCCGGGGCATCAGCTACGAAATCGTGCCCGGGGTAACCGCTTTCGCCGCGGCCGCCGCCGCCATCAAGCGTGAGCTCACCGTGCCGGGCGTGGCCCAAACGGTCACGTTGACCAGAGTCTCGACGCTGTCGACCGCCATGCCGCCCGGCGAAGACCTGACCGCCCTGAGCCGCCCCGGCGCCACCCTGGTCCTGTATCTGGCCGCCGCGCAGATCGACGCGGTGGTGCCACAGCTGCTCGACGGCGGTTACCGCCCCGAAACCCCGGTCGCTGTCGTGGCTTTCGCAAGCTGGCCGCAACAGACCGTGCTGCGCGGCACGCTAACCGACATCGCCACCCAAATGCATAGAGCGAACATCACCAAGACCGCGGTCATCCTGATCGGCGATGTGTTGGCCGCCGAAGGGTTCACCGACAGCTATCTGTACTCCGCGGCGCGACGCAGCCTGGGACCGCATTGATGCGCGTGCTGCTGCTCGGCGGCACCGCTGAAGGGCGCGCGTTGGCCACAAGACTGCACCCGCGGGTCGACCTCGTCAGCTCGCTGGCCGGCCGGGTGCCTGATCCCGCGTTGCCGGTCGGCCCGGTACGCATCGGTGGTTTCGGCGGGGTGGACGGGCTGCGAAGCTTCCTGCACGACGCACACATCGACGCCGTCGTCGACGCCACCCATCCGTTCGCGGCCACCATGACCGCGCATGCCGCGCAGGCGTGCGGCGATTTGGGGATACCGCTGTTGGTGCTGGCCCGCCCGGCGTGGGATCCCGGCGCTGCCACGGTCGTGACATCCGACACCGAGGCGGCGGAGGTCGTTGCACGGCAACGTTATTCGCGGGTATTCCTGACCAGCGGCCGGTCGGCTGTCCGGGCGTTCGCCGACAGTGACGCATGGTTTCTGGTCCGGGTGGTCACCGCTCCCGACGTGTTGCCGTCCCGGCATCGACTGCTGCTCACCCGCGGCCCGTATGAGTACGACGGCGAGCTCGCGCTGATGACCGAGCACCGCATCGACGCGCTGGTGACCAAGAACAGTGGCGGGGACATGACCCGTCCCAAACTGGATGCGGCTGCCGCACTCGGCATCCCGGTGGTGATGGTGGCGCGTCCGCGCCTGCCCGACGGAGTGAACACAGTCGGCACCGTCGAGGAGGCCGAGCACTGGGTGGCGGCGCTCCGGTAGCGCGAGCAGACGCAAAAACCCCCATTTCATGCTGAAATGAGGTGTTTTTGCGTCTGCTCGCGAGGGGTCCGCAGTTAGCCGGGATACCGCCGCAGCGTGAAAACCCGATCACCTGAATGTGTTGGCTGCCAACGGGTTTGCGACGACCCGATGATCAGCAGGCAGCGCATGTCCACCTCGTCGGGGTTCAGGTCGGCCAGCCGGACCACCCGCACCGTTTCGTCGGGGCCGGCCACGTTGCGGCCGATCACCACCGGCGTGCAACGTTCGCGATGCTCGAGCAACAGATCGCGCATCGCGCCGACCTGCCAGGTCCGCGACTTCGACGCCGGGTTGTAGATGGCCAGCACCAGGTCGGCCGCGGCGGCGGCCCGCAGGCGCTCGGCGATCACGTCCCACGGCTTGAGCCGGTCCGACAGCGAGATCACCGCGTAGTCATGGCCCAGGGGAGCCCCGACGCGGCTGGCGACCGCCTGCGCTGCCGTCATCGCCGGAATCACCCGGACCTGCACGCCCGGCCACTGCTCGGCCTCCTCCAACACGGCGGTGGCCATCGCGAACACCCCCGGATCCCCCGAGGACACCACCGCCACCGAGTGCCCCTGCTCGGCCAGCGAACAGGCCAGCCGGGCCCGCCCGGGTTCGTCGGTGTTGTCGCTGGGATGGCGGCGCTGTCCCTCGCGCACCGGCACCCGATCCAGGTAGTTGCCGTAGCCGATCAGATCGGTCGCCGCGGCCAGTTCGCGCCGGCTCTGCGGTGTCATCCAATCGGAGCCACCCGGGCCTAGACCCACCACGGCCACCGAACCGGTGGCGGCGGAGGCGCCATTGCGTCGCCGCCCCCCGGGCAGCATGGCCAGTGAGAAATACGGCACGCTGGTCTCGTCGACGTCGGCGGCCGGCAGCACCCGTTGCCCGGGCGTGCTGGCCCGTTCCACATAGAACGTGTCGTCCAGCCGGCCGGCCACCGAAAGTGCCTGCCGCACATTACGATACGAGCGCCCGAGCTTGAGGATCACCGCCGCGTCGGCATCGGCGAGCCGGCGGGTCAATTCAGCCACCGGCAGGGTGCCCGGCAGGATCGACAGCACCTCGTCGCCGGCCACCAGCGGAGTGGCGACGGCGGCGGAGGCGGCGCTCACCGACGTCACACCGGGCACGATCACCGCATCGAAGCGCTCGGTGAGCCGGGTGTGCAGATGCATGTAGGAGCTGTAGAACAGCGGGTCCCCCTCGGCGAGCAGCGCCACATTGCGCCCGGCGGCCAGGTGCGCGGCGATGCGCTCGGTGGCTTCGACATAGAAATCCTCCAGCGCGCCCGCGTAGCCACCGGGGTGATCGGTCGTCTCGGTAGTGACCGGGTAGACCAGGTGTTCCTCGATCTGACCGGGCCGCAGATAGGGCTCGGCGATACCTCGCGCGATGCTGCGACCGTGCCGCGCGCTGTGATAGGCGACCACGTCGGCGTCACCGATCACCCGCGCGGCCTTGACGGTCACCAGTTCCGGATCGCCGGGGCCCAGCCCGACTCCCCACAGCGTGCCCCGGTCGGTCATTCGCGCTCGGTCGCAATCGCATTGACCGCCGCGGCGGCCATCGCGCTGCCGCCGCGACGGCCGCGCACCACCAGATATGCCATGCCGCGCGGGTTTTCGATCAGCTCCTCCTTGGACTGCGCGGACCCGACGAAGCCGACCGGTCCGCCAAGCACCGCGGCGGGCGGCGGGACCCCATCGTCGATTAGTTCGAGCAACCGGAACAGCGCGGTCGGGGCATTGCCGATGGCGACGACGGCGCCAGGCACTCGCTCGGCCCACAGTTCCACCGCGGCCGCCGATCGAGTGGTCTGCCGGCGGGCGGCGAGCTCGGGCGCGCGTGCGTCGGCCACCAGCGAGACCACCTCGTTGCCCGCGGGCAGGCGCGCGCCGGTGATCCCGGCAGCCACCATCGACGAGTCACACAGCACCGGGGCGCCCTGGCGCAACGCGGCGCCGGCGCGGACCACGACATCATCGGTAAACGCCACGTGTTCGACGACGTCGACCTGCCCGCAGGTGTGGATCAACCGCACCACCACCCGCTCGACGTCGCCGGGAAACCGGGTCAGGTCGGCTTCGGCGCGGATGGTCGCGAACGACTGCCGGTAGATCTCCGCGCCGTCGCGGATGTAGTCGAGCACCCGCCCACCTTAAGACCTCAGTACGCGATACCCCGTCCCGGTGGCGACCAGCACCTCCCCGGTCGGCGGGCTGCCGCACGCTCGTTCGCATCCGACGAAGTGCCGGTGCACGGTGCAGGTCTCATCCAGCGCCCCTGCCGCGTCGGCGCGCACATCGACACTCGAGTGCGCACAACCCGGGCTGCCGGTACACGCGCTGACATTCAGCCACGGCGAGTGCTCGTCGAACACCAGGCCCAGCGGCGCCAGCACGCGCAGCGCGGTGTCGGCCACTTCGTCGCTCAGATCGCACACCAGCACCGACCGCCACGGTGTGATCACCATCGGCGCCTCGATCGCGCCGAGGAACTCCGCGATGCGAGCGGGCAGCACCCCGAGAGGGACCCCCGCGCCGAGCGCGACCCGTCCGTCGTCCTGGGGGAGCCAGCCCACCGGCGGTTTGGTCACCGGGGCGAACTCAGTGCCCAGTACGACGTCGGGAAGCAGCTCCGCCAAGTCATCCAGTTCCGTTATCCGCCAAGCCTTTCCGCGAATCTCCACGAACCGCACTGCGAGCCCGATCAGCTCGTCGATGACGTCGTGCAGACGCATACCGGTGTCGCGTCCGGCGATCAGCAGGGCCGGACCGTCCTCGGCGACGATCACACCGACGTCGGCGCGCAGACCCGACACGTCACCACGGCCGTCGTCGATGCTGAACAAGAACCGGCCACCCAGTCCGGTGAGCCGGGGTTCCCCGCAGATCGCCGCGTCCAGTTCGGCGATCCACGGTCGCACGTCGGCGTTGCCGCCGGCCCGACCGGACAACGGTGACGCCACGATATTGCGGACCCGTTCGTGTGTTTCCGACGGCAACAGCCCGGCTCGGGCGACCGCGTCGGCCACCGCGTCCACATCGGCGACCGCGCGCAACTGCACATTGCCGCGGGCGGTCAACTCCAACATGCCCGAGCCGTGTTCCGCCGAAAGCCGGGCCAACGTGGTCAACTGCTCGGCAGTAATGATGCCGCCGGGCAGCCGAACTCGGACCAACGCGCCGTCGGCGGCCAGGTGCACCTGCAACGCGCCCGGACACGCGTCGAAGTCGCGGGTTCTGGCCACCCAACTACGGTACGACTTCGGCGGCACGGTTTGGAATCAGACTTCTCGGGCACACCGGTGTCTGTGCGAACGCAGGAATATGCCCCGGGTCGGCTGGCCGACGTGTTCGGTGACCCGGCTCAACCGCTGGTGCTGCTCTGGCACGGCATGCAGACCGATGCCCGCGCCGCGGTCCGCCCGCTGGCCAACCTGATCGCCGGCCACGGCGCCGCGGTGGTCGCCCCGGATTGGAACTCACACGCTGACGACGGCGGCCGCGCGGATCTGTTGCGGTCGCTGGACTTCGCCCGTCAACACGGCAACGACACCGAGGGCATCGTGCTGGTGGGCTGGTCTCTGGGTGGAGCCGCCGCCGCGGGCCTCACCCTCGACGCCGCGCGCCGCGATCTTGCTCTCGCACATACGATTTGCCTGGCCGGCGCATTCATGGCACCGGATCCGATCACCGGTCGGGTGTTGACCGAGGAGCTGCCGTCCGACCATATCGGCGCGCCTTTCACGTTGCTGCACGGCGTCGCTGACGACGCCGTACCGGTTGCGGCCAGCAGAGACTTCGCCGCCGCACTGGAACGGATCGGATGGCCGGTGGACCTGGCCGAGCTGGCGGCCGATCACGGCTCGATCGCCGGCGCCGAATACGACGCCGCCGCCGACCGGTACGTGCCGGGTCACGGCGAAGAGACACAGCTGGTGGCACAGGAAGTCGCCGAGCGCATCGCGGCGACGCTGAAGTGAAGTAGTCGACCGCCCTGGCCGCCGACTTGGGGTCGTCGCGGCAGTGCCTGAAATCAGGAAGTCCCGGTCCGCTTTGCATAACCCCGGCGCTTTTCGGCCTGCACGTCGCTGGTGAACACCCGGTCGGTGCCCAGCACGCGCCCCATCGCTTCGGCCAGCGGGCGCGGCATCAGCCGCTGCTGCAACGACACCATGATGCCCATCGACCGCGGAATGACCACCCGCGCTTCGGGTTTAGTGATGACGCTGACCACCGCCTGCGCCACGTCCACCGGCTCGGCGTTCTTGAATCCTTTCGCGTGCCCGATGCCGACGATCATCTCGGTGTTGGTCAGCGTCGGCATGATCGACGAGAACTGCACGCCGCTGCCCCGATTCTCCAGCCGGACGGAGTCGGTGTAGCCGAGCACCGCGTGCTTGGTGGCGCAGTAGGTGGCGATGCCCTCGGCCGGTAACACACCACCCAGCGACGCGATGTTGACGATGTGACCGCGACGACGCGGCAACATGCGCTGCGCACCCAGCTTGGTGCCGAGGATGACGCCGAACACGTTGACGTCGAGCAGCCGGCGGGTGACGTCGTCGTCCTCCTCCACGGCGCTGCCCACCGCGATCACGCCGGCATTGTTGACCAGGACGTCGATCGGCCCCAGCCCGTTCTCCACCGCGTCGAGGAATTCGATGAACGACGCGCGGTCGGTGACGTCCAGGTGACGCGAGACCGTCAACCCCAGCCGGTCGCCAGACTCGGTGACGGCTGCGTCGTCGATGTCTCCGATCGCCACCTTGGCGCCTGACCGCTGAGCGGCGGTCGCGATGGCCAGACCGATTCCGCGAGCGCCGCCCGTAACAGCGACGACCTTCCCGGCAAGAGACTCAGTGTGCATCGCATCAGCGTACGGTCCCGCTCACCCGGACCGCGCCCGATTCCGCTGTCCTGCTGCACCGCAAAGGTTTTCCAGTCGCGAGTAGAGTAGCTGCGATGGCGACGGCCTCGTGGAATGAACGGATGATCGCCGGGGTCGCCTCGGCCGCGGTGGCTCTCGGTGTCGCCCAGCTGCTCTGCATTCCGTTCGGCGGACGGGCCGACGCCCGCACCGCGGTCGGCTCGGCGGTGATCGACCTGACGCCCGGCCCTGTCAAAGAGTGGGCGATACAGACCCTCGGCACCTTGGACAAGCCCTTCCTGGCGGTGGTCGTGCTGATCGTGGTTGCCACGATCGCAGCGTTGGCCGGGACCTTGGAGACGCGACGACGCCCGATGGGCAGCGCGGTGCTGGTGGTGCTCGGCGTCCTCGGCTGTGCGGCGGTGTTGTCGCGGCAGGGCGGATCGGCGCTGGACGTCATCCCTACCGTCGTGGGTACCGCTTGCGGCGTGGCGGTCCTGCGCGCGCTCGCCCGTCGGTCCTGGTCCGATTCGGAAGATGCACCTGATGCCGGCCGGCGCAGACTGGTCATGCTCGGACTGCTGGGCTTTGGAGTCGTCAGCGGAGTCGCCGGAGCCTTCTTCACGCGGTTGGCGCATTCGGTGACCGCTGACCGCAAGACCTTCGCCCTGCCGCGAGCGCGCACCACGGCACCGCAGATACCGCCCGACGTGCAGCCGAAAGGTGTTGCGCTGCCGAGTTTCATCACTCCCAATGCCGAGTTCTACCGAATCGACACGGCGCTCGCGGTGCCGCAACTCAGCCGCGGCGACTGGAGGTTGCGCATCCACGGCATGGTGGACCACGAAACCACCTACAGCTTGGAGGATCTCGCACGCTTTGACGTCGTCGATACCGTGACGACGCTGACGTGCGTATCCAATCCGGTTGGCGGAGATCTGATTTCGACGGGACTGTGGACGGGCTACCGGCTGGCCGATCTGCTGGCGGCGGCCGGTGTGCACAAGGACGCCGACATGGTGCTGTCCACCTCCATCGACGGGTTCACCGCCGGTACGCCGGTAGAGGCGGTGACGGACGGCAGGGAGGCGCTGCTGGCGGTCGGCCTCAACGGGGTGCCGCTGCCCGTCGAGCACGGCTACCCGGCGCGGCTGGTGGTGCCCGGACTCTACGGCTTCGTGTCGGCCACCAAGTGGGTCGTCGATCTGGAACTGACCCGCTTCGACAGGGCCAAGGCGTACTGGACCAGGCATGGCTGGGCAGCGCGTGCGCCGATCAAGACGCAGTCGCGCATCGACGTGCCGAGAAGCGGTCAGCAGGTGCCGATCGGACCCGCGGTGTTCGGCGGGGTGGCATGGGCGCAGAATCGTGGTGTTCGAGCCGTGGAAGTCCGCATCGGCGATGGCGATTGGCAGTCCGCCGAACTGGGCGCAAGCTATTCCAACGAAACCTGGCGGCTGTGGAGCTTCCGGTGGCAGGCGAAAAGCCCCGGGCGGCAGCAGATTACCGTGCGAGCCATCGACAACACCGGCGCCGCGCAGACCGACGACCGGGCCGATCCCGTCCCCGACGGCGCCACCGGCTGGCACTCGGTGAACTTCACCGTGGCCTGAAAGCCTTACTTCGACGACAGTTTCCGCCAACTGAAGACCGCGATCACCACACCGATCAACGCCGTGATCGGACCGATGACCGACCACGTCGTGGTGTTGCTCATCGGGCTGCCGCCCAGCACTCCGAAGCCTTGCAGCGCCCAGATCAGGCCGAAGAGGGCCACGATCAATCCGACGGCGAACATGACGACGAAACCCCTGCTCATGCCTGGACCCTACGCGCCGATTCGGTGGACTGATCGCCCTGCGGTACGAATGGGGAGTGGCTGAGCCGACCATCCTGCTGTTGTCGACGTCCGACACCGACCTGATCACCGCCCGTTCCACCGACAAGAACTACCGGTGGGCCAACCCGGCGCGGCTCGCCGAGGTCGAGTTGCCCGACCTGCTCGAAGACGCCGACATCGTCGTGGTGCGCATCCTCGGCGGCTACCGGGCGTGGGAGGACGGCATCGCCACGGTGCTGGCCAGCGGCGTGCCCACCGTGCTGGTCAGCGGTGAGCAAGCCGCCGACGCCGAGCTGACCGGACGGTCCACCGTGGCGGCCGGGATCGCCGTGCAGACCCACATCTACCTCGCGCACGGCGGCGTGGAGAACCTGCGCCAGCTGCACGCCTTCCTGTCCGACACCGTGCTGATGACCGGCGTCGGCTTCACCGAACCGGTGGCGACACCGACCTGGGGCGTGTTCCAGCGCCAGGATGCGGGAAACCCGGACGGCCCCACCATCGCGGTGCTCTACTACCGCGCGCAACAGCTGGCCGGCAACACCGCCTACGTCGAGGCGCTGTGCGAGGCGATCGAAGACGCCGGCGGCAAAGCGCTGCCGGTCTACTGCGCGTCGTTGCGCACCGCGGAATCCGAACTGCTGGCCAAGCTCGCCGAATCCGACGCGATGGTGGTCACCGTGCTGGCAGCCGGGGGAACCAAGCCCGCGGAGGCGGCGGCCGGTGGGTCGGATGACTGCTGGAACGTCGAACACCTTGCCGCACTTGACGTCCCGATCCTGCAGGGACTGTGCCTGACCAGCCCGCGCGACCAGTGGCACACCAACGACGACGGTCTGTCGCCACTGGACGTGGCCACCCAGGTCGCGGTGCCCGAGTTCGACGGCCGCATCATCACGGTTCCGTTCTCGTTCAAGGAGATCGACGACGACGGCCTCATCTCCTACGTCGCCGACCGCGAGCGCTGCGCCCGGGTGGCCGGCCTGGCCATCCGGCATGCTCAGTTGCGACGTGTCGACCCGGCCGACAAGCGCGTCGCCGTCGTGTTCTCGGCCTACCCGACCAAGCACGCGCGCATCGGCAACGCGGTCGGCCTGGACACCCCGGCCAGCGCGGTCGCATTGCTGCGGGCCATGGGCGATAACGGGTATCGCGTCGGCGAGCTGCCCGGCGTCGCAGCCGGCGACGGTGACGCGCTGATCCACGCACTGATCGAACGTGGGGGACAGGATCCGGACTGGCTCACTCAGGGCCAGCTGGAAGGCAACCCGATTCGGGTGTCCGCCAAAGACTACCGCGACTGGTTCGGCACGCTGCCCGCCGAGCTCACCGACGCGGTGACCCGCCACTGGGGCGCCCCGCCCGGTGACCTGTTCGTCGACCGCAGCAGCGACCCCGACGGCGAAATCGTCATTGCCGCAATTCAATCCGACAACCTGGTGCTGATGGTTCAGCCGCCGCGCGGATTCGGCGAGAATCCGGTGGCGATCTACCACGACCCCGACCTGCCGCCCAGTCACCACTACCTGGCGGCATATCACTGGCTCGATACCGGCTTCGGGGCGCACGCCGTCGTGCACCTCGGCAAACACGGCAACCTGGAATGGCTGCCGGGCAAGACGCTGGGCATGTCGGCGGCCTGCGGATCCGACGCCGCACTGGGCAACCTGCCGCTGATCTATCCGTTCCTGGTCAACGACCCCGGCGAAGGCACCCAGGCCAAGAGGCGGGCGCACGCGGTGCTGGTCGACCATCTCATCCCGCCGATGGCCCGCGCCGAAACCTACGGTGACATCGCCCGTCTGGAACAGTTGCTCGACGAGCACGCCAACGTCGCCGCCCTGGACCCGGGCAAGCTGCCGGCCATCCGGCAGCAGATCTGGACGCTGATCCGGGCCGCCAAGATGGACCACGACCTGGGTCTGACCGAGCGCCCCGCCGAGGACACCTTCGACGACATGCTCCTACACGTCGACGGCTGGCTTTGCGAGATCAAGGACGTGCAGATCCGCGACGGCCTGCACATCCTTGGCCAAAAGCCAACCGGGGAAGGCGAACTCGACCTGGTGTTGGCCATCCTGCGGGCCCGCCAACTCTTCGCCGGCGAACACGCGCTGCCCGGCTTGCGGCAGGCGCTCGGGCTGGCCGAGGACGGCAGCGACGAACGCGTCGCCGTCGACGAGGCCGAAAGCGCGGCACGAGAATTGGTGAGCGCCCTACAGAAGGCGGACTGGGACCCAGCGGCGGCCGACCGGCTCACCGACAACCCCGACGTCGCCGCGGTGCTGCGGTTCGCCGCCACCGAGGTGGTGCCGCGGCTGGCCGGCACCTCGGCCGAGATCAACCAGGTGCTGCGGGCACTGGACGGCCGGTTCATCCCAGCCGGGCCGTCGGGCTCTCCGCTGCGCGGACTGATCAACGTGTTGCCCACCGGACGCAACTTCTACTCCGTCGACCCCAAGGCGGTGCCATCCCGGCTGGCATGGGAAGCCGGTGTGGCACTGGCTGATTCGCTGCTGGACCGGTACCGGTCCGACCACGGGGAGTGGCCCCGGTCGGTGGGCCTGTCGGTGTGGGGCACGTCGGCCATGCGCACCTCCGGTGACGACATCGCCGAGGTGCTGGCCCTGCTCGGCGCGCGGCCGGTCTGGGACGACGCGTCGCGGCGCGTGGTGGACCTGACCCCGATCCCGTTGAGCGAGCTGGGCCGACCGCGCATCGACGTCACGGTCCGCATCTCCGGGTTCTTCCGCGACGCGTTCCCGCATGTGGTGACCATGCTCGACGACGCCGTGCGCCTGGTCGCCGCCCTGGACGAACCCGACGAGGACAACTACGTGCGCGCGCACGCCAGCGCCGACCTCGCCCTTCACGGCGACCAAAGATGCGCCACCACACGAATTTTCGGGTCAAAGCCGGGCACCTACGGCGCCGGACTGCTGCAACTGATCGACAGCCGTAACTGGCGCGACGACGCCGACCTGGCGCAGGTCTACACCGCGTGGGGCGGATTCGCCTACGGCCGCGGATTGGAAGGCCGGCCCGCCACTGAAGACATGAACCGCCAGTACCGGCGAATCGCGGTGGCGGCCAAGAACACCGACACCCGCGAACACGACATCGCCGACTCCGACGACTACTTCCAGTACCACGGCGGCATGGTGGCCACCGTGCGGGCGCTGACCGGTCAGGCGCCGGCGGCCTACATCGGCGACAACACCCGGCCCGACGCCATCCGCACCCGCACGCTGTCGGAGGAAACCACCCGGGTCTTCCGCGCCCGCGTCGTCAACCCGCGCTGGATGTCGGCGATGCGCCGGCACGGCTACAAGGGCGCGTTCGAGATGGCGGCCACCGTCGACTATCTTTTCGGCTACGACGCCACCGCCCACGTGATGGCCGACTGGATGTACGAGCAACTCACCGAGCGCTACGTGCTCGACCCGGAGAACCGCAAATTCATGACGGAGTCCAATCCGTGGGCGCTGCACGGCATGGCCGAGCGGCTGCTGGAGGCCGCCGGGCGCGGCATGTGGGCCGAGCCGCGGCAAGACACTCTAGACGGGCTGCGTCAGGCACTGCTGGAAACCGAAGGCGACCTCGAGGGCT
>NZ_JCALDY010000016.1:0-135370 GCF_059813095.1 Mycobacterium sp. NGS22
TTCTGCCACGGTGGTGGTGGCGATGATGGTGACCGGCAGGCCGCGATGGCGGCCCAGTTCGCCGGAGGCCAGCAGTGCGCGTAGCCCGGCCAGCAGCGCGTCGTGCTGGCGTTGGGGTCCCGAGCGGGTATCGCGCTGCGCCTCCTCGGCGTCGGGTTCGCCGTCCACGCGTGGTGCCTCGTGTTCCGGGTTGCACATCCCCGGTGCGGCCAACTTCGTCCACGCCGCTTCGATCGCGGCCCGCAGCTCGGGGGTGACCAGCCCGCTTAGGCGCGACATGCCGTCGACACCTTGCTTGCCCAGGGTCAGGCCGCGTCGGCGGGCGCGTTCGTCGTCGCTGTAGTTGCCGTCGGGGTGCAGATAGGCCATCACTTCCTGGGCATATTTCTGGACTTGTTCGGGGCGAAAGTGGGTGGCTTTGTCGACCAGGTCGGCTTCGGCGTCCGCGCGGGTGCCCGCATCGACCGTGTCGGGCAGATGTGCCAGGAATTTGCGGATCAAGCGGATGTGTTCATCGCCGATGAGTCCGGCGCCTTGGGCGGTCGCGGTCGCGGTGAGCAGCGGCGCCAGCGCCTCCCGGACAGCGCCCGGCGCGCGCCGAGGTCTTTGGCTTCGGCGATGCGCCGGCCGGCTTCGACTTGAGAGATCCGCAACCGATCAGCCAACGCACTGCGCAGCTTGCCGCCCAACTCCTCCTCGGCGGCTTGGGCGGCGAGTTGGTTGATCACCGCGTGCTGGGGTGTGCGCAGTTGGCGGGCTGCCCGTTCCAGGCGCTCCAGAGCCCGCATCCGCTCCGGGGTGGTGAACACCTCAAAGGACAACGCGCACAAACGATCCACATCCGCATCGAGTGCGTCGAAGACCTCCACGATCTCTTCACGCGTGCTCGCTGCCATACCTCAAATTCTAGGAACCGGCACCGACAACTCCCCGGCCCCGAAGACGCACCTGTGCATAAACCTGCAACTGTGGACAAATCAACTTGGCCTGACCCGACACGACGCTGAAGTGCTTGCCGCACAGCGCATTTTCCTCGGACACGCTGCCTACGACGACTACTCGGCTTCGCATACTGGCGCACCTGCGCCGCATCTCCTTTCGGTGAAAACACGGACACGGCCCGGCGTCACTTTGCTCCGACAGCCGATAACTAGGGGCGTGCGAGCTAGTGTGCTGCGTGATCGGGAAGGGAAGCCGATTGACGTCGGGTGAGCCAACAAAGGAAACGCCGGAGAGCGGCAGTGCTCCGGCCAGAAGGCGCGCCGGTCGCTTCCTGTCCCGGATACGCTTCCGGGTGAGCATCCAGTCCAAGATCCTGGTGGCGCTGCTGCTTTCGTCTATTTTGTCGGTCGCGGTCATCGGCCTCATCGGGGCGCTTTCCGGCCGCAGCGCTCTGCGCGAAGTCGAATCCGAGCGACTGATCGAACTGCGCGAATCCCAGAAGCGCCAGATCGAGGCATTGTTCGCCGAAGTGACGAACTCGCTGGACGTCTACAGCGGCGGCTTCAGCGTCAGCCAGGCTGTCATCGCGCTCACCGCCGGGTTCAACCAGCTGGCTACGTCGACCATCACCCCGGCGCAGCAGCAGGCGATCACCAACTACTACGACAACCAGATGATCAAACCGATCAAGCAGGTGACGGGCGAAGAGATCGATCTCAATGCGGTTCTGCCGAACACCAACGCGCAGAAGTACCTTCAGGCTCATTACACCGCCGTCCAGGCTCCGAACTCCGAGCCGCCACTGGACGCCGGTGACGGCAGCGCGTGGTCGGCAGCCAATGTCCGCTACGACTTCTACATGCGCGACATCGTCAACCGATTCGACTATCGGGATGCGCTGCTGTTCGACATGGACGGCAATGTCGTCTACTCCGTCAAGAAAGGCCCAGACCTCGGCACCAACATCCTGACCGGTCCTTACCGCGAATCCAACCTACGCGATGCATATCGAAAAGCACTGCGCGCCAACGACGTCGAATATGTATGGATAACCGACTTCCAGGCTTACCAGCCGGCATTGGGAGCTCCGACGGCGTGGGCGGTCTCGCCGATCGGCATCGACGGCAAGGTCGACGGGGTCATGGCCTTGCCGCTGCCGATTGCCAAGATCAACAAGATCATGACCGCCGACAAAAAATGGCAATCCGCCGGCATGGGTCCCGCGACCGAGACGTATCTGACCGGCACGGACGACTTGATGCGCTCGGACTCAAGGATTTTCCTGGAAGACCCGAAGGCATACCGCCGCGAGGTCATTGCCGCGGGGACCTCGTCGGAAATCCCGGATCGGGCGATGAAGCTGGGCGGCACCACATTGGTGCAGCCGATCAAGAGCGCCGGCGCGCGTGCCGCGCTACGTGGTGAGACCGGCGTCATGGTCGGCACTGACTACACCGGTAACCAAGAGTTGGAAGCGTTCGCGCCGCTGGACATCCCCAACTCCGATCTGCACTGGGCGATTCTGGCCACCCGCGACGATTCTGATGCGTTCGCGCGGTTGGGCCGGTTCAGCAAGACGCTGGCGGTCGCGGTCACCGCGATGATCTTCGTCATCAGTGTGGCTTCGATGCTGATCGCACAGGCCGCCGTTCGGCCGTTGCGGCGCCTGGAAGAGGGCACGCAAAAAATCAGCTCCGGCGACTACGAAGTCAACATCCCGATCACCTCCCGCGACGAAATCGCGGACCTGACTGGCGCTTTCAACGAGATGAGCCGAAACCTGGCGATCAAAGAGGAGCTGCTCAACGAGCAACGCAGAGAGAATGACCGGTTACTGCTGGCCCTGATGCCGGAGTCGGTGGTCCAGCGCTATCGCGAAGGCGGGGCCACGGTCGCGCAGATGCACCAGGATGTCGCCATTGTCTTCGCCGATATCGTCGGGGTAGACGAGATTTCCAACGAGCTGTCCGGACAGGAACTGGTCGAGATCGTCGACGATCTGTTCCGTCAGTTCGACGCGGCCGCCGAAGCTCGTGGCGTGGAACGGATCCGGACGTTCCACAACGGCTATCTCGCCAGTTGCGGCGTGATCACACCGCGACTCGACAGCATCCACCGCAGCATCGAGTTCGCGCTCGAAATGCGCCGCATCATCGATCGTTTCAACAACAAGAGCAGACACGTTCTCGGTCTGCGGGTCGGCATCAACACCGGAAACGTCGTCAGCGGGCTGGTCGGCCAGTCCGGCCTCGTCTACGACATGTGGGGCGCGGCAGTCAGCCTCGCCTACCAAATGCACAGCGGCGCACCACAACCGGGCATCTACGTCGCGGCGCAAGTGTACGAGGCGATGCGTGACACCCGCAATTTCACGCCGGCGGGAACCATCCTGGTCGGCGGCGCCGAACAAACGATCTACCGGTTGGTGGAGCGGCAATGAACCCGCTGCACTCCTCGTGGTTCTACTGGGCTCTCGCGGTGGCGATCGGGTTCCCGGTCGGTCTGATCCTGTTGACCGAACTGCAGCATTCACTCGTCCGGCGCAGGAGCCGCCTGGTCCGGCAGGTCAGCATGCTGCGCAACTGGCTGCTGCCGCTCGGAGCGCTGTTGCTGCTGCTGGTCAAGGCATCACAGGTCCCGGCCGGTGACGTCCCGGTGCGCCTGCTCACGACCGTCTTCGGCTTCTTGGTCCTGGTGCTGTTGCTGTCCGGACTGAATGCGACGGTCTTCGAAGGGGCTCCCGAAGAAAGCTGGCGCAAACGGGTTCCGGCGATCTTCCTCGACGTCGGCCGTTTCGCGCTGATCGGTGTCGGCCTCGCGGTGATCTTGTCCTACATCTGGGGCGTTCGCGTCGGTGGGGTGTTCACCGCCCTGGGCATCACGTCGGTGGTCATCGGCTTGATGTTGCAGAACTCCGTCGGCCAGATCGTCTCGGGTCTGTTCATGCTCTTCGAGCAGCCCTTCCGGATCAACGACTGGCTGGACACCCAGACGGCGCGGGGACGCGTCATCGAGGTGAACTGGCGAGCGGTGCACATCCAGACCGGTAGCGGACTTCGGATCACGCCGAACTCGGTGCTGGCCGCCACGGCATTCACCAATCTCAGCCGCCCGGCGGGCCCGCACAAGTGCACGATCACCACGACGTTCGCCGTCGAGGATCCGCCCGACAAAGTGTGCGCGATGCTGTCGTCGGTGGCCGCCGCGCTGCCGCTGATGCAGCCCGGCAGCACGCCGGACTCGGTCGCGCTGGGTGGCGGTGAGTACCGGACGACGATCAGGGTCAACTCGCCCGCCGACGAAGGAGCCACGGAATCGACGTTCCTGCGTTGGATCTGGTACGCGGCCCGTCGGGAAAAGCTCCACCTGGACGGCGCCCAAGACGACTTTTCGACGCCAGAACGGGTGACGGAGGCCCTGCGCACCGTGGTTGCGGACGAACTGCGACTCACTCTTGTCGACCAGCAGTTCCTCGCCCCGTACGCCAGGATCGTTCGGTACGGCGCCGACGAAGTCGTGCAGTATCCCGGGTCGGTCCCCACGGTGATGACGTTCCTGGTCGCCGGCAGCGTCCGGCTGGTCGTGACCGACGAGGACGGGGTCATGGTGCCGTTCTCGACCCTGGACCAGGGATCGTTCATCGGCATCACCGCGCTGACTCGGCAACCCAACGTCGCAGGTGCCTACGCCCTCGAGGAAGTGACCGCCCTGGAGATCGACCGCGAACATGTGGAAAAAATCGTGATGAACAAGCCGACGCTGCTACAGGATCTGGGTCGGCTCATCGATGAGCGGCAACGGAAGGCGCGGCGGGTGACCCGCCGCGAGGCGGTGAGCTGACCCGCCCGGTGGGGTGCCGGCAGAGCGGCAAAGCGCGGATGACTCCCCGCGAGCCGGTCCACCGACCCACGTTTGGACTTTTTCCACGAAAACCGTCGCGGTAGACAAGCCGTTGGAGTTACCGTTTGCCACATGGGTCGGCGACCAAGTCGCATGACCTGCTGTACGGGCTTCTATCCGAGCGGAGGTTGTTTGCCATGGTCCCATTCACCCGCGGGGCGAGAGTGTTCGTGACGGTCGCGGTTCTCGGTTGTGGAGCCGCCGTGCCGGGGGTTGCGTCGGCCGCGCCAAGCAAATTGATGGGGATGCTGCCCGAGGGTTTCTCGTCGAGTAACTGCGAGGCGCAGACATCGACAGGACTCGCGGTCGAGAAAGTGAACTGCGACCAAAGCACCGTCGCAGGCGGTCCGACCGCGGCTTCGTTCGCGTTATACCGAAGCGTCGACGACCTGGCGACGGGGTTCAGCAGCGCCAAGATCGATCTGGCATCGAGTTGTCCGGGTGATCAGCAGTCGCCGGGGCCGTGGACCAGCCAAGGTCAAGTCGGCGGGCAGGTCGAGTGCGGGACCGTCGTCGCCGGCAACGGCAAGGTCTCTGTCGTGGCCTGGTCGGACAACGCCAAGCTGCGGGCCGCCGCGGTCCAGGGCAACGACATCAGCAGCCTCTACCAATGGTGGAAGACCAAGTCCGGCTGAGCTGACCCGACCCGACTGAGCAGCGCTAAGCCCGATATCCTGGGCTGATGAGTCTGCCAGCTCCGGCGATGCCCGATCTGCGTCAAGAGGTGCACGACGCCGCTCGGCGTGCCCGGGTCGCCGCTCGCGTCCTGGCCGTGACGCCCACCGCGGTTAAGAACCGCGCACTGCACGCCGCCGCCGACGAGGTACTGGCCCACGTCGACCAGATTCTGGCCGCCAACTCCGAAGACCTGAACGCCGCGCGGGAAGCCGGCACTCCTGCCGCCATGCTCGACCGGCTGGCGCTGAACCCGCAGCGGGTCGACGGCATCGCTGCCGGGCTGCGGCAGGTGGCGGGTCTGCCCGATCCGGTTGGTGAGGTGCTGCGCGGGTCGACGCTGCCCAACGGTCTGCAACTGCGCCAGCAGCGGGTTCCGCTCGGCGTGGTCGGAATGATCTACGAGGGCCGTCCCAACGTCACCGTCGACGCCTTCGGGTTGACGCTCAAGTCCGGCAACGCCGCGCTGCTGCGTGGCAGCTCGTCAGCCGCCAAGTCCAACGAGGCACTGGTCTCGGTCCTGCGCGGCGCCCTGGTCGCTCAGGACCTGCCCGCGGACGCCGTCCAGCTGTTGTCATCGGCCGACCGCGCCACCGTCACCCACCTGATCCAGGCGCGTGGCCTGGTGGACGTGGCGATCCCGCGCGGGGGAGCGGGACTGATCGAGGCGGTGGTACGCGACGCACAGATCCCGACCATCGAGACCGGGGTCGGCAACTGTCACGTCTATGTGCACGAAGCCGCCGACCTCGACGTGGCCGAGCGGATCCTGCTGAACTCCAAGACCCGCCGGCCGTCCGTCTGCAACGCCGCGGAGACCCTGCTGGTGGACGCCGCGATCGCCGAGCATGCGCTGCCGCGACTGCTGAATGCGTTGCAGAATGCGGGCGTCGCCGTCCATCTCGACGCCGACGACGACGACCTGCGCCGCGAATACCTGGCGATGGACATCGCGGTGGCGGTGGTCGACGGCGTCGACGGCGCCATCGCGCACATCGACGAGTTCGGCACCGGGCACACCGAAGCCATTGTGACCACGAATCTTGCTGCTGCACAGCGCTTTACCGCGCAGGTTGATGCGGCCGCGGTGATGGTGAACGCGTCGACCGCGTTCACCGACGGCGAGCAGTTCGGTTTCGGCGCCGAAATCGGCATCTCCACCCAGAAGTTGCACGCCCGCGGCCCGATGGGGCTGCCGGAACTGACCTCGACCAAGTGGATCGTGTGGGGTGACGGCCACACCCGTCCGGCCTGAACTGTATTTTTTCGAAGGAGACCTCCGATGAGCGTGCCCGCGCGCCCCGTGCCGTTGTTCGCCGACATCGCCGACGTCTCGCGGCGGCTCGCCGAGACCGGCTACCTGCCCGACACCGCCACCGCCACGGCGGTGTTCCTGGCCGACCGACTGGGCAAGCCGTTGCTGGTCGAAGGGCCGGCAGGCGTCGGCAAGACCGAATTGGCCCGCGCGATCGCTCAGGCCACCGATTCCGGTCTGGTCCGGTTGCAGTGCTACGAGGGCGTCGACGAGGCCCGAGCGCTCTACGAGTGGAACCACGCCAAGCAGATCCTGCGGATCCAGGCCGGATCGGGCGACTGGGAAGCGACCAAGGACGACGTGTTCAGTGAGGAATTCCTGCTGCAGCGCCCGCTGCTGACCGCGATCCGGCGCACCGAGCCGACCGTGCTGTTGATCGACGAAACCGACAAGGCCGACATCGAAATCGAGGGCCTGCTGCTGGAGGTGCTCTCCGACTTCGCAGTCACCGTCCCAGAACTCGGCACGATCACCGCGACCCGGACACCGTTGGTGGTGCTGACTTCCAATGCCACCCGCGAGCTGTCCGAGGCGCTCAAACGTCGTTGTCTGTTCCTGCACATCGACTTTCCGTCGCCAGATCTCGAACGGCGGATCCTGTTGTCCCGGGTGCCGGAGTTGCCGGAGCATCTGGCCGAGGAACTGGTGCGCATCATCGGGGTGCTGCGCGGCATGCAACTCAAGAAGGTGCCGTCGATCGCCGAGACCATCGACTGGGGACGGACGTTGCTCGCCCTGGGGCTGGACACCATAGACGACGCGGTCGTCGCCCAAACGCTCGGCGTCGTTCTCAAACATCAGTCCGACCAGCAGCGTGCGGCCGGAGAATTAAGGCTCAACTGATGGCCACCCGACGCATCCGACCCAGCCGGCCGCTCGCCCCGCACGGGCTGCCCGGACATCTGGTCGGGTTCGTGGAAGCGCTTCGCGGCAGCGGGATTTCGGTCGGTCCGTCGGAGACGGTGGACGCCGGGCGGGTGATGGCCACGCTGGGTTTGGGCGATCGCATGGTGCTGCGCGAGGGCCTGGCGTGCGCGGTGTTGCGGCGGCCGGAGCACCGGGACACCTACGACGCGATGTTCGACCTGTGGTTTCCCGCCGCGCTGGGTGCCCGCGCCGTCGTCATCGACGGTGACGGCGCCGAGGACCCCGACTCGCTGCCGCCCGACGACGTCGAGGCGATGCGCCAGATGCTGCTCGATTTGCTCACCGATAATCCCGAGCTCGCCGACATGGACGAGCGCCTCGTGCAGATGATCGCCCGGATCGTCGAGGCGTACGGGAAATACAGTTCCAGCCGCGGCCCGTCGTTCTCGTCGTATCAGGCACTCAAGGCGATGGCGCTGGACGAACTCGAAGGCAAGCTGCTGGCCGGGCTGCTCGCCCCGTACGGCGACGAGCCCACACCGACTCAAGAGCAGATCGCCAAAGCACTTGCCGCGCAACGTATCACACAGTTGCGCAAGATGGTGGATGCCGAGACCAAGCGACGCACTGCCGAGCAACTCGGCCGTGAGCATGTCCAGATGTACGGCATTCCACAGCTTTCGGAGAACGTCGAGTTCCTGCGCGCCTCCGGCGATCAACTACGCCAGATGCGCCGCGTGGTCGCTCCGCTGGCGCGCACGCTGGCCACTCGGTTGGCCGCCCGCCGGCGCCGGTCCCGCGCCGGATCGATCGACCTGCGCAAGACGTTGCGCAAGTCCATGTCCACCGGCGGCGTGCCGATCGACGTCGTACTGAAGAAGCCCCGCCCGGCCCGCCCGGAGTTGGTGGTGCTCTGCGATGTGTCCGGTTCGGTCGCCGGGTTCAGTCACTTCACCTTGCTGCTGGTTCACGCTCTACGGCAACAGTTTTCGCGGGTAAGGGTGTTCGCCTTCATCGACACCACCGACGAGGTGACCCACATGTTCGGCCCCGAAGCCGACCTGGCGGTGGCGATTCAGCGGATCACCCGCGAAGCGGGCGTGTACGCCCGCGACGGCCACTCCGATTACGGCAACGCGTTCATCACGTTCCAGCAGGCGAACCCGAATGTGCTGTCACCGCGCAGCTCGCTGCTGATTCTGGGCGACGGGCGCACCAACTACCGCAACCCGGCCGTCGACGTGCTCGACGACATGGTGACCGCCGCGCGGCATGCGCACTGGCTCAATCCTGAACCTAAACACCTGTGGGGCAGCGGTGATTCGGCGGTGCCGCGCTATCAGGACGTGATCACCATGCACGAATGCCGGTCGGCCAAACAGCTGGCCGCGGTGATCGATCAGCTGCTGCCGGTTTAGCGGCCGCCGTCGGCCCTCAGTGTGAATTTCCCGACGCGTAGTCGGCGAGTCGCGTCGTGAGATTCACACTCGGCAATTGAGGCGGCAATTGACCCGGCAATTGAGCGCCAGGTGCGTCGAGCGTCACGCTAGCGTGACACTCGACGCCGAGCGTCACGCTAGCGTGACAGTCAGCGGGTCTTGCGGAAGACCAGCCAGCGCATCTCGATCGGGCTGTCCTCGCGTTCGACCGGGAACACGTCGAGACCGCTGACCCACGCGGCGTACCAACTGGTCTGCGGCCACGCGCCGGGCGGCAGGTGGGCCTGCTCGTACTCGTACACCGAATCGTCGGAGACCAGTTCCAGCGGTAGTCCGGCCGACGCGTCGGACACCTCTTGCCGCGAGAACATGCCGGTGTACGCCTGCTGGCCGAACTCGCGTGCGGCGTCGTCGATTTCGTAGCCGTGCCGCGGCAGGAAGGTGTTGAACACCAGTCGTGCGCCGGGCGCCAGGCAGTGCGCGGCCAATTCGAACAGGCCACGCAATTGGTCGGTGGTGCGGAAGTCTGGCACCACTTCGGACAGCAGGATCAGCTGGTAGTCCTGGCGCAGGTCGTCTTTGGTCTCGAAGACGTTGCGCACGATGATCCGCACATCGAGCCCGTCGCGCTGCGCCTCAGACCGGATGATCTCGGCGAATTTCGGGGTGAGCTCCACCACGTCGACGGGATGACCGCGGCGCGCGAGCGGCAGCGCGTTTCGACCGGTGCCGGCGCCGATGTCGAGTACCCGGTATGTGGTGGGGTCGGCGGCTTCGTTCGCCAATGCCCACACGCGGGCGTCGGGCTGGGTGCCGAACAGCGGTGGTTCGCGAGTGGCGACCCAGTTCTCGTACGACTCGGCCACGGTGAACCAGCGGGCATTGACCTGGTAGTGCAGGGTCGGGCCGACGGGGGCGTTGTAGGAGATGACGATATTGGAGCGTTGGGATATGGAGTACGCCTCTGCGAGTTGGCCTTCCAGGACCTTGCGCAGGTGCGCGAGTTCCTCGTCGTTGAACTGCCGGCCGACGCTGGCGAAGATGTTGCTGCACATCTCCACGTAATGGTCGAGCATGCTGGGTACGGCCGGAAGCGAGATCTCCCCGGTGACCACCGAGCGGCTGAAGAAACGCCGGGCCATGGCGTCCTTCCACTGTTGCGTCTGATCTACCGAGCCCGTCGTCGGAGTTTCCACAGACTCCTTCTACACGATCGACGGCGCGGGTGGACGGTATCGGGCCAAAAGGACGTTGATGGCGGTCGCCAGCGCGCGGCGCGAGCGGGAGCGGCTGCTCAAGTAAGCTGGCAAACCATGCAAAAGCAGGTGCGCAGGCTGGGGGTGATGGGCGGGACGTTCGATCCCATCCATTACGGACACCTGGTCGCGGCCAGCGAGGTCGCGCACCAGTTCGAGCTCGACGAGGTGGTGTTCGTGCCCAGCGGCCAGCCCTGGCAGAAGGAACGCGAAGTGTCCCCCGCTGAGGACCGCTATCTGATGACGGTGATCGCCACCGCCTCCAATCCGCGCTTTTCGGTGAGCCGGGTCGACATCGACCGCGGCGGCCCCACCTACACCAAGGACACACTGCGGGAACTGCGCGAGCTCAACCCGGATGCGGAGCTGTACTTCATCACCGGCGCCGATGCGCTGGCCACGATCCTGTCCTGGCAGAGCTGGGAGGAACTCTTCGAGCTCGCCCGGTTCGTCGGGGTCAACCGACCCGGTTACGAACTGCGCCACGACCACATCACCGGCGTCCTGAGCGACCTGCCCGCAGAAGCGTTGAGACTGTTCACGATTCCCGCGCTGGCGATCTCGTCGACCGACTGCCGGCAACGTGCCGCGCAGCGTCGACCGCTGTGGTACCTGATGCCCGACGGGGTCGTGCAGTACGTGTCCAAGCGCCGGCTGTATCGCCAGCCTGCGGCGAGCGTGGCCGCCGGGAACAGCGCATGACCGCGAACCAGGAAGCCATCGACATGGCCACGGTCGCCGCGGCCGCCGCGGCATCCAAACTCGCCGACGACGTGATCGTGATCGACGTCTCCGGGCAGCTGGTGATCACCGACTGCTTCGTGATCGCCTCGGCATCCAACGAACGGCAGGTCAACGCGATCGTCGACGAGGTCGAGGAGAAGATGCGCCGGGCCGGTTACAAACCGGCGCGCCGCGAAGGTGCCCGCGAAGGCCGCTGGACGCTGCTGGACTACCGCGACATCGTCGTGCACATCCAGCACCAGGACGACCGCAACTTCTATGCGCTGGACCGGCTGTGGAGCGACTGCCCGGTGATCCCGGTGGACCTGGACGGCGAGCCCGATGAGGCGGGCACGCCGTGAGGGCGCGCCGGCTGGTGATGTTGCGTCACGGGCAGACCGATTACAACCTGGGCAGCCGGATGCAAGGTCAGCTCGAGACTGATCTGAGCGAGCTGGGCCGCGCCCAAGCGGTTGCCGCGGCCGAGGTGCTGGGCAAATTGCAGCCAGCACTGATCGTGTCGTCGGATCTGCGCCGCGCCTACGACACCGCGGTCAGGCTGGGGGAGCGCACGGGTCTGCCGGTGCGGGTGGACCCGCGGCTGCGGGAGACACACCTGGGTGACTGGCAGGGTATGACCCACGCGCAGATCGACGCCGAGCTGCCGGGCGCCCGATTGGCCTGGCGCGAGGACGCCAGCTGGGCACCGCACGGCGGCGAGAGCAGGGTCGACGTGGCAGCCCGGAGCCTGCCGCTGGTCGCCGAACTGTTGGTCGATGAGCCCGAATGGGGTGCCCCGAGCCAGCCGGAGCGGCCGATCGTGCTGGTGGCGCACGGCGGATTGATCGCCGCACTGTCGGCCGCGCTGTTGGGTCTGCCGGTCGCCAACTGGCCGGTCCTGGGTGGTTTGGGCAATTGCAGCTGGGTGCAGCTCAGTGGTCACTCCGACGACGATGTCGGATTCGGGGCAGGGTTGGACGAGATCCGCTGGCGGCTGGACGTGTGGAACGCTTCGGCGCAGGTTTCCGACGATGTCCTCTGACCACCGGCCCACGTTGCTGATCTTCGCCGACTCGCTGTCCTACTACGGTCCCACCGGCGGGCTGCCCGCCGACGACCCGCGTATCTGGCCCAATATCGTTGCAGCGCAGCTAGATTGGGATGTCGAACTGATCGGCCGGATCGGCTGGACCTGCCGGGACGTGTGGTGGGCGGCGACCCAGGACCCGCGGTCATGGGCGGCGCTGCCCAGGGCCGGTGCGGTGATCTTCGCGACCAGCGGCATGGATTCGTTGCCGTCGGTGTGGCCGACCGCGCTGCGCGAGCTCATCCGCTACGTGCGGCCGCCGTGGCTGCGGCGCTGGGTGCGCGACGGCTACGGGTGGTTGCAGCCGAGGCTGTCGCCGGTCGCCAGGTCAGCACTGCCGCCGCACCTGTCCGCGGAATACTTGGAAATGACCCGTGGCGCAATCGATTTCAACCGACCCGGTATTCCGGTGGTCGCGTCGCTGCCGTCGGTGCACATCGCCGAGACGTACGGCAAGGCACACCACGGCCGCGCGGGCACGGTTGCAGCGATCACCGAATGGGCGCAACAGCATGACGTTCCGCTGGTGGATCTCAAGGCCGCTGTCGCCGACGAGGTGCTCAACGGGCGCGGCAATCCCGACGGCATCCACTGGAACTTCGAGGCCCACCGGGCGGTCGCGGAGTTGATGCTCAAAGCGCTGGCCGAAGCGGGCGTGCCGAGCGAGAAAACCCGCTGACATGCCGGTCGTGGTAGTCACCGACAGCGCGGCGCGGCTACCGGCCGAGGTGCGCGACAAGTGGGCGATACGCGAAGTGCCGCTGCATATCCTGCTCGACGGCGCCGATCTGCGCGACGGCGTCGACGAGGTCCCCGACGACATCCACAAGCGCCACGCCACCACCGCTGCCGCCACCCCCGCCGAGCTGTGCGCGGCTTATCGGGAGGCGTTGGCGGCCAGTGACGGCGATGGCGTTGTGGCAGTCCATATCTCGTCGGATCTGTCCGGGACCTGCCGTGCCGCCGAGTTGAGCGCTGAGGAGTTCGGCTCGGCGGTCAGGGTCGTCGATTCCAGGTCGACGGCGATGGGGACCGGTTTCATCGCGTTGGCCGCTGCCCGGGCGGCGGCCACCGGTGTCGATCTGGATGCCGTCACCGCCGCCGCGGCCGGGGCGGTGGACCGCACGCACGCGTTCATGATCGTGCAGCGACTGGACAACCTGCGCCGCAGTGGACGCATCGGTGGCGCCAAGGCGTGGCTGGGCACGGCGTTGGCACTCAAGCCGCTGCTGCACGTCGACGCCGGAAAACTCGTTCTGGCACAACGAATCCGCACCGCCAAGGGGGCTGTCACCGCGCTGGTCGACCAGGTCTGCGAGGTGGTGGGGGAGCGCGCGGCGTCGCTGGCGGTGCTGCACGTCGCCAATCCCGACGGCGCACGCGAAGTGGCGGCGATGCTGGCCGACCGGCTACCGGCGGCGGAGCCGGCGATCGTCACACCACTGGGTCCAGTGCTGGCGGTGCATGTCGGTGCGGGTGCGCTGGCGGTGTGTCTGCAACTGGCCGAATAGATTTCGCGTCAGATCTGCCGGACGAACACCGTCGTACCCACCGCGTCGTTGTTCCAGATGTAGATGGGCAGTTGTGAGAACGGGTAGGACCCGGTGTTGAAGACGTAGAAATTATTGGGCGTCGCCGACGCGACGACGAACGGGCTGTGGGCCGCGGTGACCGTCTGCGTGTAGAGGGGCACACCGTTGATCGTGGAGACGGTGATGACTGTCCCGGCCGGCAGGTGGTTGCCGACCGCCAGGCCCGGCACCAATGACTGTGGGATCGCGCCCAGCTCGCCCCCGGAATCGATGAATGCGCCCACGGTTTGCGGCAATTCGTTGTTGATCTGCACCTGCACAACGGTTCTCGGGGCACCGTCCATCTCGACCAGCGGGGGCAGCGGATTGGGCCCGAACTCCAGCAGACCGCGGGGCAGATTGATCAGCACGCCCTGATTCATGTTGGCCGGCAAGGCGGCGTTCACGGGGCTGCTGAACGGGAAGTCGTTGTTGGGGCCCACGCCGAGATAGGCCGGCAGCGACGAAACCGGGATCGGGTTTGCAGGAGTGCCGACATACGCCGAGGTGGCGACGCCGACAGTCGTTGGCGCGGTGACGATTCCGTTCCCGAAGTTCACTGTCGTCTGATACGTCTGGTAGCTGACGAAGACGGTCCCACCGTACGTGACATTGCCGGAGGAGATGGGCGTACCAAGCTTGGTCAGATCGACGAATTGCGGCGGTACCACCAGACCGCTGGCGCCGGAGTCGACGGTGACGGGCACACTCGGTCCGCCGCCGACCGAGATGTTCACGATCGGGCTGCCCCACTGGCCGGGATGGATCAGCGTCTGGTTCGGCCCCAGCGCGGTGCTGATTCCGGCGGTGCCGGGCAGTCCCAGCAACCCGCCGCGACCGCCCGCCCCGCCCACGCCGCCCGGCCCACTGGCTCCGCCGGTGCCGCCGATACCGATCAGACCGGCGGACCCGCCGTCGCCACCCGGCATGCCGCCGTAGAGGTTGCGTCCGCCGGTGCCGCCGTTGCCCAACAACAGACCGCCGGCGCCGCCGTCGCCGCCGGCCGCCCCGTATCGGACGCTGACGCCGCCGGTGCCGCCGTTGCCGAACAACCACCCGCCGGGCCCGCCTGGGGTTCCCACGCCTTGTGCGTCGGTGTATCCGTTCGCGCCGTCGCCGAACAGCTGGCGTCCGGTGATCTGCAGGATGGGGTCGTTGACGAAGTGCGACGCGCTGGCGACCAGGTGATTGGCAACGGCGATCTCGGCGTCCGCGTAAGCACGTGCGGTTTCCAGCAGCCTGAGCACGACCTGCTCGTAGGACGTGGCGAACTGCCCGGCCGCCGCCTGGTACTGCCGCCCGTGCTCGGTGAAGAACGTCGCCGCCGCGGCCGAGATCTCGTCGGCGCCGGCGGCCACCAGGCCGGTGGTGGGAACGACCGCCGCGGCGTTGACTGAATGCAGCGACGAACCGATGCGTTCCAAAACAGTTGTCGCCGAACCGAATTGGTCAGGAGAAACCAGCAGAAATGACATGCCCGGCCTCCTCGTCGCGTCAATCACTCAAGAGAGTAACCGGCAACGGCTTACTTGGTGTGCCGAATAGCGCAGCTAGGCCCGCCGGGCATGTACCAGAGCGTTGTCCCCGCGCGGGTGCACCACCATGGGCCACCAGAACCACCGCCCGAGCAGCGTGGCGATCGACGGCATCAACAACGTGCGCACGATCAGGGTGTCGAGCAGCAGACCGATGCACACCGTCGACCCGAACTGACCCAGCACCCGCAGGTCGCTGCCCAGCATCGAGGCCATGGTGAACGCGAAGACCAGACCCGCCGCGGTCACCACACCACCGGTTCCGGCCATCGACCGGATGATCCCGGTTTTGAGCCCGGCGTGGATCTCTTCTTTGAACCGGGACACCAGCAACAGGTTGTAATCGGACCCGACGGCCAACAGGATGATGACCGACAACGCCATCACGATCCAGTGGATCTTGATGCCGAACAGGTCCTGCCAGATCAGCACCGACAACCCGAAGGACGCGGCGATCGAACTGGCCGCGGTGCCCACGATCACCATCGCCGCCACCACGCTGCGAGTGAGCAGCAGCATGATCATGAAGATCAGCGTCAGCGCCGACACCACCGCGATCATCAGGTCGTATTTGGCGCCGTCGTGCATGTCCTTGAATGTCGCGGCGGTGCCGCCGAGGTATACCTTGGCGTCGGACAGCGACGACTGCTTGAGTCCTTCCTGTGCAGCGGTCCGCTCGGCTTCGACGCGCGAAATCCCTTCCGGGGTCATCGGATCGCCCTGGTGGGTGATGAAGAACCGCGCCGACTTCCCGTCCGGCGACAGGAACATCCGCAGGCCGGTCTGGAAGTCCGGGTTGTCGAACGCCTCCGGCGGCAGGTAGAACATGTCGTCGTTCTTGGACTGGTCGAAACTCTGCCCCATCACCACCGCGGTATCGCTCAACGACTTCATCTGGTCCAGCATCGCGGAGAAGGTGGCCTGCATGGTCAGCGTGAGCGCCTTCGTCGTCTTCATCGTCGTGATCATCGGCGGAATCAGCACCAACATCTGGTGCGTGGCCGCGGCGGTGCGCTGAATGTCCTTGGTGAGTTCGTCGAACTGCCCGGCCAGCTGGTCGAATCCGTCCAACGACTCGAACAGCGAGCGCAACGACCAGCAGATCGGAATGTCGAAACAGTGCTTCTCCCAATAGAAGTAGCTGCGGATCGGGCGCCAGAAATCGTCGAAATCGGCGATGTGGTCACGCAACCGGTTGGTGATCTCGGCGGTCTCGGCCGTGGTCCTCGCGCTGTCGTCGGCGGCGCTGGAAAGCTCCTGCGTCACTTTGTACATGCGCTCCATGGTCTCGATCATGAACTGCATCTGGTCGGCCATCTTGGTGATGTCGGCCATCCGGTCCTGCAGGAAAGCCATGTTCTGCATGGTGGTCTGGCTTTGCATGCTGTTCTGAAAAGGTATGGAGCTGTGCTGAATTGGAATGCCCAGCGGCCGGGTGATGTCCTGGACCATGGCGATTCCGACCGTGCGCATGACGTTCTTGGCCACTCGGTCCAGCACCAGCATGTCGGCCGGATTGCGCATGTCGTGGTTGGCTTCGACCATCAGCATGTCGGGATTCATCCGGGCCTCGGAGAAGTGCCGGTTGGCAGCTTCTTGTCCCTGGTTGGACGGGGCCGAGGTCGGCAGGTAGAAGCGGTCGTTGTAGCTGGTGACAAAGCTCGGCAGCGCGACCATGCCGATCAGCACGATCGCGGTACTGACCGCCAAAATCGGTGCGGGCCAACGCACCACCGCGGTGCCGACCCGCCGCCACAGCCGTCCTTGCCCGGTGGCGCGCTTGGACTCGAACAGGTGCAGCTTGCTGCCCACGAGCACCACCGCGGGGCCCAGCGTCACACCGGCCAGCACTACCACCAGCATCCCGATCGCCACCGGCCAACCCATGGTGTTGAACCACGGCAGCCGGGTAAAGCTCAGGCAATAGGTGGCCCCCGCGATCGTCAGGCCCGACCCCAGCACCACCGGCGCAACCCCGCGAAAGGTCGTGTAGTAGGCGGTTTCCCGGTCCTCACCGGCGCGTAGCGCTTCCTGATACCGGCCCACCAGAAAGATCCCGTAGTCGGTGCCGGCGGCGATCGCCAGCATGGTGAGGATGTTGGCCGCGAACGTGGTGAGCCCGAAGGCGTTGTTGTACGCCAGTACCGCGACGACTCCGCGCGCCGAAGCCAGCGCGATGAACGTCATGAACAGCTGGATCAGTGTGGTGACGATCGAGCGATAGACCAGCAGCAGCATGATGGCGATCGCGCCCAGGGTGAACAGGGTGATCTTGGCCAGGCTGGCGTTGCCGATCACGTGCATGTCGTCGCTGAGCGCGGCCGGACCGGTGACGTAAACCTTCAGCCCGGGTGGTGTCGGGTTCTTGTCGATGACCTTGCGCACCGCCTCGACCGAATCGTTGGCCTCGGTGGTGCCCTGGTTGCCGGCCAGGTTCAGCATCACGTAAGCGCCCTTGGCGTCGGCGCTTTGGGCTCCGGCGGCCGTCAACCGGTCGCCCCAGAAGTCCTGGATGTGCTGGACGTGCTTGGGCTGCTCGCGCAGTTGGCGGATCAGGTTGTCGTAGTAGTCGTGCGCCGGCTGACCCAGCGGCGCATCGCCTTCCAGGACGATCATGACCGTGCTGTTGGAGTCGAACTCCTTGAAGTTGTGTCCCAGCCGCATCATCGCCTGCATGGACGGCGCGTCCAACGGGGTCATCGGTGCGGAATGCTGCTCGCCGACGACCTCCAGGGAGGGGACGGCGACGTTCACCAGCACCGTGACGAACACCCAGGCCAGGATGATCGGAATCGCAAAGATGCGGATGAAGTGGGGGATAGCGGGCCGGTGTGGTCGTTCGGCGGGCGGCGGGGTCTCGGCGGGCTGCACGGCGATCGGGCCGGTGGTCGCGTCCCTCGTGTCTTCTACGCCACTCATGCGGACTTGACCAGGCAGAAGGTCTGCGGGTTGACGCCGCCAGACTTCTTCTCTTCCTTGATGATTCCGTCGACCGTGATGCGGCAGCCGACGTTGCTGCCGTCGGACTGGGCCATGATGTTGGCGCTCACCGAAGGCAACGTCGTGGAGATCGTGACCGACCACGGCAGTGCTGCCGAGTTCACCTGGTGGGTGTTGGCGTCGGCGTCCCAGTAGTTGATGTTGGCGGTGGCCCCGGACGACCCGAAGATTTCGTAGACCACGACTTTGGGGTTGAACTGCACGATCTCTATCCCGGCACCGGCATTCGCGTTGAGGTCCTGGGAGCCGAAGACCTTGTGCAAGCGCGACACGACCAGACCCGCGACGGCGAGGACGACCACCAGAATCAGCGGTATCCAGATTCGTTTGAGCAGACGGGTTGCGGTGCCCGTGACCGAACCATTCCTCATCGTCACTGCCTTTCGCACGCCGATACTGGGGTTGCAACACCCAATCGGAGAGCTTGCTTCCCACCCACCCGTCGGGCGCGCGGAAATCTTTGCTCGGCTAAGTACCCTAACCCTTAGTGCACGGAAGCGTTCCTCGGGGTGACCGCAATGTGCCGGACGACACAGTCTCAGCGCGCCAGGCGACCGGTGACCGGCGGAAGGTCGGCCAGCGTCACGATGCCCGGACGAGCGGCGACCACCGCCGGGACCGCGTTGGTCACCGGCATGGCGGTGTAGATCATGCCCAGGCCCATGAACCCTGGTTCCTTCCAGTCCCGGGGCGGCAGGCAGTGCAGGACGGTGCGCATATTGGGCAGGCCGAACACCTGGATGACATGTCCGTGCTCGAGCGGTTTGGGCGGGACGACGTGATCGCCCATGGTCCAGTTGAATCCGACGCTGACGACGTTGCGGTCACCCTCCCAGCCGCGGTGGTAGCCGTGCACGCCGCCGACGGTTCCCGCCGGGATCGTCATGAAGCCCAGGTCGGAGTCGCCGGTGGCGGCGGTGAAGGTGACGTCGAAAGTCATCCGGTCCAGGCGCGCGCCGATCGCGTCGGCCATCATGGCCGCGGACTCGGCGAACACCTCGCTTTCCCGCCGCACGCTCTCGGCCAGTCCGGGGGTGTCGGGCGACTGCGAGAAGCCCATGGCTGTTTGGGTTTCCGCCGATTCGTAGGTCGAACAGTCCACCGATTCGGTGATCCGGATCTCGTCGACGCGCTCGCAGGAACCGCTGAGCACCATGCCGACCATATTCGTCATGCCGGGATGCGCGCCGCTGCCGAAGATCGTGGAGTTGCCTTTTGCGCAGGCCGCCAGAATGCGCTCGCGGTCCTGCGGGGTCTGCTTGCCGCCGGTGATCCAGGCCGCGCTGGAACATACGTTGACCCCGGACTCCAACAGCCGCACCAGCTCATCGATGTTGGGCCACAACGGGTTATAGCAACACGCGTCGGCACCCAGCGCGATCAGCGCGTCGACGTCACTGGTGGCGTGCACACCCGTCGGCTCCGGCCAGCCGGCCAGATCGGCGGCGTCGAGACCGACCTTGTCAGCACCGTGCGCATACACCCCGACCAGTTCCATGTCCGGCCGTCCGATGATCGCGTGCAGCGACCGTCGCCCGATGTTGCCGGTGGTCCACTGGATGACCCGCAGCCGACGGTCGGCGCTCATCGGGCGCTGACCCGCACTGCGGCAGTGGGTGGCCGCCCCGGCGTCAGTGTTGCCACTGGTTGAAGGCGTACATCGCACCGGACAGGATCTGTGAGATCGGATCGGCGCCGCCGCCGAAGGTGGCCTGAGTGGCCGGGGCGGTGACAGCCGCGGGGTCGTAACCGTTGACCGGGTCCACCTGCACCGGAGCGGTCAGCGGGTCGTCGTTGCGGGAGTAGCCGGCGTTGACCGAGGGCAGCAGCACCGTGTCGAGCTTGTTCAGCGTCCCCTCGTCGACCCCGAGATATTGGAAGGGCAGCACCAGCGGAAGGTGCCGTTCGGGAATCAGAAAAGTGGTGGTCGTCGCACCGCGGGAGTTGACCGTGCTCCGGATGTTCTGCGGCGGCACCACGCTGGGGTTGGTGAACGCGACCGCCGTGTGCCCGGTCATCAGCCCCACCAGCGTATTGGCCAGCGACATCCAGTTGTCCGGCCGGTCGGGGAAGTCGGCGATCGAGTCGTATGCGGAGATGAACATCCTGGTGTCGTACTGGCTCTCGACCGGTGGCGGCACCGGATAGTCGAGCGCGGGGACGATGCTGCCGACCGGGAACATGGCGGTCAGGAAACTCTCGCCGAACGCGTGCCGAGCAACCGGATCGCCAAACGTGTTGAATGTCAAGTGATCTGGCGGCGGAGCGTTGGGATCGGTGGCGAGCCGTGCCTGCACTTCGTCAAGCACCAGCGCACCCTCGGACAACCCGATCACGGTGCCGGGACCGCCTCGACCGATCGCCGCAGTGAGATTGTCCGCGCCGACCAGGACCGATTCGCCGACGCTCGGACCGTCCGCGCCCAACCCGGGCATCATCTCGTCCAGCTTGGCGATGCCGGGGAAGAGGCGTCCCAGGACGTGGCCCTGGACCTGGCCTGCGGGGTAGTCGACGATCTGGCGGCGCCGGGTGGGGAGCCAATCAGCCCCCTCGCGACGGATGTATTCGTCGTACGGGATGCCCAGGACGTGCGCGCCGCCCAGGGCGTACGCCAACTCGTCCGTCGGCGTCGGAACCAGCGGCGTTTCGTCGGCTCTGGCAACCGGTGTGCCGAAAGATGCTGCGGCAGAGTCGATTACCAATGTCATTGCCAGCGCGACAGCCCCCGCGAGTAGTTTCTTCATCCCTACTCCTCGCCTGCTCGATTCGGTTCGTAGTCTGTCACACGTCACGCGTCCGTGCCGACCCGGCGTGGTCTCGGCCGGGATGGCCACCAGCTGGCCTGCCCGATCAGCGCAGCGACCGCCGGGACCAGCACGGTGCGCACCACGAAGGTGTCGAGCAATATGCCGACACCGATGATGAAGCCGCCCTGCACCACGGTGCTGATGGTGGAGAACAACAGACCGCACATCGAAGCGGCGAAGATCAAGCCTGCCGCGGTGATCACGCCCCCGGTCGAGCCCAGCGCGCGGATCACGCCGTACCGCATGCTGCGTGGCGACTCGTCGCGCATGCGCGAGACGAAGAGCATGTTGTAGTCGGCACCCACCGCGACCAACACCACGAAGGCCAATGGTGCCACGCTCCAATGCAATTGCTGGTGCAGCAGGTATTGAAAGACCAACACAGCGATACCCAGCGCAGACAGGTACGAGATCACCACGGTGCCGACCAGGTAGAGCGGAGCGATCACGGCTCGCAGCAATGCCATCAACGTCAGCAGTACGACGATGATGGTCACGGCGATGATGAACCGGATGTCATGGTCGTAGTAGTTGCGCGTATCGCGCAGCGTCACAGGGTATCCCGCCATCGAGACCTTGGCGTCCGCCAGCGCGGTATTCGGCTGGGCTCCCCGGGCGGTGGCGGTGATGGTATCCACCTGATCCATCGCCTCGGCGCTGAACGGATTGAGCTTGGTCTGCACCAGATACCGCACCGTGTGCCCGTCCGGGGACACGAACATCTTGGCGGCCTTCTTGAACTCGTCCAGTTGCAGCAACTGAGCCGGGATGTTGAAGCCGGCCATGGACGGTTGTGCCGCCTCGTCTTTCATCGCCAGCAGAAACGCCGACGCCTCACCCAGCCCCGCGCCCAGTTGTTTGACTTGTTCGACGAGCTGCTCCACTCCGTCAGCCAACTGTCGGCTGCCACCCGCGGAGCGGTCGGCGCCCTGTTGGAGTTTGGTCAGGCCGCCCTGGACTCCACCGGGCTGATCCAGTCCCGCCGCATGCACGGCCTTGTTCAACTGGGTGAGCGTTGCGCGCAACCGGGTCACCGTCGCATCGAGGGTCTGCCGATCCTGGAACGTCTGCATCTGTCGGGCCAGATCGTTGATCCGGTCGATGCTTCCGTCACCGCTCACCTGCATCATGCGCTCGAACTGGGCACGGGTATTGCTGCAGGACGGGTCGGCGTTGCACACCATGTTGTTCTGCAGGGCGGCCAGCACCGGTCCGATCCAGCCGAACATGTCTCGCACGGCCATGAAGTTCAGCCCCATCGCATTGCCCAGCGCGTTGACGCTGTTGACGAGCTTGGCGGCGGTCTCGACTTCCGCAACCAGCCTGTCGCCCCCGTATTGGCTTCGCATCGAGGCGAACTCGTCGATCAGTCCTTGGAAGCTGGACACGATCTGGGTCACCTGGCCGCGGGCGTCGCGGAGGTTGGTCGCCAGCAGATCGGCGCCGTTCACCAGGCGATTCAGGTCGTCGGTGTGGTCGCTGATCAAATCTGAGGCACCGCCCAGCCGAGCCCCGATGGCTCCGGCCTGATACGTGGCCCGCAACTGTTCCGGCACGACCCCGGTCGGCCGGGTGACGCCGCTGACCGCGGCGACATTCGGCAGTTGGCTGACACGCTCGGCCAGCTGTTCCAGGTCGGCCAGCGCGCGCGGCGTGCGCAGGTCATGCGGTGAGGAGATCAGGATGAATTCCGGGATGGACTGGTTGACCGGGAAATGATTCTCCAGGGCGGCATAACCGATCGAACTGGGAGCAGACGGCGGCACGGCCTTGCGGTCGTCGTAGTTGTAGCGCACCAAGCCCGCGCAGCCGGCCAGGATCGCCAGGACCAGCACGCTGGCGACCAGGTGCGATGTCGGGCGCCGCACGATGCGAATGCCCGAACGCCGCCACCACCGGGCGGTGAGCTCACGGCGCGGCTTGACCCAGCCGCGCGGGCCGGCGATCACCAGGATCGCGGGCAGCAGGGTCAACGCAGCCAGGAATGCCACACCGATCCCGATCGCCGACGCCACCCCGACGGTCGAGAAGATCCCCATCCGCGAGAAACTGATCCCGAGGAAGGTGATTCCCACCGTGGCGGCGGATGCCGTGATCACCTTCCCGATCGAAACCAGCGCTTTGCGGACCGCGTCGTCGCAGTCCGCGCCGGAGCGCACATAGTCGTGATAACGGCTGATCAAGAACACCGCGTAGTCCGTCCCCGCGCCCGCGATCATCGCGCTGAGGAAGACGATTGACTGATTCGACACCCCCAGACCGGTCAACTGCGAGACACCGGCCACCACGGCTTGGGCGATCACCAGCGAACCCCCGATGGCGATCAACGGCAGCAACATGGTCACCGGATTGCGGTAGACGACCAGCAGGACGAGGAGCACCAGGACGCCGATGGCGATCTCGATCGGCAGCCGGTCGTGCTGACCGGCTGCGGTGAGGTCGGCGACGGTGGCCGCGGGTCCGGTGAGATGCACTTTCAGCGAGGTTCCGGCCGGCGTTTGGGCAACGATGTGCCCGACGGTGTCGGAGACCTTGTTGAAGGCGGCGTAGGACTTCGGAGTGCCCAGTTCGCCTGCCAGGCCCACCGGCAGCACCCAGGATTTGCGGTCCTTGCTGGTCAGGGCGGGACGCAAGGCGGGAGTGCTCACGAAATCCTGCACCATCACGACGTTGCGGGTGTCCTGGCGCAGCGCGTCGACCACCTTGCGGTAAACGGCTTCATCGGCAGGACCGAGGCCGCGCTCGTTGGTCAGCACCACCAGCAGCAGGTCTTCCGAACCCGATTCGTGGAACGCCTCGGTCATCTGCCGGGCGGCGACGCTCGACGGCGCATCCTCGGGCAGGATCGCGATCGGGTGACGCTCGGCCATCTCGTTGAGGGAAGGCAACGTCAGCGGAAGCGCGACCGCGATCGCGACCCACAGTCCGATCACTACCCAGGGCCACCGCACCACCAGATCTGCTAGCCGTCGCATTTCGTCCTCCTATGCAACGCGTCCCCAGTGTCCGCGGTCGGCGACCTGCGCGCACACGGCTCGCATCGCCTCCATGTAGCGGGCTACGGATTTCTGGGCGACCGGATTGTCCGGGTACATCACCGCCATCGCGGTGCCCTCCCCGTATTTGAAGACGTAGATGGTGAGCTGGTAGGAATACCTGCCGTCGCCGTAGATGCCGATGCTGTCCGCATATCCCATGTCGGCCGCGGCGAGGACGGCGTTGAGCGGAGCTGCGTCCGCGTGCAGGAAATTCGTCACGGGGAAATTGGGGCGGGGCCAACTCAGCCAAGGGGCCAGCTCCAGCGCGCGGTAATAGGGCACCCGCGCCATGTCCAGGCCGGAATCGAAGGACGCTTGTGCTGCCCACGCCGCTTCGCCGAACGATGTCGCCGCGATCGGCACGGTGATGGGCACCAACCCGGTGAACCATCCCTGAGTCATGAAATTGTCCGCACCGGTGCGGGAGTCGCGCGGGGTGAGTCCGTAATAGGTGGCCGCACCGGTGAACTCGTGTTCCACCAGCGCGATGCAGGCGAACAGGCCACCGACGAAGCGGGCGCCGGCGGCCGTGCAGGCCGACTCGAACCGGACCGTCTGCTCGGGGTTCATCAGGATCTCGGTGACCATATCGCTGGTGCACGGCGTCGGCGGGTCACCCAGCGGCAGCGGGAAGTCGGGGAGGCTGCCGTTGTTGTTCTCGGCGAAGTCGATCCAGGCCTGGACCTGCGGTGCATCGACGGTCAACGTCGAGGTGTACTCGCGCTCCCGCACGCAGAAGTCGTCGTAGCTGCCGGCCTCGGGCAGGGCGAGGGTCTGCCCGCTTGTCGTCAACGTGGTGTACATGCCGTGCGACTCGAGCATGGTGATCCCGATCAGCGTCGCGTCGCCGTGGACGTGGTCGATGCAGGCGTAGAAGGTGAAGTGGTTTTCGCTCTGCACGATGCCAAACGTGAAGCAACCCCATTCGAACGCGTTCGGCGTGGCCACCACGTGGTCGTGAATCTGCGAGACGGTCATCTCGCCGTGGTCCACCGGCATGAATTCGATGTCGGCGGGATCGCTGATGGTGCGCCTGACGATGTCGCCGTCCGGGTGGTATTCGAACCAGCTCCGGTAGGTGTCGTGCCGGCGCAGATAGGCGTTGAGCGCACGGTCCATGACGCTGATGTCGCATTCGCCCGGGACCTCGCACGTGGCGATGATCTGGCGCGAGTAGTCGAGCCCGGCGGCGGGACGTTCATAACACCCACTAAGATGCTGCGCCTGCATGTAACTGACCGGCACCGGGCTGACCGGCGCCTGACGCGCCTTCTCGCGCGCCTCGGCGGTCGGGTGCCAGGTGGTGACCACGCCGGGGCGCACCGCCCAATCGTTGATTGAGCCGATCGTGATCTTCCCGATACGCAATGAATTCTCCTTGGTTGGGACCGCTTAGACAGGCCCGCCGGTAGCGACATCAAGATAACCCTTGGCCGTGCGCCGCCGGCGAAATGCGCGGTCACGCGACCGATCGCCAGTGGCCCGGAGCCGGCTCGCGGGGACGGCTAAAGTGTCAACCGGTATGACGTGGATATGAATCGGCACTGCTGCGGGTGCCAATCGCGTGATGCCGACCCGGTACAGCGTCCTTCGTTGTAATACTTGCCGTTGGGAGTAATCCTGCCGCGCAACCAAGCGGCGGTGATGCACTCGGCTACGAACCGTTCGTGGCTACGAAGCCCGGCGCCGAGAGGCCAGCCCAGGGCGCTCGGAGCGATCGCACTCCAGGCAGAGAGGACACATGCATGGCAACCGTCGAGAACCCGGTCGAGCCTGCCTCGGGTTTCGCGATAGTCGGTTACGCGATTCGCGTTCCCGGCGCTGCCGATGCGGACGAGTTCTGGGACGTGTTGCGACAGGGGCGGGACGCGATCTCCGAGGTACCGCCGGACCGCTGGAGTGTCGAGGAATTCTTCGATTCCGATCCTGACGCGCCCGGCAAGATGGCGACCCGCCGGGCCGGGTTCATCGACGACGTAGCCGGGTTCGACGCGCCGTTCTTCGGGCTGTCCGCCCGCGAAGTCCGGCTGATGGACCCCCAGCACCGACTGCTGCTGGAGACGGCCTGGCGCGCCGTGGAGCATTCGGGCACCGCCCCAATGTCGTTGGCCAACACCAAGACCGGTGTGTTCGTGGGTCTGTCCACCCACGACTACCTGGGGATGGCCTCCGCGGAGTTGGACTACCCGGAGATCGAGGCCTACATGGCCATCGGGACAGCGGGTGCCGCCGGCGCGGGACGGATCAGTTATCGGCTGGGGCTGCAGGGCCCGGCCGTCACCGTGGACACCGCGTGCAGTTCGTCGTTGGTCGCGGTCCACCAGGCTTGCCAGGCGTTGCGGCTGGGGGAGTGCGATCTCGCGCTCGCCGGCGGTGCCAACGTGCTGATCAGTCCGGCGACCATGATCACGTTCTCGCAGGCGCACATGCTGGCTCCGGACGGCCGGTGCAAGACCTTCGACGCGGCCGCCGACGGGTACGTACGCGGCGAAGGCTGCGGTGTCGTCGTCGTGAAGCGGTTGGCCGACGCGATCCGCGACGGTGACCGGATCCGCGCGGTGATCCGGGGCAGCGCGGTGAACCAGGACGGCGCCTCGGGCGGGTTGACGGTGCCCAACGGTGTCGCCCAGCAGCGCTGCATCAGCGAGGCGCTGCAGCGCGCCGGGGTGGCACCGCGCGACGTCGGATACCTGGAGGCGCACGGAACCGGGACATCGCTGGGTGACCCGATCGAGGTCCAAGCCGCGGGCGCGGTGTTCGGCGACGGACGCGAGGCCGACCGGCCGCTGCTGATCGGATCGGCGAAGACGAACATCGGTCACCTCGAAGCCGCGGCGGGAGTAGCCGGCCTGGTCAAGGTCATCCTGGCCCTCGAGCACGGGGAACTGCCCAAGCACTGCAACTTCCGGAACCCGTCGCCGCACATCCCGTGGGACCGGCTGGCGGTGCGGGTGGTACGAGAGACCATCCCGTGGGAACGCAACGGTACGTCCCGGATCGCCGGAGTCAGTTCGTTCGGGTTCTCCGGAACCAACGCGCACGTCATCCTCGAGGAGGCCCCGGCCCCGGCCCCGGTTGCGGCGCCCGAGTCGGTCGAGCAGCCCGAACACCGCCGGTTCGACGTGCTTCCGTTGTCGGCACGCAGCCCGGCCGCGCTGATCCAGATCGCCGATCAGTACCGCACCTGGTTGGCCAAGCATCCCGGAGCCGCCCTGTCGGACGTGTGCTTCACCGCCGGGGCGGGGCGAACTCATTTCGAACACCGGGCCGCGTTGGTGGTGAATTCGAAGGAGTCCGCCGGAGAGCTGCTCGGCGCCCTCGCCGACGACCGCCCGGCCCCGGGGCTGGTGCGCGGTGTGTGCGCCGACGCACCCAAGACGGCCTGGGTGTTCCCGGGTCAGGGCAGCCAATTCGCCGGGATGGCCCGCGAGTTGTTCGAGACCGAACCGGTGTTCGCCGAGACGATGACCCGGTGCGCGGCCGTGGTCGACGACGTACTCGAAAAGCCTTTGCTGGACGTGATATTCGACGTCGACGACGAATCCACCCTGCGCCAGACCAATTACGCCCAGCCCGCCCTGTTCGCGGTGGAGATGGGCCTGGCCCGGTTGTGGCAGTCGTGGGGTTTCGAACCCGACGTGGTGCTGGGCCACAGCGTCGGCCAGTACTCGGCGGCCTGCGTCGCCGGCGTCTTCAGTCTCGAGGACGGCGCGTTGCTGCTCGCCGAACGTGGCCGACTCTTCGGCAGCCTGCCGGCGGGCGGTCGGATGGCGGCGGTCTTCGCCGCGGCTGAGCGGGTGGAAAGCCTCACCGACGAGTTCCCGCGTCTGTCCGTGGCCGCCTACAACGGAGCGAATACCGTGCTGTCGGGACCCGCGGAGGATCTCGACCAGGCGGTGGCCAGGTTGACAGCCGACGGCGTCCGGTGCGATTGGCTCGATACCAGCCACGCGTTCCACTCGGCGCTGTTGGATCCGGTCCTCGACGAGTTCGAGGCGTTCGCGGGTCACTTCGAATACAGTGCGCCGCAACGCATTCTGGTGTGCAACCGGACCGGCGTGGCATTGGGCAGGAGCGTGCGACTCGACGGGGCCTACTGGCGCCGGCACGCCCGTCAGCCCGTCGAATTCGCCAAGAGCGTGAGCACGCTGGCGGACCTGGGCTGCGCCCTGCTGTTGGAGGTGGGCCCGCAGCCGGTGCTCACCGCCGCGGCCTTGCGGGCCTGGCCGGACCCGGCCACCGCGCCACGGGCCATCGCGTCGATGCGGCGCAACGGCAACGACCACCGCCAGCTCGCCGAAGCCCTCGCCACCGCCTACACCGCGGGCCACCTACCCGACTTCGCCGCTCTGGCGCAACGTCCGGCGCGCAAACTGGACCTGCCCACCTACCCGTTCCAGCACCGCGAGTACTGGTTCCGGGACAAGAGGGTGGCCGCCGCCGCGTCGCCGCACCAGGTGGACGCCGCGCGCACCGAGGCCGTCCGGCTTCTCGAGGACGGCAAGATCGAGGAACTCGCGGCTCTGCTGGATGGCGCCGGCGGCAACCAGCAGACCGCCGAAGTGTTGAACAAGCTTGCAGCGCAACATAACCGGCAACGTAGTGCGCAGTCCATCGCCGACGCCCGCTATGAGATCCGGTGGGAGAAGGCCGCGGCGACACAGGCCGGTGAGGACTCGTGCTGGCTCCTGGTCGGTGGCGAGTCCGACGTCATCGAACCCCTCGTGGCAGCCCTGACCGGACGCGGGCACCGCCACCGGATTCTCGCTCTGCCGCTCTCGGACGGTGACGAGCAGGTGGCCGAAGCGGCGTTGCGCGCTGCGGCAGCAGAAGAGCCGTCGCTGCGGATCCTGCATCTGGCCGCGCTCGACGCGGACCGGGTCCCGTCGACCCGGTCGTTGTTGCGGATGCAACATCGAGTGCTCAGCGGAACCCGGCGCCTGTTCCGCGCCGCGGCCGCCGCCGAACTGCGCACCCCGATCTGGTTGTTGACGCAGGGTGCGCAGCGGGTCACCGACGCCGACACCGTGTCGCCGGTGCAGAGCTGTCTGTGGGGGTTCGGTCGGGCCGCCTCCCTGGAACATCCGCAGATCTGGGGCGGACTCGCCGATCTGCCCGACGACGGGGTCGACGACTGGACTCGGTTGGTCGACCACATGGCCGTACCCGGCGCGGAAGACCAACTGGCGCTGCGGGATCAGGCGATCTATGTGCCGCGGTTGACCCGCCGCGCCGGGTTGCCGGTCGCGACGCCGCTCGAATTGCGCTCTGATGCAACGTATCTGGTTACCGGTGGGCTGGGGTCGGTCGGTCTGGAGATCGCCGGGTATCTCGCGGCGCACGGTGCCCGGCAACTGGTGCTGACCAGTCGTCGCGCACCCGGCGAGGCGGCGCAGTCACGCATCGAAGCCATGCGCGAACAGTTCGGCTGCGAATCCCGGATCGTCACGGCGGACGTCGGCAATCCGCACGACGTGGCCCGTCTGGTGGCCACGCTACAGGCCGAGCTGCCGCCGCTGGCCGGTATCGTCCATGCCGCCGGCGAGATGGGCACCACCCCGCTGCGCGCCCTGGACGACTCCGAAGTCGACCGGGTGTTCGCCGGAAAGGTCTGGGGCGCTTGGAATTTGAGCGAGGCCACCACTGACCTCCGGTTGGACTTCTTCCTCAGCACCTCCTCGATCGCCTCGGTGTGGGGCAGCTTCGGCCAGACCGCCTACAGCGCGGCCAACGCATTCCTGGACGGCCTGTCCTGGCGGCTGCGTGAGCAGGGTGTGCCGGGGGTCAGTGTCAACTTCGGTCCGTGGATGGCGGGGATGGCCGACGAGGACGCCCGCGCGCGGCTGGATCAGCGCGGAGTCAAGACGTTACAGCCCGCTGACGCGCTGGCCGGGATGGCCGAATTCATGGCCGCCGCAGCGCCGCAGGGCGTTGTCGCGCGCATCGACTGGGCGCGCTTCCTGCCGCTCTACCAGCAGGCCGGCAAACGGGCGTTCCTGGCCGAGGTGGAACGTGAGGTGCCCGATCAGGTATCGGCACCGACCTCCTCGGGAACCACCCGCCTGGTCGAACAACTCACCGTGGCCCCGGTGCAGCAGCGGAAGAGAATCGTCCTGCAGCATCTGCGCGACACCGTCGCAGAGGTGACCCACACCGACGGCGCCGAAATCCGTGAGGACGCCGGTCTTTTCGATCTCGGCATGGATTCGTTGATGGCCGTCGAGCTGCGGCGCAAGCTCGAGCAGGCCGTCGGTAAAGAGCTGCCGGCGACCTTGGCGATGGACTATCCCCGGATCACCGACGTCGCCGATTATCTGCTCGACCAGGTCCTGGGTCTCAGTGCACCGGCCTCCGCGCCGTCCGGATCCGCGGCCCCGGCGGCTTCGTCGGCACGGGCGGCGAATGCGTCGGACGAGCCGATCGCCGTTGTCGCGGTGGCGTGCCGTTTCCCCGGTGCGCCCGACCCCGATGCCTACTGGGACCTGCTGTCCGGTGGCGTCGACGCGATCCGCGAGATCCCCGACGACCGCTTCGACATCGACGAGTACTACGACCCGGATCAGGAGACCCCGGGCAAGATCTACACCCGCTCGGGCGGATATCTCGACGCGATCGACGGATTCGACCCGGAATTCTTCGGCATCTCCCCGCGTGAGGCGGTGTGGATGGATCCGCAGCAGCGGCTGATGCTGGAAATCGCCTGGGAAGGCCTGGAACGGGCCGGGTATTCGCCGGCGGCGTTGCGCGGCAGCCGGAGCGGCATCTTCGTCGGGGTCGCGGCCAACGAATACTCGCATCTGCTTTCCAGCGACACGGTCGAGACGATCGAGGCCCACTTCATCACCGGCAACGCGCTCAACGCGATCGCGGGTCGGGTCGCGTTCGCGCTCGGCCTGGAAGGACCCGCGGTCGCCGTGGACACCGCGTGCAGTTCGTCGCTGGTGGCCGTGCATCAGGCTTGCCAGGCTCTGCATTCCGGTGACTGCGATCTGGCGCTGGCCGGCGGGGTCAACGTCTTGCTGAGTCCGGCGTCCATCGTGGCCGCATCGCGGGCCAGGATGCTTTCCCCGGACGGCCGGTGCAAGACCTTCGATGCCGCGGCCGACGGCTATGTGCGCAGTGAAGGCTGCGGCATCCTGGTGCTCAAGCGGCTCAGTGACGCGGTGCGGGACGGCGATCGGATCGCCGCGGTCATCCGCGGTACCGCGGTCAACCAGGACGGCGCGTCCAGCGGCTTGACGGTGCCCAACGGCGGTGCGCAGCAACGGCTTATCACCGCCGCCCTGGCGCGTGCCGGTCTCGGCGGCGGCGACGTCGACTACCTGGAGGCGCACGGAACGGGGACCGCGCTGGGCGACCCGATCGAGGTGCAGGCCGCCGCCGCCGTCTACGGGGCGGGCCGGGACCCGAACCGCCCGCTGCTGATGGGGTCGGCGAAGACCAACATCGGGCACCTCGAATCGGCCGCCGGGGTCGCGGGGCTGGTCAAGGTCGTGTTGTCGCTGCAGCACGAAACCCTGCCGCAGAACCTGCATTTCCAGAATCCGTCGCCGCACATTCCGTGGGACAGCCTGCCGGTGCGCGTGGTCGACGAGGCGTTGCCGTGGCAGGCCAACGGCCGGCCGCGCCGGGCCGGAGTCAGTTCGTTCGGCTTCACCGGCACCAACGCCCACGTGCTGATCGAGGAGGCGCCGTCACCGGAACAGCGCCCAGAAGACGTTGTCGCCGAACCGGATCCGGCGGTCGAGCCGGAACCGGTCAACGTGTTGCCGTTGTCCGCGCGGTCACCGCAGGCGCTGATCGAATTGGCGCAGCGGTACGAGTCCTGGCTGGCGGCCCACCCAGACGTCGACATCAACGACGTGTGCTTCACCGCCGGGGTCGGCCGTTCGCACTTCGAACACCGGGCCGCACTGGTCTTGGATAAAGACGCCTCGGTTCAGGGTGCCCGGGAGTCCTTGCTGGACCTGGCGGACAACCGGTTGCGTCCGGGGGTGGTGCGCGGCGAGTGCACCGACCCTCCGACGACGGCGTGGCTGTTCACCGGCCAGGGCAGCCAGTATCCGGGGATGGCGCGCGAGTTGTTCGACGCCGAACCCGTTTTCGCCGAGACCCTGACCCGGTGCGCGGAAGCGGTCGACGGGATGCTGCCGCGTCCGCTGCTGCAGGTGCTGTTCGCCACCGATCGGGAAACCGGCGGAGAAGCCGGGAAAACCTTGCGGCACACCTCTTTTGCGCAGCCCGCGCTGTTCGCCGTCGAGATGGGACTGGCGCGGCTGTGGCAGTCGTGGGGTGTCGAGCCCGACGTGGTGCTCGGGCACAGTGTCGGCCAGTACGCGGCGGCCTGCGTAGCCGACGTCTTCAGCATCGAAGACGGCATCCGGTTGATGGCCGAGCGTGGCCGGCTGTTCGGCAGTCTGCCCGAGGGCGGCCGGATGGTGGCGGTATTCACCGAGGCCGAACACGTCGAGGAGGTCGCCGACAGGTACCCACGGGTTTCGGTGGGTGCCTACAACGGCCCCAACACCGTGCTGTCGGGCCCGGGCGAGGATCTGGAACAGGTCGTCGCCGCATTCAGCGCCGAAGGAATTCGCTGCACCTGGTTGGAGACCAGCCACGCTTTCCATTCGGAGTTGCTCGAGCCGGTTCTGGGCGAATTCGAGTCCTACGCTGCCGGTCTGACGTTCGCCGTGCCGACCCGGCCGCTGGTCTGCAACCGGACCGGCGCGGTCCTGACCGCGGAAACCCCGCTCAATGCCCAGTATTGGCGACGCCATTCCCGTCAGCCCGTGCAGTTTGCCGAGAGTGTGCGCACCGCGGCCGGGCTGGGTTGCTCGGTGTTGATGGAGATCGGCCCGCAGCCGGTGTTGACCGCGGCCGCGCTGCAGGTCTGGCCGGAGTCGTCGGCGACCCCTCGGGCCATCGTGTCGCTGCGCAAAGGCGCCGACGCCCGTCGACAGATGGCCGAGGCGCTGGCCGCGGCCTACGTCTCCGGCCATCGGCCGAATTTCGCTGCGCTGCAACATGTACCGCGGCGCCGACTCGAACTGCCCACCTACGCCTTTCAGCGTCGTAGGTTCTGGCCCAGAACCTCGGCCATCGCGGGCACCGACGTCGGGGGTACCGCTGCCTCCGGAATCGCCGGCAGCGCCAAAGATCTCGCGTCCGGTGACGTCATCTACACCAGTCGGCTGTCGGTCAAGTCGCAGCCGTGGCTGTCCGATCACGTCATCTACGGCACCGTCGTCGTTCCCGGCGCCACCTACGCGGCGATGGCACTGGCCGCGGTCGGGCCGCCGGCGCGGGTACAGGATGTCTTCTTCTACGAGCCGATAATCCTGCCCGACAAGCACTCTCGCGAAGTGCAGCTGACGTTGCATCCGCTGGAGGACGGCGGTGGCTACACCTTCAAGGTGCACAGCCGCCCGTACGGAGTGCGCGAAGCCGAGTGGTCGTTGAACGCCGACGGAACGGTGGTCACCGGTGTCGAGGAGGAGCCCGCAACCGACCCCGCGGACACGGTGGACGTGGCCATCGAGCGGTTGAGCCGTACCCGTCCGCAACAACTGTTCGACACCTTCGCCGACATGGAACTGGCCTGGGGACCCACCTGGTCCACCTCCCTGAAATCGCTGTGGGTCGGCGACGGCGAGGCGATCGGCGACGTCGTCGTCGGTGAGGAACTGGCCGAACAGCTCGGCAGTGAACCGATCCACCCGGTGCTGCTGGACCTGTGCACCGGTGTCGCCTTTCCCGCCTTCCCCGCACTGATGGCAGCGACCCTGGATGCGCAGGCTCTGCCGGATCTGTTCCTCCCGCTGCGCTACGGGCGGGTGGTCTTGCGGGAACGCATGCCGCGACGGTTCTATTGCCGCGCCACCTGGCAGGCCGGGGGAACGGATAGCGAGACACAGGTATTCGATCTCGACTTCCTGGACCGAGATGGCCGTCACCTCGGCGGGATCCGCGAATTCACCGTCAAACGCGCCCCGCGGGAAGCGTTGCTGCGTGGCCTCGGCGGCGACGCCGCACGGCTGCTGTACACCGTCGGCTGGCACGAAGTACCGCCTCCGGCCGACGACGCGAGCGATGCCGGCAACGCCACCTTGCTGGTGGCCGGTTTCGACAAGCTCGCCGCCGCCCTGCCGGGCTGCCTGGTGTCCGACCGGAGTACCGATCCCGAGCATTGGCAGCGGCTGTTCGCAGCGGCCGAGGAAAGTGGCGCGCCGATCTCGGGAATCGTCTGGCGCAGCGACACGCAACCGGACGTGGCGGAGTCCAGCGCCGAGTTCGCCGCGCGGTTGGAGGACGAGATCGCCGCGCTGCTCGCCGCGGTGCACACGCCGTTGACGAACGAGTCGGTCAAACTCCCACGCGGACTGTGGATCGTCACCGAACGAGGCGTGGCAACCGAGCCCGGCGAGCCGGTCGACCCGGTCCAGGCGGCGCTGTGGGGGCTGGGCCGCACCATCATCGCCGAGCAGCCCATCCTGCGTTGCCGACTCGTCGACCACGACGGGTCCGAGGACGCCGTGCGTCTGCTCACCAGCCTGCTCGCCAACCCCGGTGAAGAACCCGAACTCGCACTGCGACAAGGGAAGTACCTGGTGGCACGGTTGATGCCGTGGGCACGCAGCGGCCACTTGGCGCTGCCGCGTTCGGATGACTACGTCCTTGCGCCGACCGAACGGGGTGCCATCGACAACCTCCGGCTCACCGAGGCGCAGATGTCGCCGCCCAAGGCGCACGAAGTCCAGATCCGGGTGGAGGCAGCCGGTCTGAACTTCCGCGACGTGCTCAACGTGCTGGGCCTCTACCCGGGTGATCCGGGACCGATCGGCGGCGACGTGTCCGGGATCGTCGCCGAATTGGGTTCCGACGTCACCGGTTTGGAAGTCGGGCAACGCGTGATGGGCTTCATGCCGGGTGCGTTCGCCAGCCGGGTCAACGTGCCGGCCCAGTTGCTGGCGCCGGTGCCCAAAGGGATGAGCGCGGTGGACGCGGCGACCATTCCCGCCGCGGCGCTCACCGCGCGGCTCGCGTTCGACTGGGCCAAGCTGCGGGCCGGCGACCGGGTGCTGATCCATGCCGCCAGCGGCGGTGTCGGGCTGGCCGCGGTGCAAATGGCCCGGCAGTGCGGTGCCGTCGTCTTCGCCACCGCCAGCAACTACAAGCGCGCGACGCTGCGCCGAATGGGTGTGGAACACGTCTACGATTCGCGCAGCACGGATTTCGCGGATCAGATCCTCGCCGACACCCAGGGCGCGGGCGTCGACGTGGTGCTCAACAGCCTCACCAACGAGGGTTTCGTCGCGGCTACCGTGCGGGCGACCGCCCAGGGCGGCCGGTTCGCCGAGATCGCCAAGCGCGACATCTGGACGCCGGAGCAGATGGCGGCGGAGCGTCCCGACATCGAGTACGAGATCGTGGCGCTGGACGGGACCATCGTTGCCGACCCGGCGCACATCCAGCGTCTGCTTTGCGAGGTCTCGGACGGATTGGGCAATGGCGAGTGGGCACCGGTGCCGGCCGAGATCTATCCGCTGACCGAGGCCAAGGCCGCCTTCCGCCGCATGCAGCAGGCGCGCCATATCGGCAAGATCGTGGTGCAGATGCCCAATTCGCTTGCTCCGCGCGGTGATCGGAGTTACCTGATCACCGGGGGCTTGGGTGCGCTCGGCCTGCACACGGCCGCGTACCTGGCGCAACTCGGGGCCGGTGACATCGTGTTGACCAGCCGACGCGCACCCGATGCGGACGCAGCCCGGACGATCGCCGACATCGCCGAGCGGTTCCACTGCCGGATCCACACCTTCGCCACCGATGTGGGTGACGAGTCTCAGGTGGCCGCGCTGCTGGAGCAGATCCGCGCCGAGTTGCCGCCGCTGGCGGGGGTGGCGCACCTGGCGGGCGTGCTCGACGACGCGCTGCTGCCGCAGCAGACCATGGAGCGTTTCCGCACCACGTTGGCGCCCAAGGCTTTCGGCGCGCACTACCTGCACCGGATGACCGAGAACGACGATCTCGACTTCTTCATCGTGTACTCGTCGGCGTCCAGCGTGCTGGGTTCACCGGGTCAGGCCAACTACGCCACAGCTAACGCATTGCTCGACGGCCTTGTCGCGCAACGCAAATCGCAGGGGCTGCCCGCGACCGGTGTCAACTTCGGCCCGTGGGCCAAGGGCGGCATGGCCGCATCGCAGGCCGCGCGGGCCAATCTCGGTGCCCAGGGCATGATCGCGCTGGACCCCACCGCCGCGCTGAACGCGCTGAGTGAGGTCATCGGTCACGGGATCGGGCAGGCCACGGTGATCAAGGCGAACTGGCAGCGGGCGGCCAAGATGCTCGGTGGTGCGCGCCCGCCGCTGCTCGACCATGTCCTGCCCAGTGCTGTCGCGGCCACCCCCGGCGACAGCGAGCTGCTGCGGCAGTTGCAGGACATACCCGAGGCGCAGCGGGCCGACTTCCTCACCGAATATCTGCAACGGGAAGTGCAGGGCTTCCTTCGGCTCGCCCAACCCCCGTCCGCGAACAGCCGGTTTTTGGACCTGGGCACGGACTCGCTGATGGCCGTCGAACTGCGCAACCGGTTGTACAGCCAGTTCGGCGGCGCGTTCACCATCAGCGCCACAGCGGTATTCGACTATCCGACGATCAGGGCGCTGGCCGAATACCTGGCCGAGCAGCTGCCGGAGTTCCTCGCTGCATCCGGTGCCGCCGAGTCTGCTGCCGCACCGGAGGTGGAAGCCGCGCCCGCGGCGGAGCCGCAGTGAGCCGCAGCGTCAGAGCTTGGCCAGGTCGTACTCGCCGATGCGGTCGATCAGGACGCGCAACTGATCCTGGGTGGAACCCAAGGTGTTGTCGATCGCGGTGAGTCGCGCCGTGTAGTGCCCCACCGGGTATTCGGCGGTCATCCCGATGCCGCCGTGCAATTGGATCGCTTCCTGCCCGATGTGCCGGCCGGAGCGACCGACCTGCAGCTTGGCGCGGGCGGCGATCACCGGGTCGTAGTTGCCGTCCGCGATCGACATCGCGGCGTACAGGTTCATGCTGCGCGCTAACTCCAGTGACACGTACATGTCGGCCGCACGCTGGGTCAGTGCCTGGAATTTGTTGAGGGTGACCCCGAACTGCTTGCGGGTCTTCAGGTAGTCGGTGGTCAATCGCAGCGCTTCCTCCATCGCGCCCAGCGCTTCGGCGCACAACGCCGACTGGATCCGGATGACGGCGTTGCCGATGGCTCCGGAGACATCAGCGGCATCCTCACCCAACGGTTCGGCCGCGGCCTCCTCGAAGTCGATCTGGGCGCCGCGCTGGCCGTCGAACGTGGGATAGGACTTGCGCTTGACCGTGTCCGCGTCGACCAGGAACAGGCCGGTGCCGCCGTCGGGCAATGCCGCGCTGACCACCAGAGTCTGGGCGCAGTCACCGGCCAGGACGGGGTTCTTGCGTCCACTGACCGTCCACGAATCACCTTGTCGCGCCGCGCGAGTGGTGATCTCGGCGGACGGGCTGCGGTGGCCGGGCTCGAGGTGGGCGAAGGCCAGCAAGCGCTCGCCGCCGGCGACCTCGTCCAGCAGTTCCTGCTGCGCGTCGCTGCCCAACTCGGCGATCAACGCCCCGGGTGCCAGCGCGGCATGCAGCACGGGTTCGGGTGCCAGGCGGCGTCCGATTTCGGTGAGCACCACCGCGATCTCGAGCTGACCGGCTTCGTCCGGGTCGAAGCCGAGACCCAGGATCCCGGTGTCGGCCAATTGGCTCCAGACTTCCCGGCTCCAGCCCAGTTCGGTGTCGATCACTTTGTTGCGGCTCTCGGTGTCGTAACTGCGCGACAGCAGCTCCCGGGTGGTGTCGCGCAGCAGCACCTGCTCTTCGCTCAACTGAAAGTCCATGACTGCCTCACAATCCGAGAATGGTGGACGCGATGATGTTGCGCTGAACTTCGTTGCTGCCGCCGTAGATCGAGGTCTTGCGGTAGTTGAGGTAGTGCGGCGCACTGGATTGCGCCCAGTCCGGCGACGCGATCCCGTCCCCGTCGACCGGTAGCGCGTCGGCACCGGCGACTTCCACCATCAGCTCGGTGGAGATCTGCTGCAATTGGCTGCCGCGCAGCTTGAGCACCGAGGAAGCCGGATTGGGTTTACCGCCCGAGGAACCCGAAACCACCCGGGCCTGGGTGAGTTCCAGCGCCAGCACCTCGTTTTCGGCTTCGGCCAGCCGAGCGGCGAACAGCGGGTCGTCGAGCAGTCCGTTCTTGGCGGCGTGCCGCTTCACTTCGGCCAGACGCACTTTGGTCCGGCCCACTTGGGCGATGCCGGTGCGCTCGTTGCCCAACAGGAACTTCGCATACGTCCAGCCCTGGTTCTCTTCTCCGACAAGCTGATTCGCGGGTACGCGAACTTCGTCGAAAAACACCTCGTTGACTTCGACGCCGCCGTCGATCAGCTTGATCGGACGCAGAGTCACCCCCGGTGTGTCCATCTCGAAGAGCAGGAACGAGATACCGGCCTGACGCTTGGGCGCCTGCGGGTCGGTACGGACCAGGCAGAAGATCCAGTCCGCGTACTGGCCCAACGTCGTCCATGTCTTCTGACCGTTGACCACGTAGCTGTCGCCGTCGCGGACCGCGGTGGTGCGCAGCGAAGCCAGGTCCGAGCCGGCTTCGGGCTCGGAGAAGCCCTGGCACCACCAGATGTCCAAGCTGGCGGTCGGAGGCAGGAAACGCTGTTTGATCTCGTCCGATCCGAACTCGGCGATCACCGGTCCGACCATCTTGGTGTTGAAGTTCAACGGCTCCGGAACGCTGGCGAGTTGCATCTCGTCGGTCCAGATCTGCGACTGGGTCGGCGTCCAGTCTTTGCCGCCCCATTCGACGGGCCAATTGGGTACCGCGAGTTCGTTTTCGTGCAGCAGCTTGTGATTGGCGACGATCTGCTCGCGGGTCAGCGACTTGCCTTCCCGGACCCGGTCCCGGATCTCGGCGGGGACCTGGGTGGTGAAGAAGGTCCGAAGTTCGTCGCGGAACGCGGCTTCCTCAGATGTGAGTGCCAGCTTCATTGGCAGCCTCCTTTGTCCGGGTGACCGCCGGGACGGGGGCCGCGGCAGTCCTGCACTGCACGTTAGGCGCTGCGTGGCGGCAATCCTCAACCGGGTAGTGCGCAGTCGAAGCCAACACGGCGTCAGCGGCGGCGGCGCCGCCACCACAGCAGGCCGACCAGCGCGATGCCGGCTATCGAAGCCGCCAGCACGATCGTCGGCGTGGCGGCTTCCACCTTCTCCTTCGCCCGCTCCGGCACGTCGACCTTGGCGGCCAAGGCCTCGACGGTGTCGCCCAGCTGGGCGCGGGTCTGGTTGATGTCGGCCCGCAATTCGACGATGTCGGCGTCTGGTCCCGGTTCGGGTGGGGTGGGCTCAACTCCGGTCATGGCGGGCGTCTTTCACTTGCTGGATGTCCTTCTTGACGCTGGCGACGGTCTGCGGGGCCGCCGGTGTCGCTTCTTTGACCTGGCGTCTGCTGACCAGCGCCGCCACCCCGGCCATCGCGAACAGCACGGCGGCCACGATCAGCGCCGCCGCCCAGGTCGGCACAACCAACGCCAGCCCCGCGATAGCGGACGCGATCACACTGGCCAAACCGAAAAACCCCAGCAGTCCCGCCGCGCCGAACAGGCCGGCGCCGGCGCCGGCGTGCTTGGCCGACTCTACGAGTTCCCGCTGCGCCAAACGCATTTCGTCGCGGACAAGGCGTGATGTCTGCGAGGAGAGCTGCGCCAGCAACTCGCCGATCGAGGCATCCTCGGGCGTCGCATTCACGCTCATCGGTGCATCCTCCGTTCTACTGGTCGCCCACCGGCGCGGACATCAGCCCGCTGGCGGCGGTAATCAAAACCAGGCCCATGGCGACCCGGCTACCCGCGAGATGGGCCGCCAAACCTGCTCGACAACGGGCTTTTCCACAGTTTCGTATCGATCCACAAGCGGGCCGTCCGGCGGGTGCGGCACGGCCTGGACGACGGTGGCCGCGCATACGGTCGCGACATGCGAACAGAACTCCCCGCCGAGCGGCTGCAGCGACGGCTGGCCGGCAATCCGGATCCCGAACCAGACGACGATGCCGAAGCCGATGTGGAAGACGACGACCAGGACGACCCGAACTCGCTGTTGCCGCGGTGGATTCCCGACCCGTCGAAGGGTCGAGGCTGGTTGGACAGGGTGCGGGCGGATCCGGGACGGTCCGGTGCCATCGCGCTCGCGGTGATCGCCGCGCTGGCGGTGCTGATCACGATCTTCACCCTGGTAAGCGATCGGCCGTCGCCGGTTACTTCGGCGAAACTGCCACCGGTAGAACGGGTTTCGTCCGCACGGTCGTCGGCTGGCACCGCTCCGCCGGCCGGACCGGTGGTGGTCAGCGTAGTGGGACTGGTACACAAGCCGGGCTTGGTCACATTGGCACCGGGCGCGCGCATCGCCGACGCGCTGCAGGCCGCCGGGGGCGCGGTCGACGGTGCGGACACCGTCGGCCTGAACATGGCCCGCCCGCTCGGTGACGGCGAACAGATCGTCGTCGGGCTGGCGCCGCCGTCGGGCAAACCCGCGGTGCTCGGCAGCTCCGTCGGCACCGGCAGTCCCGCCGGGCCGCCCGCCTCAAGCGTGCCGCCGAGCTCAGGCAAACCGAAGGCGCCGCGGGAGGCGCTCGACCTGAACAGCGCAACCGTCGAGCAACTGGACGCGCTGCCCGGGGTGGGTCCGGTCACCGCCGCAGCGATCCTGTCGTGGCGCCAGACCCACGGCAGGTTCACCACCGTCGACCAACTCGCCGAGGTCGACGGCATCGGCCCGGCGCGGTTGGACAAACTGCGCGCCCTGGTACGTGTCTGACCGCGGGGCGACCGGCGGTGGGGACGGTTCCGGACCCGCCGGCACCGCTGGACGTGCGGCTGGTCCCGGCGGCGCTGACTGGGTGGGTGGTGACGGCCGCCGGGATCGTCTGGCCGATCGGCCGGTCGCTGTCGGGATGCTGTGTTGTGCTCGCGGTCGGTGGGGGCCTGCTGTGGTGGCGGATGCGGCGCGATCCGCGGGCACGGACGGCCGCGGTCAGCGCCGGCCTGGTGGCGGTCGGTGTGGTGGGAGCCGGATACGGCCTGGCGATCGCGCTGCGCACGGACGCGGTCGGGCACCACCCGATCACCGCGGCGTTCGGCACCGTCGCGCCGGTGACGGTGACGCCCAGCGAAAGCGCACTGGCGCTGGGACGTAGCCGGTTGATGTTCCGGGCAACCCTGCAACGGTTGCATGACGACGAATCCTCCGGTCGCGTGGTGGTTTTCGCGCGGGTGCCGGAAGGCGGCGGCGAGTTCGACGAGCTGATGGTCGGTCGGCCGGTGCGGTTCACCGCACGCATCACCCGTCCCACCCGCCATGACCTGACGGTCGCGGTGCTGACCGTGACAGGGCAACCGACCATGGGGAGTGCGGGCTCGGTGCAGCGGGCCGCCCAACTCGTTCGCGATCGGTTCGGCACGGCCGTGCACCAGGTGTTGCCCGCTGACGAGGCCGCCATGTTGCCCGCCCTGGTTCTCGGTGACACCGCGCTGGTCGGCGCGGCTACCAGCGGCGAGTTCCGTGCGGCGGGCATGACGCACCTGACCGCGGTATCGGGAGCCAACGTCACGATCGTGTGCGCGGCCGTGCTGCTGTCGGCACGGTTGATCGGGCCGCGGGCCGCCGTGGCGCTGTCCGGGCTGGCGTTGGTGGCATTCGTGATCGTGGTGCAGCCGACGGCCAGTGTGTTGCGCGCCGCCGTGATGGGCGCGATCGCGCTGGCAGCGATACTGTCCTCGCGGCGGCGACAAGCCATGCCGGCGCTGGCGACCTCGGTGCTGGTGTTGCTGGCCGCGGCTCCGCACCTGGCGGTCGACCTGGGCTTTTCCCTGTCCGTGGTGGCGACCGGCGCGTTGGTTGTCGTCGCGCCCGCCTGGTCACGGCGGCTGGTGGGCCGAGGCTGTCCGAAACCGCTGGCCGACGCCCTCGCCGTCGCCGCGGCGGCTCAGGTCGTGACCGCCCCGCTGGTCGCGGCGATTTCCGGCCGGTTCAGCCTGGTCGCAGTGGTCGCCAACCTGGTGGTGGCGCCGGTGATCGCGCCGATCACGGTGCTCGGCACAGCCGCAGCGGTGTCAGCCGTCTGCTGGCCGGCCGTAGCGCAGCTGCTGATCCGGTTCACCGGGCCGGAAGTGTGGTGGGTGCTGCGCGTCGCGCACTGGGCTGCCGGGGTGCCGGGCGCCGGCGTGCCGGTGCCGTCGGGTGTCGCCGGCCTGGTCGTGGTCGGTTGCAGCAGCGTGCTGGTGGCTGCGATGTGGCGGTGGCGCTGGTTCCGCCTGGCCGCGGGTTCGGCGGTGGGAACGGGCACCTTTTGCCTGGTGGCGTGGTGGCTGTCTCGAGCGGTCCAACCCCATGGTTAGGAATCAGGGGCTGGGTGCAACCGCGGCCTCGTCGATACCCGGCACATCCCCGACGATTTCTTTGATCTTCGCGACGAGCGCGGCTGGTGTAGTGAAGTCGTATTGCTGGCCGTTTATCCTGACCGTCGGCGTGGCGCGGATGCCCGCGGCGTCGGCGGCCGAGGTGACCTTCGACAGGTACTTTCCGCTGTCGATGCAATCCGGGACCGTGCCGGCCGCGCCGGCTTGCCGGGCGAATTCGATCAACCACGCATTGTCGGGAAACGAGGTGCCGGTTTCCGACGGCTGAATGCCCTTGCTGAACAACGCGCCGTGAAATCGGCGGAACGCATCGACAGATTCATCGGCGACACACAGGGCAGCCGCGCCTGCCCGCGACGAATAGTTCTGCGTCCGCGCACTGTCGAGGATCGACACCATCGAATAGTCGGCGGCGATAGCGCCGATATCGATCAGTTTGGACACCGACGGCCCGAACGTCTGCTCGAAACGGCCACAAGCAGGACACAGGAAGTCTTCGTAGAAAGCCACCACGGCCTTGGGTTCAGTGGTGTCGGGGCGGGTGACCAGCGTGTTCGACGCCACCCGCACCGCAGAACTGGGAGGGGACCCGGCGTTTTGTCCCGATGCGGTCTGGGGCGACTCCGACGGCTGCTGCTTGCCCCAAAGATAAACGCCGATGGCCGTGACAAGCACTGCCACCAGGGCGACAGCGCCCGCGACGAGTGCCGCCCGTCCGGGGCTCAGTCCGTTCTTGTTCGCGGCTTGTCGCGGTGGCGCACTGGTGAAAACGTGCTGATTTGCCGGCGCGCTCGGTGCCCAGGTCGCCGGCATAGGACTGGCGGCGGGGGCTTGCGCCTGTCTGATGGGTGGCGGTGTCGGACCCGGCGGCGGCGGGGCGGTGGTGTCGCGAAGCGCCTGGCGGGCGGCGTTGGCCAACTCGCCCGTCGTCGCATACCGCTGATCGGGATCTTTGGCCATGCCCCGCGCGATGACGTCGTCGATGGAGGCTGGGATATGCGCATCGTTGGTCGAGGCTCGCGGTGGCGGGGTACTCAAGTGTGCTGCCACCAGTTGCGGGATGGTGTCGCCCGGGAACGGCGGCCTCCCGGTCAGGCACTCGAAGAGGACACAGGCGAGTGAGTAAATGTCGGCGCGGGCGTCCTCGTCGGCCCCGATGGCCAAGCGCTCCGGTGCGATGTAGTGGAAGGTGCCGATCGTGCTGCCCGTTTTGGTCATGCGCGTCTCGTCTACCGTGCGGGCAATCCCGAAGTCGATCAGATAGGCGAAATCGTCTTCGTCGAGCAGCACATTGGCGGGTTTGATGTCGCGGTGCAGCAACCCGACCCGATGGCCGGCGTGCAACGCTTTGGCCACCTGGCTGACGATCTCAACTGCCCGCGCCGGATCCAGCGGTCCGTCGGCGAGCAGGCTGGCCAGGTCGCGGCCCTCAATCAGCCGCATTTCCAGGTAGAGACGGCCGTCGATCTGACCATAGTTGTGGATCGGGACGACGTGCGGGCTGTTCAGCCGGGTGGCCGCGTGAGCTTCCCGACGAAATCGGCGCTGGAACTCCGCGTCGTCGGACAGGTGCGCTGACAACACTTTGATCGCCACGACTCGGTCGGTCTCGGTGTCGTAGGCGCGCCAGACCTCGCCCATGCCGCCGCGGCCCATCAATTCGACCAAGCGGTAGCGCCCGAACTTCGTTTCCGCCACACCAGCCTCCTAGGATCCGCGGCCCGCGGAACTCCCGACGACCAACCGAGGACAACTGTCGCATGTCCGACTCGCAACCGCGGCTGTCGCAGGCTCGTGACACCATCGTGGCGTGAGCGAGGTTTCGCCGTTGCACCTTGTCCTGGGGGAAGAGGAACTGCTGATCGAGCGGGCCGTCGCGCAGATACTGCGGTCGGCCCGACAACGCGCGGGCACCGGAGCCGAGACGGGGATAGCCGATGTCCCGGTGAACCGGATGCGGGCCGGCGATGTCAGCACCAACGAGCTCGCCGAACTGCTGAGCCCGTCCCTGTTCGCCGAGGAGCGAATCGTGGTGCTCGAGGCAGCGGGAGAAGCCGGCAAGGATGCGGCCACCTTGATCGCGTCGGCCGCCGCGGACCTGCCGCCGGGCACCGTGCTGGTGGTGGTGCACTCCGGTGGCGGCCGGGCCAAGGCGCTGGCGGGGGAGCTGCGGTCCCATGGCGCCCAGGAGCATCCGTGCGCCCGCATCACCAAGGCGAGCGAGCGCACCGACTTCGTCCGGCGCGAATTCCGCTCGTTGAAGGTCAAGGTCGACGAGGAGACGGTGACGGCCTTGCTGGACGCCGTCGGCTCCGATCTCCGTGAGCTGGCATCGGCGTGCTCGCAGCTGGTCGCCGACACCAACGGCTCAGTCGATGCCGCCGCGGTCCGGCGGTATCACAGCGGCAAAGCCGAGGTGAAGGGATTCGACATCGCCGACAAGGCGGTGACCGGCGACGTCGCGGGTGCCGCCGAGGCGCTGCGCTGGGCGATGATGCGCGGCGAACCGCTGGTGGTGCTGGCCGACGCGCTGGCCGAGGCCATTCACACGATCGGGCTGGTGATGGCGCAGTCCGGTGACCCCTACCGGCTGGCCGGGCAGCTGAAAATGCCCCCCTGGCGGGTGCAGAAAGCGCAGAAGCAGGCCCGGCGCTGGTCGCGCGATCGGTTGGCCGTCGCCATGAAGGTGGCGGCAACCCTCAACGCAAATGTCAAAGGGGCCGTCGCCGACGCCGACTACGCGTTGGAATCAGCGGTGCGTGAGGTCGCCGAATTGGCGGCAGACCGGAACTGAGAGCTCAGCCGAGCTTGTGCAGCGCGCGGGCCAGCGCCGACTTCTTGTTGGCGGCCTGGTTCTTGTGGATCACGCCCTTGCTGGCCGCCTTGTCCAATTTGCGGCTCGTCGAGACCAGCAGTTCGGCGGCCTTCTCCTTCTCACCGGCATGGGCCGCCTCACGGAACGCGCGAACAGCCGTGCGCAGCGAAGACTTCACCGACTTGTTGCGCAGCCGGGCGCGCTCGTTAGTGCGGTTGCGCTTCTGCTGCGACTTGATGTTGGCCACGCGTGAATTCCTTAGTCCGTTTCGATTTGGCTTTGCTCGGGGTACCCCTGCAACCCGACAGCGACTGCCCAGGTTATCAGTCGGTTACGTTTTCGCCCAAAACAGTAATTCTGGGTCTGCCGAGCTAGGGGGATTGAGGCAGAGTGACACAGGTGAGTCTTGCCAACCAGGTCGAACCACCGAGGGGGCGGCCCAGCGTCCGTTCCGAACGCATCTTCCAGGGTTACAACACCTCAGATCCGGTGTACGCGCTGGCCTTCGACGAGATGTTCGACGCACAGGGCAACGTTCGCGGCCCCTACAAGGGCATCTACACCGAGTTGGCGCCCACCGATGCGTCGGAGTTGAAGGCGCGCGCCGACGCATTGGGCCGGGCGTTCATCGACCAGGGCATCACGTTCTCGCTCTCGGGTCAGGAGCGCCCGTTCCCGTTGGACCTGGTCCCACGGGTGATCTCGGCCGCTGAATGGACCCGTTTGGAACGCGGCATCACCCAGCGCGTCAAGGCACTCGAGATGTACCTCGACGACATCTACGGCGACCAGGAGATTCTGCGCGACGGCGTCATCCCACGGCGGTTGATCACCTCCTGCGAGCATTTCCACCGCGAGGCGGTCGGCATCGTCCCACCCAACGGGGTGCGGATCCACGTCGCCGGCATCGACCTGATCCGCGACGAAAAGGGCGACTTCCGGGTACTCGAGGACAATCTGCGCTCCCCGTCGGGGGTGTCGTACGTTGTGGAAAACCGGCGCACCATGGCGCGCGTTTTCCCCAACCTGTTCGCCACCCACCGGGTGCGCACCGTCGATGACTACGCGTCACACCTGTTGCGGGCGCTGCGCAACTCGGCGGCCACCAACGAGGCCGACCCGACTGTGGTGGTGCTCACGCCCGGCGTCTACAACTCGGCCTACTTCGAGCACTCCCTGCTGGCCCGCCAGATGGGCGTCGAGCTGGTCGAGGGGCGCGACCTGTTCTGCCGCGACAACCAGGTGTACATGCGCACCACCGGGGGAGAGCGCCAGGTCGACGTCATCTACCGGCGCATCGACGACACGTTCCTGGACCCGCTGCAGTTCCGGGCCGACTCGGTGCTGGGGGTAGCCGGGCTGGTCAACGCCGCCCGCGCCGGCAACGTCGTCATCTCCAGTTCGATCGGCAACGGCGTCGGCGACGACAAGCTGGTCTACACCTACGTGCCGACCATCATCGAGTACTACCTGGGGGAGAAGCCCCTGCTGGCCAACGTCGACACGTATCGCTGCTGGCTCGACGACGAGCGCGAGGAAGTCCTCGACCGGATCCACGAGTTGGTGGTCAAGCCGGTGGAGGGCTCGGGCGGCTACGGCATCGTGTTCGGCCCCGAAGCCTCCGACAAGGAACTCAACGCCCTGGCCAAGAAGATCCGCGACGATCCGCGGGCCTGGATCGCGCAACCGGTGATGGAGCTGTCCACCGTGCCGACCCGGATCGGCGACTCGTTGGCGCCGCGCTATGTCGACCTGCGCCCGTTCGCGGTCAACGACGGTGACGACGTGTGGGTGCTGCCCGGCGGCCTGACGCGCACGGCTTTGGTCGAGGGATCCCGGGTGGTCAACTCCAGCCAGGGCGGCGGGTCCAAGGACACCTGGGTGCTGGCGCCCCGTACGTCGGTGGCCGCTCGCGAGCTGGGGCGGGCTCAGGTGGTGCGCTCGCTGCCGCGGGCCGTTCCCGAGCCCCGCCCGGACCATGCACTGTCATCGGTTCATCAGCCGCAGGACGAGCAGCAGCAACAGCAGAAGGCGGTGGACTGATGCTCGCCCGCAACGCCGAAGCCTTGTATTGGATCGGGCGCTACGTGGAACGTGCCGATGACACCGCGCGCATCCTGGACGTGGCCGTACACCACCTGCTCGAGGATTCCAGCGTCGACCCGGACCGGTCCTCCCGATTGTTGCTCAAGGTGCTGGGCATCGAGCCCCCCGAGCACCGACTGGACGTCTGGTCACTGACCGACTTGGTCGCGTTCCGGCCCAACACCGAGGGCGGCTGTTCGATCGTCGACGCGATCTCGGCGGCACGCGAAAACGCAAGGTCGGCAAGGGAAGTCACCTCCAGCGAAACCTGGGAGTGCATCAACACCACTTACCACGCGCTGCCCGAACGCGAACGCGCGGCCAAACGCCTTGGGCCGCACGAGTTTCTGTCGTTCATCGAGGGCCGCGCGGCGATGTTCGCCGGTCTGGCCGACTCCACGCTGTCCCGCGACGACGGCTACCGGTTCATGGTGCTGGGTCGCGCGATCGAGCGGGTAGACATGACGGTGCGGTTGCTGCTGTCCCGGGTCGGTGACAGCGCGTCGTCGCCCGCCTGGGTGACACTGTTGCGTTCGGCGGGTGCGCACGACACCTATTTGCGCACCTACCGCGGCGCACTGGATGCGGCGCGGGTGGTGGAGTTCATGTTGTTGGACCGGCTTTTCCCGCGCTCGGTCTTCTACTCGCTGAAACTGGCCGAACACAACCTGGAAGAACTCCTGCACAATCCGCAGAGCCGGGTCGGCGCGACCACCGAAGCCCAGCGACTACTCGGTCAGGCGCGCAGCGAGTTGGAATTCCTGCAGCCGGGAGTGCTGCTCGAGACGCTGGAGAACCGCCTGGGCGGTTTGCAGAGAACATGCCGCGAGGTAGGAGATGCGTTGGCGCTACAGTACTTTCACGCCGCTCCGTGGGTGGCGTGGACGGATGCCCGACAGCGTGGCGAACTCGTGCAAAGCCAGGGAGACTCCTGATGTGGCGGATGCGGGTGGTGCACAACACCGGGTACGCATACCAGTCGCCGGTGACGGCGTCCTACAACGAAGCCCGGCTGACGCCGCGGTCCAACACCCGGCAGAACGTCATCCTCAACCGAGTCGAGACCATCCCGGCCACCCGGTCCTACCGCTACATCGACTACTGGGGGACCGCGGTCACGGCCTTCGACCTGCATGCGCCGCACACCGAGCTCACCGTGACGTCCTCGTCGGTGGTCGAAACCGAACCCCCTGAACCGCCGGCGGAGAAGGCCAGTTGGAAAGAACTGGAATCGATGGCCGTGATCGATCGGTTCGACGAAGTGTTGCGCCCCACCGACTACACCCCGACCAGCAAACGTGTTGCGGCCGTGGGTAAGCGGATCATCAAAAATTATGATCCCGCGGAAGCCGCCGTCGCAGCGTCCCGATGGGCGCGCAGCGAGTTGGACTACCTGCCCGGCACCACCGGTGTGCAATCGTCCGGGCTGGATGCGTTGGAACAGGGCAAAGGGGTATGCCAGGATTTTGCGCACCTGACCCTGATTCTGTTGCGCAGCATGGGGATTCCCGGACGGTATGTGTCGGGGTATCTGCACCCCAAACGCGACGCCGCGATCGGCAAAGCCGTAGCCGGACGCAGCCACGCCTGGATTCAGGCCTGGACCGGTGGTTGGTTCAACTACGACCCCACCAACGACACCGAGATCACCGAGCAGTACATCAGCGTGGGCGTCGGCCGGGACTACGCCGACGTGTCACCGCTGAAAGGGATCTACTCCGGGCTGGGAGCCACCGACCTCGACGTGGACGTCGAAATCACCAGGCTCGCCTAGCCGGGGCTGCCGCGGCCTGGTCACGCGGCTGCCGGCTTCCCGGCGGACGAAACCCCGATCCGGTCAGTGACCCAGCAGGTGCCTGGCCGGCGCGTTGATCGCGTCGAGCTGGCTACCCAGCGATTCGGCCGCAGCCGCCTCGGCGCCGGCGTAGGACGCGCCGGACGCGGTCAAGCCTCGGACGATTTGCTCGTGGAAGGCCGCCATCTGCGCGCCGATCCGCTGATAGCCCTCTGCGTGAGCACCCCAGAACGCTGCGACCACGGCCGAGACCTGATCGGCGGCGGCAGCCGGCACGCCGGCCGTCTGCAGTCGCGCACTGACGTTGGCTTCGCTGATCGTCGAGCCGATGTCGGCCAGGTCCCTGGATGCAGCGGCCATCCCCTCCGGCCCCGCTGCAAACCACGTCATCACGCACCTCTTGAACTCAAGAACGGCAGGCCCGGATCGTACCTCGCCGGCAGGTTGAATACGTGCGTTTTCGCCAGGTCGCCTCGGGTGGCGGACCGTGCCGGCTGAGCCGCCGTCAGCGCGCGTGCACCTCGACCCGGTGCAGGTCGTCGCCGAGTTCGATCTGCCCGCCGAATTCGGTTGCCGCCAGAGCCCGCCACTGCTCTTCCTGGCCCGGCACGATACCCGGCACATAGTGCGTCATCACCAGGGTGGCGACCCCGGCGCGGGCCGCGGTGGCAGCCGCCTCCGGTACCGACGAGTGATAGTCGCAGATGTCCTTCAGCCGTTGCTGGGGGACGTGGGAGACGATGTCCTTGCGTATCACGGTGTGCACCAAAGCGCCTGCACCGGCGGCTAATTCGTCGAGACTGGCGCAGGGCACGGTGTCGCCGGCAAGTACCACCGACGCGTCTTCGAACTCGACGCGGAACCCGATCGTCGGCGCCACCGGACGGTGATCGGTGGGGGCAACCCGGATCGTCACACCGTCGCGATCCCATACCGGCCCGTCGGTGTGCTCATGAACCTCGATCGGTGGCGGGGAGTTCAGGTCGGCGTGGTGCGCGATCCGGTAGCCGATGTCGTGACCGAATGCCTTGAGCATCGCGTCCACCACCTGTGCGGTGCCGGGCGGCCCGATGATCTGCAGCGGCGCCGGATCCGGCGCGAAGTTGGTGATCCAGCTGGTGATGAGGACGTCGCCGAGCTCGGCGATGTGGTCGCTGTGCAGGTGGGTGAGCAGCACTGCGCTCAATCCCGCGGCACCCACGCCCACCGCGGCCGCGCGTTGCAGTACTCCGCGCCCGCAGTCCACCAGGAAAGCCTGTCCGCCCGCGCGTACCAGGGTGGCGGGCCCGGCCCGGTTCGGGTCTGGAACGGGGCTGCCGGTGCCGAGCAGGGTGACCTCGATCATGGCTCTATCCTCGCAAGCCGAACGCATCGAGACGTAGTGCTCGGCAGTCAAGATGGCATGACGGTTTCGCTGCAACGGATCACGGCTTCGGATGCTGGCTTTTGCGCCGACCGCGTACGTCGTAGCCTGGTGTGAATCGGATCACAACCCACGGGAGGCTAGATGCGGATCTCGGATGTCTTGCGCAACAAGGGGGCGGCGGTGACGACGATCAACCCCGACGCGACGGTCCGGGAATTGCTGGCCGGCCTGGCGGAGCAGAATATCGGCGCGATGGTGGTGGTCGGCGACGAGGGAGTGGTCGGCATCGTCTCCGAGCGCGACGTGGTGCGCCAACTGCACACGCACGGCGCCAGCGTGCTGTCGCGTCCGGTGTCCAAGATCATGACCAGCGCCGTGGCCACCTGCGCGAAGACCGACACGGTCGACGAGATCAGCGTGCTGATGACGCAGCACCGGGTGCGACACATACCTGTGCTCGACGGCAGGAGGCTGATCGGGATCGTCAGCATCGGCGACGTGGTCAAGACCCGGATGGGCGAACTGGAGGCCGAGCAGCAGCAGCTGCAGTCCTACATCACGCAGGGCTGAGTGTTTGGGCGTTGAGTCTGCGCTGAGGGCGGGGTCTTCTCACACTTTGTCGCCGTAGGCGCAGAGTCAAATTGGGCAGGGCGCTCAGCGCCAGGCGTACTCGCTGCGCAGCCGGGCGGCCACCAGATCGAAGGTCTCGCGGTTCAGGATCGCGCCCTCGCGGCGGATGCTCTCTTCGGGCACGTCGAGCACGCGGTCCAGCCGCACCCAGCTCTGTCTGCCCTCGTAATCCCAATCGCCCGAACCGATCCCGACCCAATGCCGATCCCCGGCGTGCTGCTCCTGGCTGGACAGCATCAGTCCCAGCAAGACGCTGCGTTCGCGGCCCACCACGAGCACCGGCCGGTCCTTGCCGCGGGTCGGGTCGTCCTCGTAAACCACCCAGGTCCAGACGATCTCGCCGGGGTCGGCCCGACCGTCCAGATCTGGGGAATAGACCACCCGGCGAGCCCGCTGCGCAGTCGGGAAGCTCGTCTTCGTCACCGGACGGCCGGTGGTGATCTCGGCCGGCGGCGCCGGCAAACCCATCGCGACGATGTTCGCGGTGATCTTCACGGCTTGCTGGATGGTCCGCAGTGTCTCCTGCGTGTTCTGCAGGCGCTGCACCACTTTCGGAGCCTCGCTGACGAGGTTCTCCGCAAAGCGCTGGAACGTCTTCCACTGTGACTTGCCGGACGACTTCTTACCCGGTGCCATGCTCGCAGCATAACCGCGTGATTGTGTCCCGGTTGTTGTGCACGGATACGCTGGGCATACCCGCCAACCGCCCAACCAGGAGATTCCCATCAGCAGTTTCGCCGACAAGACGTTCACGCCGCCGGCGCAGATTCGGAACTTCTGCATCATCGCTCACATCGACCACGGCAAGTCGACGCTGGCCGACCGAATGCTGCAGCTGACCGGCGTAGTCGACGAACGCTCGATGCGGGCCCAGTACCTGGACCGGATGGACATCGAGCGGGAACGCGGCATCACCATCAAGGCCCAGAACGTCCGGCTGCCCTGGACCTTGAAGGACGGGGCCGGCGCAGGCGACTATGTTCTTCACCTGATCGACACCCCCGGTCACGTCGACTTCACCTACGAAGTGTCCCGTGCGCTGGAAGCCTGCGAGGGCGCGGTGCTGCTGGTCGACGCCGCCCAGGGCATCGAGGCGCAAACGCTGGCCAATCTCTACCTGGCGCTGGACCGTGACCTGCACATCATCCCGGTGCTGAACAAGATCGACCTGCCCGCTGCCGATCCGGACCGCTACGCCGGTGAGATCGCTCACATCATCGGCTGCGAGCCGACCGATGTGCTGCGGGTCTCCGGCAAGACCGGCGAAGGCGTCGGCGACCTGCTCGACCACGTGGTGCGCGAGGTGCCGCCGCCGCAGGGCGACGCCGACGCGCCCAGCCGGGCGATGATCTTCGACAGCGTCTATGACATCTATCGCGGAGTGGTGACCTACGTCCGCGTGGTCGACGGCAAGATCAGTCCCCGTGAGCGCATCGCGATGATGTCCACCGGCGCCACCCACGAACTGCTCGAGGTCGGCATCGTCTCGCCGGAGCCGAAAGCCAGCGCGGGCCTGGGCGTGGGCGAGGTGGGTTACCTGATCACCGGCGTGAAGGACGTGCGGCAGTCCAAGGTCGGGGACACGGTGACCACCGCCCGGCACGGCGCCAAGGAAGCGTTGACGGGCTACCGGGAGCCCAAGCCGATGGTCTATTCGGGCCTGTATCCCGTGGACGGCAGCGACTACCCGAACCTGCGCGACGCGCTGGACAAGTTGCAGCTCAACGACGCCGCGCTGACCTACGAGCCGGAAACCTCGGTGGCTCTGGGTTTCGGCTTCCGGTGCGGCTTCCTGGGGCTGCTGCACATGGAGATCACCCGCGAGCGACTCGAGCGCGAATTCGACCTGGACCTGATCTCGACCTCGCCCAACGTCGTCTACCGGGTGGAGAAGGAAGACAACACCGAGATCGTGGTGACCAACCCCTCGGACTGGCCGGAGGGCAAGGTCCGCACCGTCTACGAACCGATCGTCAAGACCACCATCATCGCGCCCAGCGAATTCATCGGCACCATCATGGAGCTGTGCCAGTCGCGGCGCGGCGAACTGGGCGGCATGGACTATCTGTCGCCCGAGCGGGTGGAGCTGCGCTACACACTGCCGTTGGGCGAGATCATCTTTGACTTCTTCGACTCGCTGAAGTCGCGCACCCGTGGTTACGCCAGCCTCGACTACGAAGAGGCCGGCGAACAGGAAGCCCAATTGGTCAAGGTCGACATCTTGCTGCAGGGCGAAGCCGTCGACGCGTTCAGCGCGATCGTCCACAAGGACGGCGCCTCGGCCTACGGCACCAAGATGACCACCAAACTCAAGGAACTCATCCCGCGCCAGCAGTTCGAGGTGCCGGTACAGGCCGCGATCGGCTCGAAAATCATTGCGCGCGAGAACATCCGGGCGATCCGCAAGGACGTGCTGTCCAAATGCTATGGCGGTGACATCACCCGCAAGCGCAAACTGCTGGAGAAGCAGAAGGAGGGCAAGAAGCGGATGAAGACCATCGGGCGGGTCGACGTGCCGCAGGAAGCCTTCGTCGCCGCACTGTCCACCGATGCCGCGGGGGACAAAGGCAAGAAATAGCCGCAACCAGGGCTACGCGAGGAAGGTCTCGAGCAGATGAAGTCCCGCTGGATCGTCGGTTTCGGGCTCTTGGCCGTGCTGACCGGCTGTACGCAATCCGTCACCGGTACCGCACACCCCGCACCTGGATTGAAACCGCGCCCGCTCGGTGGCGACAGCGTCAAACAGGTGCTGCTCGACGACGCCGCGCTGGAGCGGATACTCGCCCAGCCGTTCAAGGTCGACTCGCAATTCCCGCCCCGTTACGGTGACCGCGACAAGTTGGCGCACGCGTACGGACCCGCGTCGCCGGTCGAGTGTGTCGGCGTCGTGACGACCATGGAGAAGGGCGTCTACGACTCCGCGCCCGTGCAGGACGTCGCACGCCAAACCTGGTGGCATGCAACCGATTCCGTCAAGGTGATCAGCGTGACCGAAGGCGTGGTGACGTTCCCCAAGATCTCTGATGCCGCTGCGCTCTTCGACCAGTTCACCACCCAATGGAAGAACTGCGACGGCACCGCCGTGGAACTGCCCGGCGCCACGCTCAGTTTCACCGACACCATCGGCAGTGTGCGTGTCGCCGATTCCGTTCTGGCAGCGACGATTTACGACCAGGCCAGCTTGTCCAGCTCCACTCCCATGCCGGTGGCACGCGCTGTCGGCGTGCGGGGGAACTGCCTGGTCGAGGTGGAGGTCGCTTTCTTCAGCACCGACAATCCGTCGGATCGGGGATCTGCCAATCTGGGCACCAGCGCGATCGAAATCGCGCACACGGTGATGGACAAGATCACCGCGGCGACGTGACAGCCGGCGGCTAGACGGGCGCGTTGGCGGGCTGGAACGCGCCCGAACCGTCGGCCTCCTCCTCGGCCCGGATCACGTGCACCACCGCATTGATCAGGGCCAGGTGGGTGAACGCCTGCGGGAAGTTACCCAGCTGCCGACCGGTGCGAGGCTCGATTTCCTCGGCATACAGATGCAGCGGGCTGGCATAGGCCAACAGTCGTTCGCACAGCCGCTTGGCTCGCGCCACCTCGCCGATCTCCACCAACGCCGACACCAGCCAGAACGAACAGATGGTGAACGTGCCCTCCTCGCCGGACAGCCCGTCGTCGGTCTCGTGCACGCGGTAGCGCAGCACCAGTCCTTCCTCGGTGAGCTCGTCGGCGATGGCCAGCACGGTGGCACGCACCCGCGGGTCGTCGGGCGGCAGGAACCGGGTCAGCACCACCAGCAACAGCGAGGCGTCCAGGGCGTCATCCCCGTAGCGCTGGGTGAACACGCCGCGGGAGTCCACACCGTGCTCCAGGATGTCGGCCTTGATCTCCTCGGCGATCGCACGCCACTGCTGGGCGTAGCTCTTCTCGCCCTGCCGCTCGGCCAACTTGGCCCCGCGGTCCAGCGCCACCCAGCACATCACCTTCGACGACGTGAAGTGCTGCGGCTCCCCGCGCACCTCCCAGATTCCCCGGTCGGGTCCCCGCCAGTGCTTGATCGCCTCTTCCACCTGCTTCTTCAGTACCGGCCACAGGTTTTCCGGGACCTGCTCGCGGGATTTGGCGTGCAGGTAGAACGAGTCCAGTACCGAGCCCCAGATGTCGTGCTGGACCTGGTCGTAGGCCCCGTTGCCGATGCGCACCGGACGGGCATGGTCGTAGCCGGACAAGTGGTTGAGTTCTTCTTCGACGAGGCTTCGCTCGCCACCGACGCCGTACATCACCTGAAGCGGATGGCGCTCGTCGCTGTTGGCCCCGGACACGTCGGCGATGAACGCGAAAAAGTCGTCGGCCTCACGGTCCAACCCGATCGTGTAGAGACCCCATAACGCGAACGTCGAGTCCCGGATCCACGAGTAGCGGTAGTCCCAGTTGCGTTCGCCCTGCGGCGTCTCCGGCAGCGAAGTGGTGCTCGCCGCCAGCAGCGCGCCGGTCGGGGAGTAGGTCAACCCCTTCAACGTGAGTGCGCTGCGCTGCAGGTACGCCCGCCACGGGTGATCGGGGAAGTTGCCGATGTTGATCCACTGCCGCCAGCACTCCGTGGTCTGCCACATCTTCTCGGCGGCCTCTTTGTAGGTCTGCGGCGCCGGGTGCTTGGTCCAGCTCAGCGCGACGAACACGTCGTCGCCCTCTTTCATCCGGGTGCGGGCGCGCGCCTCGCGGCCCTCCAGGCCGATGTTGAGGTTGGTGGTCAGCCGCAGCGTCGGGTGCGCGTCCGGTTGCTTGGTGGCGCGGGCGATGGCCTCGCCGTAGGCGTTGGCCGAGTACTCCCACGTCGCCCCGAGACGGTGGTAGTCGAAAGCCGGTTCGCAGCTCATCATCAGCTCGACGGTGCCGCTGACGCAGCGCACGGTGCGCAACAGGATGTGCTCGGCGTCCCAGTCCATCGGGGTGCGACGGTGTGTCCGGGAGCGGCGTTCGATGTCGTGCCAGGGGCCCATCACCAGCGCGTCGCGCACGATCAGCCAACCGGTGTGGGTCTGCCAGGTGGTCTCCATGATCAGGCTGCCGGGTAAATAGCGCCGCGCCGACGGCACCGAGACGCCGTACGGACCGAGCCGGAAATGCCCGGCGCTGCGGTCCAAGATCGCACCGAACACGCTCGGGGAATCCGGCCGTGGCACACACAGCCACTCCACGGATCCTGCCGGTGAGATCAGGCACGTGGTTTCCCAGTCCGACAGGAAGGCGTAATCGGCGATGGGCGGGAACGGGTTGCGCGACGGCGAACTGGACACATAGGGGCCGGTCGACTCGAGTTCGACTGCCACCGCGTCGAGAGTGGCCAGCTCAGTGGCGGGTTCGTCGAGCGGGACAAGCTGGTCGTTAGCTGAATCAGCGGCATCGGCATGCAGGACCATCCCGACATCATCGACTGTTCACCGGCCGCTCGTCCACTTCGCGACCGAGGTGTTACCCGGTGGGAGGCGCGTTGGTTTCAGGGGCCGTGCCGCATAGGGTGGGCCCGGTGAACGGGTTCCTGAGTTGGTGGGACGGCGTGGAGCTCTGGCTCTCCGGGCTGCCGTTCGTGCTGCAGGCGCTGGCGGTGATGCCAGTGGTGTTGGCCCTGGCGTATTTTCTGGCGGCATCGTTGGATGCACTGCTCGGCAGGGGAATCCAACTGATGCGCCGGGTTCGCCACTCCGATGAGGCGTCCGGATAACTTCGATGCCGCGTTCGCACGTCACCCTGATTCTGGTCGCTCTGGTGGTGCTGGTGCTTGTCGCGTGGCTGCTCACGCACTGAATCGGCTCTCGAATTGCCGCTTGCGCGAACTCTGTTAGGCTTCGCCACATGCACGCAGCAGCCGATGTTCTGAAGCGCGATATCTTCGCGCTCGGCTGCGTTGACTCCGTCGTGGCTTGCTCCGCGGCACGCGTGCACTGTTGTCGCTGACTCCTGCCCCGTGCGCGGCCTGGTGTGGAGTTTGTGAATCGCCCTGATTCTCATTGATCGCCTATCCGCAGTCACGGGACCGCAATCACAAGTCCCGCACCGGAAGGCCACCAACCGTATATGTCCATAGGGTTTAAGAGCGTGCCGCGCTGGCAACAGCTGGTGGCGACCGTGCTCCTCGTCGGAGTTGTGGCGGCGTGCCGCGGTGGTCCCAGCGACGTCGTGGGCGGCGCAGGACTCGGCAACGCGAAGTCCAGCATCACCCTGGTCGCCTATTCGGTCGCCGAACCCGGTTGGAGCAAGGTGATTCCGGCGTTCAACGCGTCCGAGGAAGGTAACGGCGTGCAGGTGATCAGTTCCTTCGGGGCCTCCGGTGACCAGTCACGCGGCGTCGGGGAGGGCAAGCCGGCGGACCTGGTGAATTTCTCGGTCGAGCCCGACATCACCCGGTTGATCAAGAGCGGCAAGGTCGCCAAAGACTGGAATACCGATGCCACCAAGGGTATTCCCTTCGGATCGCTGGTCACCTTCGTGGTGCGCAAGGGCAATCCGAAGAACATCAAGGATTGGGACGACCTGTTGCGTCCCGGTGTCGAGGTCATCACCCCGAGTCCGCTGAGTTCGGGTTCGGCGAAGTGGAATCTGTTGGCGCCGTACGCAGTGAAAAGCGAAGGCGGCAGGAACAACCAAGCGGGCATCGACTTCATCAACCGACTGGTGCGGGAACACGTGAAATTGCGTCCAGGGTCGGGACGAGAAGCCACGGACGTTTTCGTCCAGGGCAGCGGTGACGTCCTGGTCAGTTATGAGAACGAGGCCATCGCCGCCGAGCGGGCCGGCAAGCCGGTCGAACACGTCACCCCGCCGCAGACGTTCAAGATCGAGAACCCGATCGCCGTGATCACAACCAGCACGCATCTGCCGGCAGCGGTCGCCTTCAAGAATTTCCAGTACACCGCGCAGGCACAGCAGCTGTGGGCGCAGGCCGGTTTCCGGCCGGTCGATCCATCCGTCGCCGCGGCGTTCCGCAATCAGTTCCCGCAGCCGGCGAAGTTGTGGACCATCGCCGACCTCGGCGGCTGGGCCACCGTGGACCCGAAACTGTTCGACAAGAGCGCCGGCAGCATCACCAAGATCTACACGCAGGCCACCGGATGACCGTGACCGTTACTCCTGACCCAGAGGCGATCCGTCCCGAGCTCGAGCAGCCCGGCACCGAAGCGCCGCAACCGGTGCAGCCTGGTGGCGGCCGGATTCGCACCACCTCACTGCGCGTCGGTGTAGCCACGCTGTGGCTGTCGGTGATCGTGCTGCTGCCGCTCGGGGCGATTGTGTGGCAGGCGGTTGGCGGTGGCTGGCAGGCATTCCGGATCGCGGTCACCTCGCACGCCGCGCTGGAATCGTTGCGGGTGACCCTGACGATCTCAATCGGGGTGACCTTGCTCAACACGGTGTTCGGCCTGCTCATCGCCTGGGTGTTGGTGCGGGACAACTTCTTCGGTAAGCGGCTCGTCGACGCTGTCATCGACTTGCCGTTCGCGTTACCGACGATCGTGGCCAGCTTGGTGATGCTTGCGCTCTACGGCAACCACAGCCCGGTGGGCCTGCAACTGCAGCACACCGAATGGGGCGTCGGGGTGGCGCTGGCGTTCGTCACGCTGCCCTTCGTGGTGCGCGCGGTTCAGCCGGTGTTGTTGGAGATCGACAGGGAGACCGAGGAGGCGGCAGCGTCGCTGGGCGCCAATGGCCCCAAGATCTTCACCTCCGTCGTGCTGCCGTCACTGCTGCCCGCGTTGTTGTCCGGTGCGGGCCTGGCCTTTTCCCGCGCCATCGGCGAGTTCGGATCGGTGGTGTTGATCGGCGGTGCGGTGCCCGGCAAGACCGAAGTGTCCTCGCAATGGATACGAACGCTGATCGAGAACGACGACCGCACCGGGGCGGCGGCGATATCGATTGTGTTGCTGTCGATTTCGTTCGTCGTGCTGTTGATCCTGCGGATCATCGGTGGCCGGGCAGCCAAGCGCGAGGAGATGTCCCGGTGAAGCCGTCACGCGCAATCCGCTACCTTCTTCGATACAGCGCGTTGGCATATGTCGCTGTGCTGCTGATCATCCCGGTGATCCTGATCCTTTGGCGCACGTTCGAGCCAGGGCTGGGTCAGTTCTACGACTGGATCAGCACCCCGGCCGCGGTGTCGGCGCTGAACCTGTCGCTGCTGGTGGTGGCCATCGTGGTGCCGCTGAATGTGGTGTTCGGGATTCCGACGGCATTAGTGTTGGCGCGCAACCGGTTCCGCGGTAAAGGCATCCTGCAGGCAATCATCGATCTGCCGTTCGCGGTCTCGCCCGTCATCGTTGGCGTGTCCCTGATCGTGCTCTGGGGCGCGAGCGGCGCACTGGGATTCGTCGAGCGTGATCTCGGCTTCAAGATCATCTTCGGCCTGCCGGGCATCGTGCTGGCCAGCATCTTCGTCACGCTGCCGTTCGTGGTGCGCGAGGTCGAGCCGGTGCTGCACGAGTTGGGCACCGATCAGGAACAGGCCGCGGCGACCCTCGGTTCTGGCTGGTGGCAGACATTTTGGCGGATCACCCTGCCCTCCATCCGGTGGGGTCTGACGTACGGCATCGTGTTGACCGTCGCGCGCACGCTCGGCGAGTACGGCGCGGTCATCATGGTGTCGTCCAACCTGCCGGGGCAGTCGCAGACGCTGACGTTATTGGTGTCGGACCGCTACAACCGGGGCGCGGAATACGGCGCGTACGCGCTGTCGACCCTGCTGATGGCGGTTGCCGTGCTCGTTCTGATCGTTCAAGTGGTGCTGGACGCACGTCGGGCACGTGCGAGCAAGTAGGCCGGACAAGGAGATTCGAGGATGACCGACACTGGGACCAACCAGGGCAACGCGATTGTGGTGCGGGATGCCTACAAGCACTACGGCGATTTCGTGGCGCTGGATCACGTGGACTTCGTGGTGCCCAACGGTTCGTTGACGGCGTTGCTGGGGCCGAGTGGCTCGGGCAAGTCGACGCTGCTGCGTACGATCGCGGGTCTGGACCAACCCGACTCCGGGACCGTCATCATCGAGGGTCGCGACGTCACGCGGGTGCCGCCGCAGCGCCGCGACATCGGATTCGTGTTCCAGCACTATGCCGCGTTCAAGCACCTGACCGTGCGCAACAACGTCGCCTACGGTTTGAAGATCCGTAAGCGGCCGAAGGCCGAAATCAAGGAGAAGGTCGACCACCTGCTGGAGGTGGTGGGCCTGAGCGGTTTCCAAAACCGCTATCCGAACCAGCTTTCCGGCGGTCAGCGCCAGCGCATGGCCCTGGCCCGCGCACTGGCGGTCGACCCGCAGGTGCTGCTGCTCGACGAGCCGTTCGGCGCGCTGGACGCCAAGGTGCGCGAGGATCTGCGGTCCTGGTTGCGGCGTCTGCACGACGAGGTCCACGTCACCACGGTGCTGGTCACCCACGACCAGGCCGAAGCGCTGGATGTGGCCGACCGGATCGCCGTGTTGAACAAGGGCCGCATCGAACAGGTCGGTTCGCCGACCGAGGTCTACGACACCCCAGCGAACTCGTTCGTGATGTCCTTCCTGGGCGCGGTGTCCGCGCTCAACGGTGCTCTGGTCCGCCCGCATGACATCCGGGTGGGCCGCAATCCCGAGATGGCGATTGCCGGCGGCGACGGTACAGCGGAATCGATCGGTGTGGTGAAGGCGTCGGTCGATCGGGTGGTGACGTTGGGATTCGAGGTCCGGGTCGAGCTGACCAGCGCGGTCAGCGGGGGTCCGTTCACCGCGCAGATCACCCGTGGCGACGCTGAGGCGCTGGCGCTCAAGGAAGGTGACACCGTCTACGTCCGCGCCACCCGGGTACCGCCGATCGCCGACGCCGTGTCCGACGACGAGGACGACAAGGAACTTACCTCGGCCTAGCGGTCCCGGTACGCCACCTGCGGATCGAACGGACTGTGGACAACTGCGACAGGCGCTGCGTCGTCACATGATTCGCATAAGCAGCCCAACTGCCACCACGACGAACACGACGACGAAGACGGCCAGTCCGATCAGGCTGGCCACGGCAACCGGGGTCAGCCTGCGCCCTGGGCGCTCCTGCTGCTCGGACAGACCGGATGTCTGCGCGGAGTCCGGCGGAGTGGATCCGGGCGGGACGCCCCCTCCGGGTTCGAGACCGGGTACTTGAGCGGGGTCCGGGTCCGGTGGTGTCGCGGTCATGGTCGCGAGTACCCCGTCGTGCTCAGGTCACACGGTTACGCGGCAATACGCTGCGCCACGACCTGATCGAAGCGATCCAGCACCGTGGCAGCAACCAGTCGATGCGCACCCAGCGGCGCCGCCATCTCGACGCCGGCATTGATTGCGAACCGCTCGACCCGATCCGGGATGCGTCCCGGCGCAAGGAACCAGGGCGCGATGATTACTCGTCGGGCACCCCGGTCGCGCAACCGCTCGAGCGCTGCATCCATCGGCGCCTCCGGGCGGGTGGCGAACGCGGTTGTCACTGCAGCCCAACGAGTTCCGATCGCCAGTCGAGGCGCGACCTCGCCGGTGCGAGCGTTGGCCACCGGGTTCGACGAGCCGATCGCCACCACCAGCACACCGGTGGTGTCGTCGAACCGGGACACCCGTCGCTGACCAATCCGATGACGCAGCACCGAGACCAGCCGCTCGTCTTCACCGAGCACTGCTGCCTGGCGCACCCTGTCCCCGACACCGGATGCGGCGATCTGGGCCGGGATATCCACCCGGGCGTGGTAGGCGTCGGCCAACAAGAACGGAGTGACCACCGCCTGGCCCGGACACTCGCGCAGGACGTCGGCCAGCCCCGGCGAATTGTGCTCGCAGAACGCAACCCGCACATCGAGGCCGGGACGAAGCAGCGTCACCCGGCGGGCGACCGCGCGCGCATTCGCCGCCGACCGCGGGTCCGCACTGCCGTGCGCCGCGAGAACCAGAGACGTCACGACGCGTGCAACCCGCATTCGGTCTTGGCCTGCCCCTGCCAACGTCCGCTGCGGGGATCCGCGCCCTCCAGCGGCTTGGCCGTGCACGGAGCGCAACCGATCGACGGATAACCCTCGTAGACAAGGGGATTGACCAACACGTCGTGCTCGTCGATGTACTCCTGCATATCCTGATCCGACCATGCCGCCAGCGGGTTGATCTTCACCAGCTTGAAAGCCTCGTCGAAGCTGATCAGCGGGGCGTTGGCGCGGGTGGGCGCCTCGACCCGCCGGATGCCGGTGACCCATGCGGAGTAACCGCGCAACGACTTGCCCAGCGGCGCCACCTTGCGCTGCCGGCAGCACTCGCCAGGATCGCGGGCGAACAAGTCCTTGCCGTACAGCCGGTCCTGCTCGGCCACCGAGTGCTCAGCGGTGACGTTGAGAACGCGGATGTCGTAGACGGACTCGACCGCGTCGCGGGTGCCGATCGTCTCCACGAAGTGGTAACCGGTGTCCAGGAACAGCACCGGCACGCCCGGCCGGATCTTGGCCGCCAGGTCAACCAGCACCGCGTCCTGCATGTTCGAAGCCACCACGTAGTTGCACGTCGCCCAGCCACGTGGGCCGTTGACGCCGCCGAAGTTCTCATCGGTCCACCGCAGCAGCTCGCTGGCGCTGGCGCCTTCGAGTTCGACCGCGCCGCGTGCCGCCACCTCCCGCAGCTCGCCTTCGGTCAGCTTGGTGGCTTCGCTCATCGCAGGTCGTCCTCCTCGGCCCGAATGGCCCACTGGGCAAAGCGTTCACCGTCGTTGCGGTGCTTGAGGAAGTTGCGCGTCACCCGGTCGATGTAGTCGCCCAGCTCGTCGCTGGTGACCTTGTGCTGACGCAGTTTCCGGCCGAATCCGCTGTCCAGACCGAGGCTGCCACCCAGATGCACCTGGAAGCCCTCGACCGGGTTACCGTCGCCGTCGTCGACCATCTGGCCCTTGAAGCCGATGTCTGCGACCTGAATCCGCGCGCACGAGTTGGGGCAACCGTTGATGTTGACGGTGATCGGCACGTCCAGCTCAGCGTTGATGCCTTCCAGGCGAGCTTCCAGCTCCGGCGCCAAAGTCTGTGCCCTGACCCGGGTTTCGGCGAACGACAGCTTGCAGTACTCGATCCCGGTGCACGCCATCAGGTTTCGGCGCCAATGCGACGGACGCGTGTGCAGATCGAGCTCTTCCAATCCGGCGATCGTCTCGTCGACCTTGTCGTCGGGGATATCCAGAATCACCAGCTTCTGGTAGGGGGTGAACCGAATCCGGTTCGAACCGGCCCGCTCGGCCAAATCTGCCACCGCCGAAAGGATGGTGCCCGACACCCGCCCGGCGATCGGAGAGGCGCCGATGGCGTTCAGCCCGTTCTTGAGTCGCTGCACGCCGACGTGGTCGATCGGATGCGCGACCGGTTGCGGCGCAGGTCCGTCGAGCAACGGACGCTTGAGGTACTCGGTCTCGAGGACTTCGCGGAATTTTTCTACGCCCCAGTCCTTGACCAGGAACTTCAGCCGCGCCTTGGCGCGCAGTCGCCGGTAGCCGTAGTCGCGGAACAACGACGTCACCGCCTCCCAGACCTCGGGCACCTCTGCCAGCGGGACCCACACGCCGAGACGTTGGGCCAACATCGGGTTGGTGGACAGTCCGCCACCGACCCACAGGTCCAGCCCGGGTCCGTGCTCGGGATGGTTGACGCCGATGAACGAGATGTCGTTGACCTCGTGCACCACATCCTGCAGGCCAGAGATTGCGGTCTTGTACTTGCGGGGCAGGTCGGCGTATTCGGGCTTGCCGATGTAGCGCTTGACGATCTCCTCGACGGCCCAGGTGGGGTCCAGTACCTCGTCGAGCGACTCACCGGCCAGCGGCGAGCCCAGCACCACACGCGGGCAGTCGCCGCACGCCTCCGTCGTCCGCAACCCGACCTCGTCCAGTCGCCGCCAGATTTCCGGGACGTTCTCCACCTCGATCCAGTGGTACTGGATGTTCTGCCGGTCGGAGATGTCGGCGGTGTCACGGGCGAATTCGGTCGAAATCTGGCCCAGCGTGCGCAGCGCGGTCGTCGACAGCGCGCCGCCGTCGCACCGCACCCGCATCATGAAGTAGCGGGCCTCCAGCAGATCGGCGTTGTCGTCGCCGGTGAACGATCCGTCGTAGCCCTGCTCACGCTGGGTGTAGAGGCCCCACCAGCGGAACCGGCCGCGCAGGTCGCTCTTGTCGATGCTGTCGAAGCCGCCCCGGGCGTAGATCGTCTCGATGCGCTCCCGCACATCCAGCGGGGCGCCGGCGTGCTTCATCTCTTCGTTGGGATTGAGCGGCTCGCGATTACCCAGCGCCCACTGGCCCTCGTTGCGAGGTGCCTTGGCGGGACGTGCTGCGGTCATGCGGGGAATCTCCTTCGCGAACATGCCGACTTCGAACACGCGCAGCTCACCGTTGATTCCGGCGGCGCAGATCCGGCAGCCAGCAGGTGGTACGGGTGGGCTGGGTCTACGACATCAAGGCAGACAGCAACAGCTGCAAACGCGCTTGAGGTCGATATGCCGCCGCGCCACCAGCACTACACGCTGAAGCGAATTGGCGGCGGACACGGGTGCCATTCTGCCATGAATCGTCGGCCACCATGTCACCAGGTCAAATTTGATTTCACGGTGATTAAAAGTGCGTCCAAATCTGGGTGATCGGGTGAACAAAACCGGGAATGCGCTGGGAAAACTCCTCGAGCACGGCCGTCGTGTCAAGATTTGGCATGCCTTCTCGCACGGCGCCGGTGGATCTGCCGGTCATGCAGCCGATTCCAGGTCGGCCGTTCGGCCTCTACGTGCACGTGCCGTTCTGCATAACGCGTTGCGGCTATTGCGACTTCAACACCTACACCCCGGCCGAGTTGGGCGGTGTCAACCCCGACGCCTGGCTGACCGCGCTGGGAACCGAACTCGAGCTGGCGGCCGCGCGGTTGGCCGACCCCACGGTCAGCACCGTGTTCGTCGGCGGCGGGACGCCCTCGCTGTTGGGCGGTGCGCGGCTGACGACCCTGCTGGACCGGGTGCGTGAGCACTTCACGCTGGCACCCGACGCCGAGATCACCACCGAGGCCAACCCGGAGTCGACCTGGCCGGAATTCTTCGAAGAGGTACGGGCGGCCGGCTACACCCGGGTGTCGCTGGGCATGCAGTCGGTGGTCCCGCAGGTGCTGGGCGTGCTTGACCGGGTGCACACGCCCAATCGGTCGGCGGCGGCTGCCCGTGAGGCGCTGGAGCTGGGCTTTGAGCACGTCAGTCTGGACCTGATCTACGGCACCCCGGGGGAGACCGACGACGACCTGCTGCGTTCGGTGGACACCGCGATCGAGACCGGCGTCGACCATGTGTCCGCGTACGCGCTGGTGGTCGAGGAGGGCACCGCGATGGCACGCCGGGTCCGCAACGGCGAGCTGGCCGCGCCGGACAACGACGTGCTGGCGCACCGCTACGAACTCGTCGACGAACGCCTTTCGGCGGCCGGGCTGCGCTGGTACGAGGTGTCCAACTGGTCGCGGCCCGACGGCGAATGCCGGCACAATCTGGGCTACTGGAACGGCGGCCAGTGGTGGGGTGCGGGACCCGGCGCGCACGGGTTCGTGGGCGCGACCCGGTGGTGGAACGTCAAGCACCCCAACGCTTATGCGGAGCGACTTGCCGATCGGGCGTTGCCGGTCGCGGGTTTCGAGGAGCTGAGCGCTGACGCGCTGCACACCGAAGAGGTGATGCTGCAGATCCGGTTGCGGCAGGGCCTGCCGCTGGCCATCCTGGATGCCGCCGAACGCGAGCGCGCCGAGACGGCGGTGGCCGACGGGTTGTTGATTCCCGACGGCGATCGGCTCGTTCTGTCCGACCGCGGGCGGCTGCTGGCCGACGGCGTCGTTCGAACCTTGTTGGGCTGAAACCGAACGGTGGCCGGTTGGGCCGCTCGCTGACCCCTGCGCATGCCGGGACCGGCGTGGCCCGCTGGGATCCCCGCAAATCGGGCGCGAGAAATAAGGGCGACGCGCCCTCAGTGCATAGGTTAGGCTACATTTACTTCTGTGATGGAGGCCAGCGTCGACACGAGTTCTGCCAGCACCACGTCACTGGCCATCCCCATGCCTGCCGACATCGACCCCGCCGACCTCGCGGCCGAGTTGGCCACCGAACTCACCGAGCCGGTCGGCGAGGAGTACCTCGTCTACGAGCATGACGGGCAGTGGGTGCTGGCAGCGGGTGTCCAAGCGATGGTGGAGCTGGACAGCGACGAGATAAGGGTCATCCGCGACGGTGTGACGCAGCGGCAGCAATGGACCGGCCGACCGGGTCCGGTATTAGGCGAAACCGTCGACCGGCTGCTGCTGGAGACCGACCAGCTGTTCGGTTGGGTGACGTTCGAATTCGGTGTCTACCGCTTCGGGCTCCAGCAGCGGCTGGCCCCGCACACGCCGCTGGCCCGGGTCTTCTGGCCCCGCACTCGTATCGTCCTGACGCGGAGCGAGATTCGACTGTACGGCGCCGGGGCTCAGGAGCATGCGGTGGTGCACCGTTTGCTTCGCGAGGGTTTACGCGACGTGCCGCCGGCGCGGGCGGTGGATCTGTCCGTGGACCCCTCCGACTACCGCGAGCGGGTGGCCAAGGCCGTCGGCGAGATCACCGCGGGCAGCTACGACAAAGTGATCCTGTCCCGTTGCCTCGAGGTGCCATTCGCGCTCGACTTTCCCGAGACTTATCGACTCGGACGTCGCCACAACACGCCAGTGCGGTCGTTCCTGTTGCGGCTCGGCGGTGCTCGTGCGCTGGGCTACAGCCCCGAACTCGTGACGGCCGTGCAACCAGACGGGGTGGTGGTCACCGAACCGTTGGCCGGCACCCGCGCGCTGGGCCGTGGTCCCGTGAACGACCGCCAGGCTCGTGACGACCTGGAGTCGAACTCCAAAGAGATTGTCGAGCATGCAATTTCGGTCCGGACCTCACTGCAGGAGGTGAGCGAGATCGCCGCACCGGGAACAGCGGCCGTCGTCGACTTCATGGCGGTGCGCGAGCGGGGCAGTGTGCAGCACCTCGGATCGACCGTGACCGGGCGACTGGACCCGGCCAGTGACCGGATGGATGCGCTGGAAGCGCTCTTCCCGGCGGTCACCGCATCGGGAATCCCCAAAGCGGGCGGTGTGGAAGCCATCCTGCGTCTCGACGAAGGTCCGCGTGGACTGTATTCCGGTGCCGTGGTGATGTTCTCGGCCGATGGCGGGCTCGACGCGGCGCTGACGCTGCGGGCGGCCTACGAGCGCGACGGCCGCACCTGGCTGCGGGCCGGCGCGGGCATCATCGAGGCGTCCGACCCCGAACGGGAGTTCGAGGAGACCTGCGAGAAGCTGTCCACCCTGACCCCGTATCTGGTGGAGCGGCGCTGACGCCTCCCTGTCCTGGCTGACGCGTAGTCCTGGTTGCCCAGACCCGGTGACCACCGTTTGTCCAGCGCGGGACTTTGGTCCCTAGTCGACCCAGGTGTCGACCCGCAAGGCTTATTCAGCAGTGGCAGTTGATGTCGCTGCTCTTGAATAACAAAGAAAGCGGGGTCGCTGCGCATGGGTGCACCCGAGCCGCTGCTGACGCGACAGCGTCACGTTTGTCCCCCGGGGTGGGTGTGGTCGCCGGAGATCTCCGGTCCGCCGGGTGCGCTGATCGTGAATCCCCGTGCGGCGCCGGTTCTTTCCGGGGACGCCGCGGTACGCCGCGCGTGCGGGCACGGCTTGCGGCACCTGTTCTGCACCGACGCCGCCACTGGATAGGCCGGTTGGCCGATAGCACCTCGCCACTTCGACCGATAACTGGGAGACAACTGTGTCCAAGGAAATGACCAACCTACAGCTACTCGAAGAACTGCAGCCGACGGTGGAGCAACTGCTCAATCGCCACCTGTCGAGGTTCAAGGAGTGGAGCCCGCACGACTACATTCCGTGGTCGGACGGCAAGAACTTCTACACCTTGGACGGCCAGGACTGGGAGCCGGAGCAGAGCCGGCTGTCCGACGTCGCCCAAGTGGCGATGGTGCAGAACCTGCTGACAGAGGACAACTTACCGTCCTACCACCGCGAGATTGCGATGAACTTCAGCATGGACGGCCCGTGGGGACAGTGGGTCAACAGGTGGACCGCCGAGGAGAACCGGCACAGCACCGCACTGCGTGATTACCTGGTGGTGACTCGCGCCGTCGATCCGGTCGAGCTCGAGAAGCTACGCATGGAGCAAATGACCCGAGGCTTCAGCCCAGGCCAGAACCAGCAGGGCGACATGTTTGCCGAGAGCGTGTTCGACTCGGTCATGTATGTGTCGTTCCAGGAGTTGGCCACTCGCGTTTCGCATCGCAACACCGGCAAGGCCTGCAACGAGAGCATCGCCGACCAACTGCTTGCCAGGGTTTCGGCCGACGAGAACCTGCACATGATCTTCTACCGCGACGTGAGCGCGGCGGGGCTGGACATCGCGCCGAATCAGGCGATGAAATCGGTGCATCGGATCCTGCGCAACTTCAAGATGCCGGGCTTCACGGTGCCGGAGTTTCGGCGCAAGGCGGTGATTATCGCCGTCGGCGGCGTCTACGACCCCCGCATCCATCTCGACGAGGTCGTCATGCCGGTGCTGCGCAAGTGGCGGATCTTCGAACGCGAGGACTTCACCGGCGAGGCGGCGTGGATGCGCGACGACCTCGCTCTGCTGATCAAAGAACTGCAGGAAGCGTCGGAGAGATTCGAGGAGTCCAAGCAGCGCTATCTGGAGCGGGAAGCACGCAAAGCCGAGCGGATCACCGCCAGCCGAGTGCTTAGAACCCAAGGGACACTGACACTTAGCGGGCGCTGACGATCGTCACTGGGGCAGCGCGGATCCGGCCGCATTCTCCAGGTATTCCGACAGCAACCGGCCAGCCAGTGTTTCGATGGTCGACTCGATCGACGAGGCCAGGGTGGCGGTGACGGTCGCGACAGCCTGGGTGCGAAACCGCACCAGCATGGTGATCAACTCGGCGATCTCGGCGTCCGCGGGCAGCGCCTCGCCCGGCTTGATCCGGTTGCCGACGTGTTCGAACCCGGCCTGCACCAGCAGGTCACTGATCTCATCGATCTTGGGCAGGATCTGCTCGTGCAGGTCGATGAGTTTGTCCGCGCTCACTCCGTAGCCGCGTACCTCGTTGAACGCCTCGATGAGTTTGGGTCGCAGCAGCGTGGCTTGGTCCCCCTCCACGCGAATGACGTGCAAGCCCACCATGCGGTCGAAAGCGCTTGCGTCACCGACAAGTTGACGGGCCTCGTCCAGCGGCATCGTCTGCGGTTTCTCGGTGGTCCAGGTACCCATCATCGCCGTTTCCAGCCCGAGCACGTCGCCGAGGTTCTTGCCCTCCTCCCACGCGGACAGCATTTCCCGCACGTGGGCCAGGGTGTACCCGCGGTCGAGCATCGAGGTTATGAGCCGCAGCCGGGTCAGGTGCGTGTCGTTGAACAGCGCGATCCGGCCCACCCGCATCGGCGGCGGCAGCAGGCCACGGTCGCGGTACACCCGGATGTTGCGCGTCGTGGTGCCGGCCAACCGCGCGAGTTCCTCGATCCGGTACTCACCCGAGGAGTCGTCGTGAGGGTGGTGCACCGCGGCGTCGAAGAGTTGGGTCACCGCCGCCTCGACGAACTCGCGGGACTGACGCCGAACACGGTTGGGCGCGCGTCGCACGTTGTGCAACACGCTGGCGATCGTGCCGGGTTCGGGCCGTCCCGGACGTTCGGCGCCCAAAGCGCTACGCCCTAGGCCGGTGCGCTGACGCGGTTCCGAACGTCGCAGGCAACCGCGTCATAGTGCTCGTATCTGAAGTCACGCATCTGACGAAGATACTGCGTTGCGGTTCCCGGGTACATGGAGGCGTTGAAGCCGTCCCTGGTCAGATACCAACTGCGGCAACCCGACATCCAGGTGGTCCTGGTCAGCCGGCGTTGCAGCTGCTCGTTGTGTTGCCGTTGCACGTCCTCGCGCACGTCCAGATAGCGCAGGTCGTCGTTGAGGATGGTGGTGATGCCGCGCACCACGTAGTCGAGCTGGCCTTCGATGTAGACCAGCAGCGAATTGTGTCCGGGGCCGGAGTTGGGGCCGGTCATGAAGAACAGATTCGGATAGCCGTGCGCGTTGATGCTCTTGTAGGCCTGGCCGCCGCCGGCCCAATCGTCGGCCAGCGATCGGCCGCCGAGGCCGGTCACCTGGAACGGCGGCCCGGTCAGGTGAACGTCGTACCCGGTGGCGAAGACGATGCAATCCAGATGGTGTTCGATGCCGTCGCTGGTGCGGATACCGACCGGGCTCAACGTCGCGATCGGCCAGTCGATGAGTTTGCAGTTGTCGCGTTGCAGCGCGGGATAGTAGTCGCTGGAGACCAGCATCCGCTTGCAACCCGGCGCGAAGTCCGGGGTCAGCTGCCGGCGCAGCCACGGATCCTTGACCGTGGCACGGATATGGGCCTGGCCGAGCCGGGCCACCAGCGAGGTCAGCGGCGTGTTCCACACCATCGCGGTGGCGGTGGCCTCGTGCCCCCAGAACAACACCTGACGCGCGAGTTGTTGAGTGGCAGGGACTTTCGCGAACAGTGCCTGCACCGCCGGTGGGGTCGCGACGTCGAGCCGGGGCAGCACCCAGCCCGGGGTGCGCTGGAACACCTTGACGAACCCGGCCTGCTTGACCAGTTCGGGAATGATCTGAATCGCGCTGGCCCCGGTGCCGATGACGGCCACCCGCTTGCCGGCGAAGTCGTAGTCCGAATCCCAGCGGGCGCTGTGGATCTTGTGCCCTTCGAAGCTGTCCAGGCCGCGGATGTCCGGAAGGCTGGCGTCGGACAACGGACCGGACGCCAGCACCACGGTGCGGGCGCGAAAGCGCTTGCGGTTCTTGGTTTTCGCGGTCCATACGCCGGCGTCCTCGTCGAACGTCAGGCCGCTGACCTCGTGGCCGAACCGGACGTGCCTGCGGATGTCGAACCGGGTGGCCATCTCCTCGATGTGCCGGTAGATCTCCGGGGCGGGGGAGTATGTCCGCGACCATTTCGGGTTCTTGACGAACGAATACGAGTACAGCAGCGACGGCACGTCGCAGCTGGCCCCCGGATACTTGGTGTCGCGCCAGGTGCCGCCCACCCGGTCTGAGCGTTCCAGGATGACGACATCGTCGACACCGGCTTCGGCCAGTCGGATTGCCGCGCCGAGACCGCTGAACCCGGCCCCGATAATGAGGGTCTGATAGACGTGGTCTGCCATGGTCAGGCCGCCGGCTCGTGGGTGAGTTCCCTGGACCAGCTGGGCATCGGCCGCAGCAGCGGTTTGGGGTAGAAGTCCGACAGCCACACCATGGAATTGGCCAACAGTTGGTAGGGATGGCGCGGGTTGACCACCCAACCGGCGTGGCGCTTGAGCAACTTGTAGGTAGGCACCCGATGGGTGTGTTCGCCGCGCTCGCCGAGTTGTTTGAAACGCTTGACCGCGTTGAAAAGCCGCTCCGGCTCCATCCCCATCCCGGCCATCTCGTTGCGCACCCGGTTGAGCAGCGGCACGTACATCAGGACGCCGAGGATCAGGCCGGGCGACGCGAAGCGACCGACGGCTTCGATGACCAGGCGGCGCGTGGCGGCATGTCCGATCATGTCCAGCACCGCGAAATCGACTGCGATGTGGCGTGATTCGTCATTGTTGATCTTCTCGAACACCTGGTGGCAGACGGGGTCCTCCACCGTGTCCAGCAGGAACTTGAGCAGCGCGCCGTCCAGTGCGACCTCGAGCATCGGGATCACGGTGCCCAGCACCGACAGCGGCATGTCGTCGGAGTAGGTGTCCAACCACTCGATCGCCAGCCGGATGTTGACGTTGGGGGTGGGAACTTCGCCGTCTTCGAGCATGCCCCAGCGCTTCATCAGCGCCAGTTCGGCGTTGGCATGACGCTGCTCCTCGGCGTGGAAATAGCGGTAGATCTCGGCGATCGTCGGGTCGGGTGCCTTCTTGGCCAGCGCCGCGAAGCCACGGGCGCCGATGTTCTCGATCCAGCACAGGTCGGCCATGAACGACTTGAGCTTCGGGCGGAACTCCGGCCGGATGGTCTCGGCGCCCGGTGCGTCCCAGTCGATGTCGGCAAGCGCCCACTGCCGATCCTTGATCTTGGCGAGCATGTTTTCCATATTGACGGCCATCAGAGCCTCCCTTTCATATGGACGGGTGATTCAGATACTGGCAACCCGTGAGATCAGACCAACCGCGCGCGTATATGCGCCCGGCGCCAAACGTTTGATGTTCCAACCGATCTTGGCCTCCAGCTGCGGCATGCAGTAGAGGTCGCCGCGGTCGTGGGCGTCCAGACAGATCCGCGCCACCTTCTCCGCGGTGTATCCGGTCCAGCTCATCAGCTTGGCGGCGAACTCGCTGGTCTCGTCGTTGATGCGTCCGGAACCGACGATGTTGGTCTTGACGAATGTCGGGCACAGCACGGTGACTTTGACTGCGGTGCCGGACAATTCGGCCGCCAGTGTTTCCGACAGGGATAGTACGCCGGCCTTGCTGACGTTGTAGGCGGCCATGCCGGGAGCGGCGCCGAACGCCGCCGCCGACGCGACGTTGATGATGCCGCGAGGCGCTCGGGACGGATCTGCCTCGCGCAGGATCGGGGTGAACACCTGGCAGCCGTGTATCGGCCCCCACAGGTTGATACCGAGTACCCATGTCCAATCTTCCAGCGGCACTTCGCCGATGAGCGTGCCACCCGCACCGACGCCGGCGTTGTTGATCACCAGGGTGGGTGGTGCCCCGAACCAGGCTTGAGCCTCCTGCGCCAGGGCGGCTACCTCGTCGTAGTTCGACACGTCGCAGCGCACCGCCACCGCCTTGGCGCCCAGCTCGGTGAGCGCGTCCACCGTGCGTTGGGCGGCCGCTTCGTCGATGTCGCTGCATACCACCGCGCCGCCACGGCGGGCGAGTTCGACCGCGAAGGCGGCGCCGATGCCGCTGCCGGCGCCGGTCACCACCGCCAGAGCGTCGTGGCTGGCGGACTTCTTGTTCAGCAATTTGTCCAACGGACCGAACATCAAACCGCCTCCGTCGCAGTGATCGTGCGCAGTGAGTCCGCGATGAACCGGCTGACGTGGGCCATCGCTTTGGGAGCTTCGGGGGACATGCGGGGCAGCGCCTGGAAGACGTGCATCTGGTCGGGCCAGATCTGCAGTTCGCAGCTGCCACCGGCGGCCCGGATGTCGGCGGCCAGCTGCCGCGCATCGCCTTCTAACATCTCGGCGCCGCCCGCCTGGATCAGAGTCGGGGGCAGCGACGGTCCGTTGACGACGTCGAGCCGCAAGCGCTCGTGGCCGGGATCTACCCCGGTGTGATACAGCGCCACCAGCTTTGCCGCGGCGGCCGCCCGGATGGCCGGATCCGGGCGCTGCAGTTCACGCGCGAGACACAGCTCGAAGGTGAGGTCGATCAGCGGGGAGAACAACACCATGGCGGCGGGCGGGTCAGCAGCAACTCCAGTCTGCAGCAGTAGGTCCACCGAAAGGTGCCCGCCCGCCGAATCCCCGGCGACCACAATGCGTTCCGGGTCGAAACGCTCTTGCAGATAGTCCCAGCCGGTCCGGACGTCGTCGGCGGCGGTGGGGAAGCGGTGGCGCGGTGCCAGCCGGTAGTCGACGCAGAACACCGGCAGCCCGGTCAGTGACGAAAGCCAAGACGTCAGCCTGCGGTGGGTCCGGGGTGAACACATCGCGTAGCCGCTGCCGTGTACGTAGTAGATCGCATCGGTGCAGACGCGCGCAGTGTTGGCGCCGTATACCCATTCACCCTTGAGCCTGCGCCCATCGGGCAGCACGGTATCCACGTATTCGACGTGGGTGCCGGCCAGCGATGGACCGAGGGCGTTCATCAGCCCGGCGATGATCTGCCGCGACGCCCAGATGCCCCAGGCGCGTTCGGGTGGCAGCAGCGCAGTGACAGGCCGCAGCATCAGGGTGCTGAAAGCGATGGCACTGCGCGAGCGCAGTGAGCCGCGCGCCGGAACGTCGTCGTCCATGCAACGGAGTCAACAACAAATGGTGACATTCGTCAATGGCAGGTTTTGTCGAGCCGTTCAGCCCGGCTGTGCCCCGCCGAGGGAAGCGATGATCGCCTTCTTGTCGATCTTGCCGATCGGGGTGGTGGGCAGTGACGGCAACGCGACCAACTGGTCGAGTCGGACATGGGCCGCCACGCCGCGCTGGTCCAGATAGCCGTTCAACTCCGCGATGGTTGCCGGTGCGCCAGCGAAAACCACTGCGGCGCAGATCTTTTCACCGACGCTGGGGTCTGGTAGCGGCACCGCCGCGACCGACCAGATCGACGGGTGGTGCAACAGGTGCTCCTCGAGATCCTGAGCGGAAATGGTCTCGCCGGCCCGGCAGATGACGTCCTTCACGCGCCCGGTGACCACCAGGTTGCCGTCGTCGCGCAATCGGACCAAATCGCCGCTGCGGTAGAAGCCGTCGGGATCAAAGCAGCGCTCGTTGTCCCGCGCGGCACGGAAGTAACCGTTCAGCGTGTAGGGCCCGCGCGCCAGCAGCTCGCCCTCCCGGCCCGGCGCCACGGGCGCCCCGTCTGCATCGACGATGCGCAGTTCGTCGCCCGGACTCAGTGGCCGCCCCTGGGTGTGCTCGAGCACCTCCGGCGGATCGTCCAACCGGGTGAAGTTCAGCAACCCCTCGGCCATCCCGAACACCTGCTGCAGACCCGGTGTCAGCGCCGCACGCACCTGCGCGGCGTCCTCGGCTTCGAGCTTGGAGCCACCGACTTGCAACAGCCGCAACGATTTCGGGGTCACCGGCTCCCAATCACAGGCCTGCGCCCACAATTTGGCCAATGCCGGCACCAGGGCGGTGACGGTGACATGGTGCCGCTCGATCGTGTCGAACGCCGCTTCGGGACTGGCGTCGGCGCCGAAAACCGTTGTGGCGCCGACACTCACGGCACCCAGAAGGCCGGGACAGGCCAACGGGAAGTTGTGTGCCGCCGGGAGTATCGCGAGATAGACGTCGTCGTCGGACAGGTGGCAGAGTTCGGCGCTCGCGGTCGCGTTGTAGACGTAATCGTTGTGAGTGCGGGGGATCAGTTTCGGCGTGCCGGTGGTGCCGCCGGAGACCAGCAGCAACGCCGGCGCCGCGGTATCGACCGTGATCTCCGGTACGGGGCCGTCGGGCAGCTCCGTCCAGGACAGGAACGGGCCGGGATCGCCGTCCACGACGACGTGACGGAGCCCGGCGTGCGCCGCGACGAGTTGTTCGGCCATCGGGCGGTAGTCGAAGCCCCCCGCCGTCGCGGCGACGATCAGTCCGACCGCTCCGCTGACTTCGGCGAAGTGGCCCAGTTCGGCCAACCGGTGCCCCGGCAGGCACATCACCGGGACGGCGCCGGCGCGCAACAGGCCGAAGAACGCCACCGCGAACCGGCACGAGTTGGGCAACGCGAGCAGCATCCGGTCGCCGGGCCCGATCCCGAGCGCGGCCAGTCCCGCGGCGGCGCGGTCGGCAAATCGATCCAGCTCAGCGTAGGTATGGCGACCGTTCGCGTCGACGACGGCGACGTGGTCGGGCCACGTCGTCGCGGACTGCCGAAGCAGCCCGTCCACCGTACGGTCCGTCCAGTAGCCGGCGCCCCGATACGCACTGGCCCGGTCTCCGGGAAAAGGGGTGAATCCGTCCACGGTGGTTGTTTCGGACGGGTGTGACGAACGGACAGGCACTCGGCAGCTCCCTCGGGGTGAGCGTGTCAGTCCTTCGAATATAGGGTAGCGTACACAAAAGTTAGGACAGCCTGAGCTAAGACGGGGGTGGGTCGTGGGCGGCGCGTCTTTCGCCGGTAAACCGGCGGACCGGCATCAGCCCCCGACTCCGTGGTGCGGCGACGGTGCCCGATGAGCGCAACGCTGGCGATCGTCGGAGCTGGCGCCAAGGCGGTAGCGGTGGCGGCCAAAGCCGCGGTGCTGCGCGAAATGGGCGTAGACACACCGGAAGTCGTCGCCGTCGAACGCACTGAGGTCGCCGCTAACTGGCTGCCCGGCGGGGGTTGGACGGACGGGCGGCAACGGTTGGGCACCAGTCCGGAGAAGGACGTCGGGTTCCCGTACCGGTCTGCTCTGGTGCAGGGCCGCGATTCGGAAATCGACGAGCAGATGATGCGATTCAGTTGGCAGTCGTATCTGGTCGCCACCGACCAATTCGTGGGCTGGATCGACCGCGGCCGCCCGGCGCCGGCGCACGACACCTGGGCCCGTTACCTGCGCTGGGTTGCCGAGGTGGCGGGTCTAAAAGTCGTTCAGGGTGAGGTGCGCAGGATCGCGATCAAGGATTCCCGATGGGTGGTCGACACGCCCGATGCCACGGTGTCGGCCGATTCGTTGATGATGACCGGGCCCGGTCAGCCGGAGCGGTCCATCCTGTCCGGCGACCCGCGGGTCTTGTCGATCGCGCAGTTCTGGGCCCGGGCCGGGCAGCACGACCGCATCGTCGCCGACAGCGTCGCGGTCATCGGTGGCGGCGAGACCGCCGCCTCGATCCTCAATGAGCTTTTCCACCACCGTGTTTCGGCGATCACGGCGATCTCCCCGCAGGCCACCCTGTTTACCCGCGGCGAGGGTTTCTTCGAGAATTCGCTGTTCTCCGATCCCGCGGGCTGGTGCAGCCTGAGTCTGGCCGAGCGTCGCAACTGCATTGCCCGAACCGACCGCGGCGTATTCTCCGCGCGGGTCCAGGAGTCGCTGCTCGCCGATGAACGGATCAGGCATTTGCGTGGCCGCGTCGCCCGGGCAGTCGACCGCGACGATCGGATCTGGATCACGCTGTCTACCGATCGCGGCGGCGAACAGCAGGAAACCTTGCACAGTTTCGAATTGGTGATCGACGGATCTGGCGCCGACGCACTATGGTTTCTGCCGCTGTTGGACCAGAGCGCCGTCGAGCTGCTCGAGCTGAGCTTGCCTGGTCCGCTGACCGGCGACCGCATCGAGGAGTCGATCGAAGATGATCTCTCCGTCGCCGGGATCACTCCGAAACTGTTCCTGCCCAATCTGTCCGGCCTGAACGTCGGGCCGGGATTCCCCAACTTGAGCTGCCTCGGGCTCCTTTCGGACCGGATCCTGGGCGCTGACCTGCGCGCCACCGGGGCGCAACCCGATCTGCAGCATGGAAGAAGTGATGAATACCAATCCGTTTGACGACGACAACGGCACCTTCTACGTGCTGGTCAACGACGAGGATCAGCACAGCCTCTGGCCTGCGTTCACCGCGCTGCCGGCCGGGTGGCGGGTGGTGTTCGGCGAGGATAGTCGGACGAATTGTCTTGCCTACGTGGAACAGAATTGGACGGATATGCGGCCCAGGAGCCTGCGCGAGGCGATGGCCGCGAAGTAACTGCAGACCGGATGCCGGAAAAGGTCAGGCGTCCAGCTTGGCCAGCAGGTCGGCGATGGACGCTCCGCCGAGCAGATCCGATACCGCCACGTCGTGGTCGAACTCGAGCTTGACGCGACGCCGTAATTCGAGTGCCTGCAACGAATCCAGGCCGATCGCAACCATCGGGATAGTGGTGTCGATCTTGTCGGCGTCGTCAGCCCCGATGGCAACCGCAAGCAGGTCGACCAAGCGTTGTGACAACGCGGTTGTCTCCGTGCGCGGTTGGGGATCGGGGGCGGGGGCGGTGATCTGGGCGTCGCTCAATTGCGATAGGAGTGCGCGCTGACCACACGTGTCCAGCACCGAGCGGGCTCGATCGAGGTCGAATGCTGCCACGATGGCGTTCTGGCCAAGTGGAGCCATTCCCAGCGCCAGGGCAGCGTCGCTCGACATCGGCAACAGCCCGGTGAAGGCCAGCTTCGATAGGCCGGGGTCGTCGGGGTTCGCTTCGACCTGCCACTGACCCCATTGCACCGACGCGCAGTCCACGCCTTCGGCGCGGAGTCGGTGCGCCATCGCGTCGAGCATGCGGTTGGAGGCTGCGTAGACGATCAGGCCGCGGCCGCCCACTGTCGCGGCGACCGATGAGCACAACAAGACCCGGCAGCTACCGGTGCGGGGAATTGCGTCCAGTACTCGCGAGATGCCGAGGACTTTGGCCCGCAGGGCAACGTCGGCCTGCGCTGTGGTGATCTGGGCCAGTTCCATACCCGTGTACTGCACCGCAGCATGAATGATCAAATCCGCTGGGGTGTCACGGTTCTGCTCGGCCAGCTGCGCGACCGCAGTGTGATCGCCGACGTCGCACCGACTGACCTCGATGTGTGTGCTGGTCGCAGCACGGATGTGGCGCAGCCGGTTGGCGACGGCGGCGGTCTCTCCCGACCGGTTGACCAGGGTGATTCGCCGCACGCCACCGCGGGCGAAGTGTGCACAGAACTCCAGCCCGAGATTTCCCGTGCCGCCGATGATGAGCACATGCTCGGGGATGGCCGAACCCGCAGTGGCAGCAGTGATTTCGACGGCCCGCTTCGCATACAGGCTGCCGCCGCGAAGCGCGAGCGCCGATTCTCCCGCGGTGTGCAGCGCCGAGACCACAGTGGCCGCGGCTTCCAGTGGCGTGAATCCGACGGGTAGATCGAGATTGCGGAAGTTCACGCCCGGATGCTCCGAGCCGACGCAGCGGAAACCCGAGATCAGCGCCGCGTGCACCAGATCCGGAGGGGTATCGTCGGCGACCACCGCTTCACCCCCGACCGTCACCAGCCAGTAGTCGGAGATCCCGTCGACCCCACGCCACCACGACCGGTCCGCGAAGAAGCCGGCGACGGCCGCCGCCGCGGCCGAGTCGTCCGACCGCGCGGACCGCGGCATCAGAACGACATAAGTGTCGAATGCCGGCCCTTCGTAGCTGTTTTCGCCATCGATGATCCTAGCCGCGCCGCCGATGTTGGAGGCTGCGGCGCTGAGCGCGTCGGCCAGCTCGCCACAGTCCCCGGTGTGGTCGATGATGCCGATGGACCGGGGCGGCAGCAGCGAGCGCTGCGACAAGCGGATCCACTGCTCGGCGAGCAGACGTGGCGGTGCAGTAGATGTCGGGGCCGTCGGGACCACCGTTGTGGCCGTGGCGGATTGGGCCGGGCCGCCCGCGTAGGGCACCCATAGCTTGGTCTCGTCCAACACGGTGTTCGGAAAATCGAGGAGCGGCAGCGGGGTGGGGCCGTCGCATTCGGTGCGCAGGCTGTCCCAGGAGTAGTCCAGATCATGCACCGCAAGCTGGGCGAGGTTGCGGGTGAATTGGTAGAGGTCGGTTGCGGTGCGGTCGGAGGTGCCGATCACCATCGCCGGATGAGCGTCGGCATCGCCGGTCGAATCGTCCAAGTTCTCTTGGATCGCCAGTTGCAGCGTCGGATGCTCGGCCAGCTCGACGAAGGTGTCGACGCCAAGCTGCAGCGCGGTCGCGATGGCCTTGTCGAAGCGGACGGTGTTGCGCAGATTCCAGAACCAGTACCGGTCCACCGGCACGTCTGAGGTGATGGCGGCGCCCAGAGTCCCTCCGACGCAGTCGATCTCCGAGTCGGCGAAATGAGTGTTGTCCAGGTCTTGCGCAATCCCCAGCATCGTGTCGCGCAACTGGTTGATCATGCTGGTGTGTGCGGGGAATTGGACGCGGATCACCTTTGCGAAGACGTCCCGGCTGGTGAACGTGTCTACGACGCTCTGGACGGTCTGTCGGTCGCCGGAGATTCCGACCATGTTGGGCGAATTCACTACCGACAACTCCGCCCAGCCCGTACAGCGAGCCAGTGCGCCTTCGCAGGAGTCACGGTCCGCGGCGATCACGGCCATCGCGTAGTCGGCGGAGACGAATTCGTCTGCGGCGCCGGCACGTAGGGCAATCGTGCGGACCGCATCTGACAGCGTGATCGAGCCCGCCACATAGGCCGCGGCCAGCTCGCCCTGACTGTGCCCGATGGTGACCACGGGCCCGAGGCCCAAGGACTTCCACACCGCGGCCAACCCGACCATCTGGGTGAACAACGCAGGCTGGACGGTTCGGGCGTTGTCCTGGGCCGGAAAGTCCTCGTGGAGAAGGTAGTCCAGGGGAGATTCGCCGGTCAGGATCCCGAATGCGTCCGAACAGCGGTCCACCTCGGCCCGGTAGGCTGCGAACGCTTCGTAGAAGAGCCGTCCCATCCCGGGCCGCTGGCTACCCTGGCCCGGGAAGACGTGACCGACACGGCGTGATGTGGCAGCCGAATCAGACCGAACCACGGCGGGGTGCGTCACGCCGTCACCGACGGCCCGCAGCGCGTCGAGTAACTCGTCGCGATCGGTCACCATCAGCAGGGCGCGGTGTTTGCGTGCGCTCCGCGTGCGAAAGAGCATACCGGCGATCGCCTGCGCATCGGTCTCCGGATGTGTTGCCGTGTAACGGAGTACGGCGGCGGCCTCGGCCCGCAGTAGTGCAGCTGCCTCGGCGCTCAGCAGGACGGGGATGGTGCCGTCGGGGAGCCGGTAACGGGAGATGGTCACTGCTGTCCCTCGAGAATCTCCGGCATGGCGATGATTGCGTGCGCGTTCGCGCCGCCGGCGCCGAACGACGAGACGGCGCCGTAGCGGACACCGTCCTTCGGGTCCCACGGGTGCAATTTGGTAGCCAGCCGGATACCGGACATGTCCCACGGCAGTTTCGTAGTCGGGTTGTCCGCGAACAGGGTTGGCGGAATGTGCCGATGCTGCCCAGCGAGTAGCAATTTGATCAAGCCCAGTATTCCCGCCGCGGCCTGCGCGTGCCCGGCGTTGGACTTGATGGAACCCAGTAACGCTTCGCTTCCGGCCGCACCGTAAGTCTGGAACAACGCAAGCAATTCCGCCGGATCGCCCGCACGCGTCCCGGTGCCGTGACCCTCGATCATTTCGACGTCGGCCGGATCGATGCCGGCGGCGTCGATCGTCTTCTGGACGACCTGTGCTTGCGCACGCACCCGGGGCACCAGGATCGGCTTGCCCTTGCCGTTGTGGTTGGTACGCACGGCCAGGACCCGCCCATAGATGCGGTGTCCCAGCTGGCGGGCCCGCGATTCCCGTTCCAGGAGAACCATTCCCGCGCCTTCACCCCAGACCGTGCCGGTGGCGTCGTCGGCATAGGAGCGGCAGTGTCCGTCGTCGGAGAGAGCATTGAGCTTCGCGAATTCATAAAACCCGGTCGGTTCTCCCAGCACACACGCGGCTCCCGCCAACGCCCATTCGCACTCGTCCATCGCTATTGCATTGCTGGCCATCTGCACCGCGGTCAACGACGACGCACACGCCGTGTCGACACTGATCGACGGCCCGGTCAGCCCGAGTGAGTGCGAGATACGCGCGGCACCGCCCAATTGCCCCATGGCGACCGTTCGTAGTCCGGTGTAGGCGTCGATGGTCGTGGTACGCGGGCCGTATTCCGTCATCGACATTCCGACATAGCAGCCACCGAATTCGCCTGCCAGCGAACCGGGATTGACGCCGGAGTTCTCCAGCGCCCGCCAGGCCACTCGCATCGCCACCCGCTGCTGGGGATGCATCACCGCCGCCTCGCGATGGGTGATGCCGAAGAAGGGAGCATCGAATTGCGTTGCACCGGACAGGAATCCGCCCGAATCGCAAACCCTGCCCCAACCGTCCATATCGGATAACGACAACAGTTCGTCGATGCTCCAGCCGCGGTCGCGGGGGAATGGACCGAGTAGTTCGCGCGACTCGGCCAGTGCCGTCCACAACAGGGCCGGAGTGTCGATCCCCCCGGGCAGTTCGACCGCCATTCCCGAGATGACGACGGGGTCGGTGGTCACGACGTGCCCTGGCGCATCCGGTGCGCTCCGACATCGAGTTGCGCGGCCGACGTCAGCAACTCGGCGATTTCGTCGATGTGGTCGTTGAGGTAGAAGTGCCCGCCGTCGAACAGTGTCACCTGAACGGTTTGCGTGTGCTTGCCCCAGCCGTATAGGTCGCCGAGTTGGACGATCGGGTCTTGGTCGCCGCCGAGCGCGTGCACGGGCGCCGATATCTTCACATCCTCGGAGCAGCGGTATGCGTCGAATGCTTCGTAGTCGGCCTTGATGACCGGCAGCGCCAGCCTCATCAGGTCGCTGTTGGCGTAGACCGCGGAATCGGTGCCTTCGAGCATCGCGACGTGTCGCAGGATTTCCTCGTCGGTCTTCGGGTGTTCCGGCTTGGACTCGGCGTAGCAGGGGGCCACCGCGGCGGAGATGGTGACTTGGCGTACGTCGATGCCGTGCGCTTCGGCGAGGCGGACGAATTCGAACGACACCATCGCACCGAGACTGTGGCCGAAGGTGATGACCGGCGCCCCGCAATTGTGTTCCGAGCCGAGGAACCCGTCGAATGCCCCGGCCGCGATCTCGGGGATGGAACGCAGCAGGGCTTCGGCGGCCCGATCCTGACGGCCGGGGTACTGGAAGACGACGACCGTGAAGTTCGGGCTGAGCGCCTTGGAGAATGCGCGATACGCCGACGCGCCGGCTCCGGCGTGGGGAAAGACCAGCAGTAGTGGATTGTCGGGTGAATCCGCGCGATGAAATTGCCTGGTCCACCCCAAGTTGCGCGGCATGCACTACTACCTTTCGTGACTCGGTGTGTGGTTGCGCGAGGCGATCGGCAGGTTGGCCCGGTTCCGCAGCGCCAGCCGCGGTAGCCGCGAGAGCCATCAACCGGCCGCATGAGTCTTGCAACTTAGCGAAGGCTAACATAATTGTCTTGGGTCGCCCTTGTCTCGGGCACAGCCGGGAAACGCCGACCCGCCGACGGAAACCAGGAAAGGTTCGCCCACATGCGCGTGGTGTTTTTCGGCTTTCAGACGTGGGGCCAACGCACCTTGCAGGCGCTGATCGACCTGGATCACGAGGTCGTGCTGGCCGTCACGCATCCGACCAGCGAGCAGTCCTACAAGGCCATCTGGTCGGCGTCGGTCGAGGATCTCGCCCGGGATCACGGTATCGCTGTGCACATCGCCGAGAAGGTGGACGCCCACACCATCGAACTGGTCAAACACGCCGAACCCGACGTGATCGTCGTCAACAGTTGGTACAGCTGGATGCCGCCCGAGCTGTACACCCTGCCGCCGCACGGCACGCTGAACCTGCACGACTCGCTGCTGCCGAAGTTCACCGGGTTCTCGCCGGTGCTGTGGGCGTTGATCAGTGGTGAATCCGAGTTCGGTTTGACCGCGCACCGCATGGACGAGAACCTCGACACCGGGGACATCCTCATCCAGCGTTCGCTGCCCATCGGACCGACTGACACCGGCACCGAGTTGGTCCTGCGGGGCATGGAGCTGATCCCGGGTGCACTGCGGGATGCGCTGCACGCCCTGGAAACCGGGACTGCGCAATTCCGGCCGCAGAACAAGGCTGAGAGGACGTACTTTCACAAGCGCTCCGAGCGCGACAGCCTGATCGACTGGAACTGGCCGGCCGAAGACCTCGAGCGGTTCGTGCGCGCGCTGTCGGATCCGTATCCGCGGGCCTTCGCGTTCTACCGCGGCGAACGCGTCGAAGTGATCGAGGCGACGGTGTCGGAGGCTCGTTACGGTGGCACGCCGGGGCGGGTCATCGTGCAGGAAGGGGGCGGCGCCGTGGTATGCGGGCCGGATGCCTACCGCGGCCGCAACCGTGCGCTGGTGATCACACGGGTCCGTGCCACAGACGGGACCGAACACGCTGGGGACAAGTTCTTCCTGCCCGGCGGCTACCTGGCAGTGACCGGCGAAAAGCGATCCTAGGAGTGAAATAAGCCATGGCAGACGATGCCAAGACTTTGCAGGAACGCCGTCGGGAACTGTTGCGTAGGCGCATCGCCGAAAGTGGCTTGGCGGCAGATCAATTCACCGAAAGGCGGCGCGTACACACCGGACGGCGCTATCCGCTGTCACCGGGCCAGCGCCGGATGTGGTTCCTGCAGACCATGGACGCCGACGACTCCACGCTGAACATCTGCGTTTCCTATCAATTGACGGGCAAGGTGGATGAGGAACGTCTGCGCGCAGCGTTCAACGCCGTCGTCGCAAAGCATTCCATCTTGCGTACCAACTACGGTGTGGACTCCGAAGGCGACCCTTATCAGATCATTCAGGACCACGTCGAAATCACCTGGCAAAGCAGTGATTTCACCGACCTCGATGAGCAGCGGAGGTCGCAATGCGTGGCCGCCGCTGCCGGTGATCTGTTCGGCAGGACCTTCGACCTCACTACGGATATACCGCTGCGGATACACCTGATTCGCACCCGCGCAGCGGAATTCGTACTGCTGTTGGTCGTGCACCACATCTGCTGGGATGACGACTCGTGGGAAGTTTTCTTCACCGACATCAGTGCGGCCTACAACGGCGGTGACATCCCGACCGATCCGCCTCAGTTCGTCGCGGTCGAAGTGCTTGAAGCCGCGCCGGAACCGTCGATCGGCGACGTCAGTTACTGGGCGGAGGTGTTGCGTCCGTCGCCGGAGCCGCTGGAGTTGCCCGGGTTTGCCACCGCCAATCCGTCCCGGCTGGCGCAGCGTCGGACGCGGCCACTGTCTTCTGAATTGTTCGGCCGCGTCGAGGAATTCGCCCGCGCACGCTCCGCGTCGCCGTTCATGGTGCTGCTCGCGGCCTACGGTTCGCTGGTGCGCCGCTACACCGGCGCCGACGACTTCCTGGTCTCGGTGCCGATCACCAACCGCAGCGCCGCAGCCCAAGCGGCTCTCGGGTACTTCGGTAACACCTTGTTGCTGAGAATCACGGCCCGACCAAACGACACCTTCGCCTCCTTCCTCGACGCGGTGCGTGAAACCTGCCTTGACGGCTTTGCTCATCAGTCCGTCGGGATCGACCGCGTTGTCCGGGAAGTCAACCCGGAGCGGATGGGGCACGACGGGATGGACCAGCTCGTCCGCCTGGGCTTCAGCGTTCGCAAGCCCGCGAGCGGGTTTGGCCTGGACGGTGTCACGGTGCGACAACTCGAGCTCGGCGCGGTCACGGCGCATCTGCCACTTGCGCTGGCGGTAGTACTCGACCCCGGCCGCCCGATGGCCGAGTTCGAGTTTCAGACCGACGTATTGAGCGGCGCGCTAGTCGAACAAATGCTGGCGCATTACCTGCAGCTGCTGGACAACGCGCTGGCTGCGCCCGGCACGCCGCTCGCAGCCCTGGACATGCTTCGCCCCGGAGAGCGGGAAGTCGTACTGGCACAATCCCACGGCGAACTCGTCGCGGCTCCAGCCACCACGATGGTTGCGGTGCTCGAAGCTGCGGCGGCGAACACCCCCGACGCGGTCGCGCTTGTTTCCGACGAAGCGCAACTGACCTACGCCGAACTGCACAGTCGTGCGAATCGGTTGGCGCGCTGGCTCATTGGTCAGGGGATCGGTGTCGACGATCTCGTCGGCCTGCGGATGAACACGTCGATCGAATTCCTTGTCGCCATGCTTGCCGTGCTCAAGTCGGGCGCGGCGTATCTGCCGATCGATCCGGCCTATCCCGACGAACGCATCGAATACCTCGTCAGCGACGCGCTCCCGCAGCGGGTCATCGCACACCATGAAGTGCAAATCGCCGAACACGAAGCGGCACAGTTGTCAGACGGGGCGATAACTGACGCGGACCGGTTGGATGCGTTGCATCCGGAGCACCTCGCGTACGTGATCTACACGTCGGGCTCCACCGGCAAGCCCAAGGGTGTGGCTGTTTCGCACCGCGCGATCGCCGAGCACGTGCAGAGTTTCGGCGCCGAGTGGGGCATGACCGCCGAAGACCGGCTGCTGCAGTCGTCGTCGGTGAGTTTCGATGCGTCGCTACTGGATATCTTCGTCACCTTGTCGCTCGGTGCACAGCTGATCGTGCCGAAGCCGGATGCGTTCGGTGACATTCCGTACGTGGCGGATCTGATCAGCCGCCATCGCGTCACCGTGCTGCACATGGTGCCGTCCATGCTCAGCACCCTGCTGCTGCTGCCGCAGGTTAAAGAGTGGCGCCAGTTGCGGCACGTACCGGTAGGCGGCGAGGCGCTGCGCGGTGAAATCGTCGACAAGTTCGCCGACTATTTCAGCGCCACGTTGCGTAATCACTACGGTCCGACCGAGGCTGTCGTCTCTGCGACGCATTTCGAGGTCGAAGAGGCATATGGCGCGCGGGTGGTGCCGATCGGCGTGCCGAACCGCAACGTCTACGCCTACGTTCTCGACGAACAATTGCAGCCGGTGCCCGCGGAGGTGATCGGCGAACTCTATCTCGGCGGTGTGCAGTTGGCGCGCGGGTATCTGAGGCGCCCCGGCTTGACCGCGCAGCGTTTTGTCGCCGATCCGTTCAACCCCGGTATGCGTTTGTATCGGACGGGAGATCTGGTTCGCCGCAACATTTCCGGTGCACTGGAGTTCATCGGACGCGCCGATGAACAGGTCAAGGTGCGCGGCTTCCGCATCGAACTCGGCGAGGTCGAGTCGGTGATTTCGACGCATCCGTCGGTCCGGCACTGCTTGGTGATCGCGACGGACACCGATGCCGGGCCGATGCTCGCGGCTTACCTGGTGCCCGCGTTCGGTGACGACGGAAACATCGGTGCCGGAATCGATGTGGACGAGATCCGCGGCCACGCCGCGGCACAGTTGCCGGAATACATGGTGCCCGCCGCATTCGCGGTGATCCCGGAGATTCCGCTGACCGTCAGCGGCAAGCTGGACAAGCGCGCGCTACCCGCACCCACCCCGGTGGCGGTGCGCGGCTACCGAGAGCCGGCAACAGCGGCCGAGCGCCGGATCTGCTCGATCTTCGCCGGACTGTTCGGGTGGGAGCGGGTCGGCGCGGACGACTCGTTCTTCGGACTAGGTGGCCACTCGCTGCTCGCGGCACGGCTGGTGGCACAGATCCGTGCTGAGTTCGGCGTGGAGCTCACCGTACGAGCGGTGTTCGACTCCCCGACGCCGGCCGGTTTGGCGGCGCGTGTGGCAGGGCAGTTGCGCGCCGTGCTGGGCCAGGAGACGACTCTGGGCGCGCCGGGCGGCGAGCACCACTCTGGTCGCACGCCGATAGGCGGCACGGCTCGACCGGAGTATCCTCCCCTGTCGTATTCCCAGCTGGCCATGTGGTTTCAGTACCGCATGCGCGGCGCGAACGACGTCTTCAACATGGCGCTGACACTTCGGTTCAACGGTCCGCTGGACCGTGCCGTCCTTCGTGACGCGCTCAACGACGTGGTGGCTCGCCATGAATCGTTGCGCACCAATGTCGTTGACCACGAAGGCGTTCCGTATCAGCGCGTGCGTCCGGAACTGAGACTGGACCTGCCGGTCATCGACACCACCACCGACCGGGTCGACGACACGATCGCAGAACTGCGCCGCTACGTGTTCAATCTGGAAACCGAACCGTTGATCAGGCCCACATTGCTGACGCTGGGTGCCGAGTCGCAACTGCTGGTGTTGCTGGTCCATCACCTCGCCACTGACCATGTCTCGCTCGGCATCGCCTTCGAGGATTTGCTTCACGCCTACCGTGCGCGGGTGGAAGGCAGGGCGCCGGTCTGGGCCACCGAGCCCCTGCAGTTCGCGGATTACGCGGTGTGGCAACGAAACACCTTCGATGCGCCGGCCGGCTGGGCGCAGGCGCAGCTGGACTACTGGCAAACCGCGCTCGCGGATCTGCCGCTGGACATCTCGGTCGTGCCCGACCACACCCGTCCACTGGTGCTCGGGAGGCGCGGGGAAGTGGTGAACTTCAGGGTGTCCGCGGACCGCCGGGCTGCTCTGGCCCGGGTCGCTGAACGTTGCGGGGCCACCGAATTCATGCTCTATCAAGCCGTTTTGGCGGTGTTACTGCACAAGCTCGGTGGTGGCACGGACATTGTGATCGGCAGCCCAATCGCTGCCCGTGGCGACGTCACTCTCACGGAGCTCAGCGGCCCGTGCGCCAACGTGGTGGTGTTGCGGATCGACCTGTCCGACGACCCCACACTGTCCGCCGTGGTGGGGCGCAGCCGCAGCGCGGTGCTGGAAGCGTTGGTGCACCAGGAACTCCCGATCGAGCGGCTCGTCGAGGCGCTCAATCCGCCGCGCTCGCCATCGCGCAACCACCCCTTGTTCCAGAACTCGATCCACTTCCGGGGCGAGGACTGGGCGCTGATGCCGCGCGACCTGACCGGATCCGGCGATACGACGGTAGTTCCGGTGCCCATGGACTTCGAAATCTCGCTGCTGGACCTGAACGTCGCGGTGAACGTCACACCGGATGCGGAACTCGACGTCCGCGTGGTCGCCAACGCCGACCTCTATCGGCCTGCGACCGTTGCGCTCATCGCCGAGGCTTTCAGCGCCGCACTCGAGGCGTTCGCGACGACGCCGGATGCGCCCGTTTCGACGGTGGAATTGCTGCCCGCAGCGGATTTGGCGAAGTTGCTCGAACCGCCGACCGCGCCGCGCGAGCAGAAGACCCACCCCGTGGCAGACGGCTCACCGGAGACCGAGCACGCCATCATCGCCCTCCTCGAGGAACTGCTGGACATCACCGACGTCGATCGGGAGGACAATTTCTTCGCGATCGGCGGGGACAGCATCATCTCCGTTCAGCTGGCCGCCCGCGCCAATGCACAAGGGCTGGCGTTGACCCCGGCCATGGTGTTCGAATACCTGACCATCACCGAACTGGCCGCGGCCGTCGATGCCGCCGGCGAACAGCCTGCGGCCCAGCCGGATTCGGAGCCGGCCGCCGCGCCGATGAGCGCCTCGGGACTGGACGCCGATGCATTGGCGGCGCTGACCGCGTCGTGGGAGAGCCGCTCGTGAGGCCACAGTGACCACGGCGCCGCCCCGCATCGAGGACGTCCTCGCGCTCAGTCCACTGCAGGAAGGGCTCTTCGCGCTGTACCGGATGGCCGAGGACAGCGTCGACCTCTACACCATGCAGTTGCGGGTCGACATCGACGGGCCGGTCGATCTCGACCTGCTGCGCCGCAGCGGCGCGGTGATGTTGCAGCGGCACCCGAATCTGCGGGCCGCGTTCTGGGACCAGGATGTGCCCAAGCCGGTGCAGATCGTGCCCTCGCACGCCGAGCTGCCGTGGACCGAACGCACCGCAACGCCAACCGAATTCGACGCGATCGCCCGCTCCGAGCGGCACCGGCCGTTCGACTTGAGCCGCGGCCCCGCGCTGCGGGTCGTTCTGATCTCGGTACCGGGCGAGACCAGGCGCCGGATGATCTTCACCGCGCACCACATCCTGATGGACGGGTGGGCGCTGGCGGTGTTCTTCACCGAGATGCTCGCGATCTACCGGGCCGGGGGATCGGCCGACGGGCTGCCGACACCACGTCCGTATCGCGACTACATCGCCTGGCTGACAAAGCAGGACACCGCGGAGGCGCTGACCAGGTGGACCGAGTACCTGGGGGCGGTGTCGGGGCCGCTGATGGTGGCCGACGGCGCCGTCGACATCCGGGGTTCGGTGCCGGAGCAGACGAAATCGCTGCTGTCGGCCGCCGACACCGCGCGACTGCGGGCCTGGGCCGGGCGCAACGGCCTGACCCTGAACACCGCCGTGCTGTTCGCCTGGGCCGTGGTGCTCAGCCGGCTCACCGACCGGCGCGACCTGGTGTTCGGCACCGTCGTGTCCGGGCGGCCGGAAAACCTGACCGGAGTGGAAAGCATGGTGGGGTTGTTCATCAACACCATGCCGGTCGTGCACCAGATCAGTGGCGCAACTCCGATCGTCGAGCAATGCGCACGGCTGCAACGTGAATCCTCGGCGATGCGCGAGATCGGCTACCTCAGCCTGTCGGAACTGCAACGCGCGCACGGCCAAGGGGCCATGTTCGACAGCCTCTTCGTGTTCGAGAACGCGCCGATCGAGGACTCGATCCGCACGGTCACCACACCCGACGGCGCCAGCTTCAGTCCCGTCGAGATGGACAGCCTGACGCACTACCCGCTTACCGTCGTCTCGCACATGGCCGGCGACGAACTGGTGGTGGTCGTCGAGGCGATCCGGGCGGCGCTGCCGCATCTGCCCGCCACCGAGATCTGTGAGCGACTGGTCCACGTCCTGCTGCAACTGCCCGAGATCGTCGACGAGACACCGGAAGCGCTGGATGTGCTCACCGCGGACGAGCGCGCGGCGTTCGCCGACATCGCCAGCGCCAGCCCCGCCGTTTCCGGCGACACGGTCTGGGAGGTCTTCGAGCGACAGGCACGCACCACACCCGAAGCCGTCGCCCTGACCACCAGCGCCGGTGAGCGCTACACGTATGCCGAATTACACACGCAGGCAACGAGGTTGGCTTCGGAACTGGCTCTCCGCGGGGTCGGCCCGGAAACGGTGGTGGCGCTGGTGCTGCCCCGCTCGTCGCGGTTTGTTGTCGCCATCCTCGGTGTGCTGGGCGCCGGCGCCGCCTATCTGCCCGTCGATGTCACGTTGCCCGAGGCGCGCATCGAGTCGATCCTGCGCCAGGCCGATCCCGTTCTCGCAATCACCGAATCGGGTCACGCCGGACCGGTCAGCTCCACCGTGCCGACGCTGGTGATGGACGATGCGGCTGTCGGCGAACGGATTTCGGCACACCCGCCAGTCACCCCGGCGGTGCGGCGTCATCCGCAACAGTGCGCCTACGTCATCTTCACCTCCGGATCCACCGGCGAACCCAAAGGCGTGATCGGCACCAACGCGGCGATCCTCGGCTATTTCGCCGACCACCGCGAACGCGTGTACGCACCGGCGGTCAGCCGACTGGGACGCCCGCTGCGGATCGCGCACGCCTGGTCGTTCAGCTTCGACGCGTCCTGGCAGCCGATGGTCGGCCTGCTCGACGGTCACGCGCTGCACCTGTTCGACGCCGACGAAATGCGCGACGCCGACCGGCTTGTCAAGGGCATGGCCGGGTATCAGGTGGACATGATCGACACCACCCCGTCGATGTTCACCCAACTCAGCGCGGCGGGTCTGCTCGACAACGGCCTCGCGGTCTTGGCGCTGGGCGGTGAGGCCATCGACAGCGCGCAGTGGAGCCGCCTGCGCGAACTGCCGATCCCGGTCTACAACTGTTACGGGCCAACGGAAATGACCGTCGAAGCCGTAGTAGCCGCCGTCAACGACTACCCGTCGCCGACCATCGGCACGCCGAACACGGGCACGTTCGGCTACGTTCTGGATTCGGCGTTGCGGATGGTGCCCGATGGTGTGGTGGGCGAACTCTATTTGTCCGGGGCGCAGTTGGCCCGAGGCTACATCGACCGCGCCGCGATGACCGCGTCCCGCTTCGTGGCGGACCCGTTCCGTCCGGGCGCCCGCATGTACCGCACCGGTGACCTGGTGCGCCGACTGCCACACGGCGGATACGCATATCTGGGACGCGGCGACACCCAGGTCAAGATCCGCGGCTACCGGGTGGAGATCGGCGAGATCGAGGCCGCGCTCCGCAACCACGCCGAAGTGCACGACGCCGCGGTGTCCGTGCTGCGCCGCGACAGCGGGACCACTCTGGTGGGATTCGTTGTCTGGCAACAGAATCAGGACGGCGACCCAGCCCGGCTGCGGGCGACGCTGACCGATCAGTTGCCGTCGTACATGGTTCCAGCCAAGATCGTCGCGTTGCCGCAGCTTCCGGTCAACGCCAACGGCAAGTTGGACGGCCACGCGCTGGACGGGCTGGCGGAAGCCGCGCTGGCGCGCCCGAGTGGGCCCGCTTCGGCTTCGACCGACACCGAACGCACCCTGTGTGAACTCTTCGGTGAGCAGTTCAACGGCTCGGTGCCGCACATCGACGACGACTTCTTCACCTTCGGTCTGGACAGTATTGTGGCGATCTCGTTGGCGCACAAGGCCCGACGGCGTGGCCTGTCGCTGAGCCCGCGAATGGTGTTCGCGGCTCCGACGATTCGGGAGCTCGCCGCCGCGATCGACGCGGCGGTCGATTCCGATCTGTCCGCCGGGACCGCGGAATACGGCGAAGTGCTGCCGCTGCCGATGGTGTCGTGGGTGTACGAGCACGGGAATTTCCGGCGCTTCACCCACACCGTGCTGCTGCGACTCCCCGAAGGGATCGACCGCACCTCGCTGGAGTCGATGCTGCAGTTGATGCTCGACGGGCACGACACGTTGCGGTCGATCCTGACCGCCACCCCGGACGGTCCACGTCTGGTCACGCGGGAGCCCGGCGCGGTCCAGGCCACCGACATCCTCACCCGGGTCGAACTCGCCGGTGCCGCCGACGACGAGTTGGTCGCGGCCATAGCGGATTCCGCGCCGCGGGTGATGGACGAGATGGATCCGCCGACTGGGGCGATGGTGCGTGCCGCGTGGTTCAGCGGCGCCCAGCAGGGAGACGCGCTGCTGCTGGCCGCGCACCACCTCACCGTCGACGTCGTCTCTTGGCACATCATCCTCGGTGACCTCGCCGAGGCGTGGCGGTGCGTCAGCGCGGGTGCGGCGCCGAAGATGTTGCCGGAGTTCACTTCATACCGGCGTTGGTGCGAATTGATGTGGCAGCGTACCGCCGAACCGGAGGTGCAGGGTCAGCGGGATTATTGGATGGCGCAGGTCTGCCGTCCCGACGAGCCGCTGGGGATGCGGCATCCCGACCCGACCCAGGATACCTGGTCCACCCTGCGGGTCGCCCAGGTGGTCAGCCCGGTCGACGTCACGGCACGGGTGCTGGCCACCCTCACCAGAGACGAAGGCGTACGCGAATTCCTGCTGGCCGCAACGACGATGACGATCGCCAGCTGGCGTCGGTCTCGTGACCAGGACCCGGAAGCGGGCACGCTCGTCGCGCTGGAGGGGCACGGACGCGCCGATGCCGTGCTCGACACCGACACCACCAACACCGTCGGGTGGTTCACCACCGCCTTCCCGGCGCGGTTCGGGGCGGGCGGGGCAGCGGTCGATGTCGAACGGGCCGAGCGGGATCCGGCGGCGGCGCTTGCCCTGGTCGAGTCGGTGGTCGCCCACCTCGGTGAGGTCCCCAACGACGGTATGGATTACGGCCTGCTGCACTACGTCGACCGTCTTCCGGAATTACAGCAAGCTGCCGAACCGCAGATCCAGTTCAGCTATCTGGGTCGGCTCGATCTCGGCGGCACCAGCGACGAACCGTGGTCACTGCTCACCGGACCGTACATCCAGGCGCTGCCCGACGCTCCCGAACCCGACCTGCCGCTGCGTTTCGCGCTGAACATCAGTGCGTTCGTCGCGAAGACACTTGACGGCACCCAACTCATCAGCAACTGGCGCTGGAGCGACGTGCTGTTCACGCCGTCCGACATCGAGCGCCTGACCGGCTTCTGGTTGCGCGCAATCGCCGCGCTGACAGCCGGATTGGATAGCAGCGATGCCTGAATTGTTCAGCCGCGACGAGATCAGGGCGACGATCGCGTCCCAACTGGGCTGTTCCGCAGCCGAGGTCGCGGACCACGACGACTTGATCCAGCTTGGGCTGAACTCCATCCGGATGATGGCGCTGGCGGGCGGTTGGCGCAAACGCGGTGCCGACATCACCTTCGCGCAACTCGCCGCCAGCCCGACCGTCGACTCGTGGTACGACCTGCTCGCCGACGACGAGATCCATCTCCCGACACAGCCGGCCGAGTCCCCGTCGGTCGCTGCCGCGGAAGAGGAACCGTTCCCACTGGCCACCATGCAGCATGCGTACTGGGTAGGCCGCTCCGACGAACAGGAGTTGGGCGGCGTCGCGGCCCACCTCTACGTCGAATTCGACGGCGGTGCAATAGATCCCGGCCGTCTTGAGCGGGCCGTGACCGATCTGGTGGGGACCCACCCGATGCTGCGCACCCGATTTCTGCCGGACGGGACCCAGCAGGTGATGCCCGCGCCGGGCCGACAGGTCTTCACGCTGGTGGATCTGCGCGGACAAGACACCGGAAGCGCGGAAGCTGAGCTGACCCGACTGCGTGACACCAAAACACATCAGCGCCTGGCCATCGAAGACGGCCAAGTCCTCGACGTGACCCTGACGCTGCGCGACGGTGACCGGAGCCGGCTGCACCTCGACATCGACATGCTGGCCGGTGACGCGATGAGCTACCGGATTCTGGTGGCGGATCTGGCCGAGTTGTACCGGGGCGCAACGTTGCCCCCGCCCGGCTACAGCTACCGGCGCTACCGCACCGAACGTCGCACCGACACCGCGGCGCGCGAACAGGATCGGCAGTGGTGGCAGCAGCGGCTCGCCGAGTTGCCCGGCGCGCCCGAACTGCCCACCGCCACAAAGGGTGACGACCGCACCGTGCGCTACGACCACTGGCTGGCGCCGGCAGCCAAGGACCGGCTGGTGGCCGGCGCCCACGCGCGCGGCGTCACCCCGGCCAACGCGCTCGCGGCGGTGTTCGCCAACACCATCGGCGGCTGGTCGGCCCAGGACCGGTTCCTGCTCAATGTGCCTTTGTTCCAACGTGAACCGGTGCATCCGGACATCGACCGGGTGGTCGGCGACTTCACCTCCTCGATCATGCTGGAGGTGGACGTCAGCGACAATGTGTCGGTGGCTGAACGGGCCCGCGACATTCAGCGCCGGATGTACGAAAGCGGTTCGCACTCCGGCTATTCCGGTCTGGAGGTGCTCAGAGATCTGGGAAGGCACCGCGGTGAGCCGGTACTCGCGCCCGTCGTCTTCACCAGCGCGCTCGATCTCGGTGAACTGTTCGCCGACACCGTGATTCAGACTTTCGGTGAGCCGGTCTGGATCATTTCCCAGGGGCCACAGGTGTTGCTCGACGCCCAGATCACCGAGTTGCGAGGCGGTTTGCTGATCAATTGGGATGTGCGGGAGTCGGCGTTCCCACCGGGTTTGGTGGACGCGATGTTCCGCAGGTTCACCGGGGCCGTGGAGCGCCTCGCCGAGGGAGACGCGGGCTGGGAGGCAGAGGCGGCGGTCCGCCTGCCGTGTGCGCAGGCGACGGTACGTGCCGCGGTCAACGCGACCGACGGTCCGGTCAGCGGACGGTGCCTGCACCAAGGTTTCTTCGAGCATGCCGCGGCGAAACCCGATGCCCAGGCCGTGGTCTGGGGCCTCGACAGCGGTGAAGGCAGTTTGACCTACGGCGAACTTGCCCGGTACGCGCTCGCGGTGGCCGGGGCGCTGGCAGCGCACGGCGTGCGACCCGGCGACGCGGTGGGCGTGCAGCTACCCAAAGGCCGGGATCAAATCCTGGCGGTGCTCGGGGTCCTCGCGGCAGGCGCGACGTATGTGCCGATCGGATTCGACCAGCCGGCCGCGCGTCGCGCCAAGATCCTGCAGACCGCCGACGTCGCCGCCATGATCACAACGGACGGCGCGTTGTCCATCGACGCCGCACGCAGTCATCCAGAACCGTTGCCGGCGCCGGTGTTCGGCGGCACCGACGAGATCGCGTACGTGATCTTCACCTCCGGCTCCACAGGCCTGCCCAAGGGGGTCGACGTCCCGCACAGCGCGGCGATGAACACCATCGACGCGGTCAACGACTGGTTCGACGTCGGCAGCGCCGACCGGGTGCTCGCGCTGTCCGCGCTCGAATTCGACGCCTCCGTGTACGACATCTTCGGCATGTTCTCGGTGGGTGGATCGGTGGTCGCCGTCGATGCACAGCAGAAGGCAGCGGCCACCAGCTGGGTGGAACTGCTTCGCCAGCACCGTGTTTCGATCCTCAACTGTGTGCCGAGCATGCTCGACATGATCCTTGAGCTCGGCGGCGACCGGCTGGGCGACTCCTTGCGCGCGGTCACCCTCGGCGGTGACTGGGTGGGGGCCGACCTGGCTCGCCGGCTGGCCCGTCAGGTGCCGGGCTGCCGATTCTCCGGCCTGGGTGGGGCGACCGAGACCGCCATTCACAACACCATCTGCGAGGTGGTAGGCGAACCCCCCGCGCACTGGACGACTGTGCCGTTCGGTGTCCCATTGCGCAACGTGCGCTGCCGGGTGGTTTCCCCGTCCGGCCGCGACTGCCTGGACTGGGTGCCGGGCGAATTCTGGGTCGGCGGGGCCAACGTCGCGGCCGGTTACCGCAACGACCCGGAACGTACCGCGCAACGCTTCGTCGACCACGACGGGCTGCGCTGGTACAAGACGGGGGATCTGGCCAGGTACTGGCCCGACGGCACCATCGAGTTCCTGGGACGTGCCGACCACCAGGTGCAGATCCGGGGGTACCGGGTCGAACTCGGGGAGGTCGAAAGCGCGCTGCGCACCGTGCCCGGCGTGCGCCACGCGGTTGCCGCCGTCGTCGGCGCCAGTGCCCCGAAGCTGGTGGCCGCCGTCGCCGGCGACCCCGTCGACACCGAGGCTGTCACGTCGGCCGTCGCCGAGCTGTTGCCCGGTTACATGGTGCCGACCCGAGTCGTGTTCCTGGAGCGAATCCCGTTGACCTCCAACGGAAAACTGGACCGGCGCGCGGTGGTGGCACTGCTGGAGCCGGCGGCCGCGCCGGGTGCCCTCGACAGCGCTCCGCGCCACGACCTGGACACCGCTTTGGCCGAGATCGTCGCCGAAGTACTCGGTGTGGAACGGATCGGAGTGCACGCCGACTTCTTCGCGCAGGGCGGCGACTCAGTGCTGGCCACCACAGTGATCGCCCGGGTACGCGAGTGGCTGGATGTCGATCATGCGGTGGTGAGCGACCTGTTCGCCACCCGCACCGTCGCCGGTCTCGCCGACCGACTGGAACACCGCGAGGCGCAGCGCGGGACACCGCAGCGGCTCGCCGTGATCGCGGGGCACTATCTGGAGGTGGCGGCATTGAGCGACGAGGAGATCCTGGCTCAGGGATGACGGGTGGGCTTGCACACGTTGTGGTTAGACCACGCGTGGCACCGGGCACAGCTATTCATGTCCGCTACACAGCTGGCGCACAGCCGCTCGGCGTTGTCGCGCACTAGCCTGTAACGCAACTCGTGAAACAACCGACACATCAGTCACACCGTGCACCGCGCACGTGAACCCAGGGGGAGAGAACACTCATGCGGATCAAATCCATCGTCTTGGCAGCAGCGGCCGTCGCCGCCGTCGGCGCAGCCGGTGTCACCGTCACCGCTCCGGCGCCGTACCAGGTGCAACCCGTCGTCTTCGGCGCGCCGCTTCCGCAGGACCCGGCGCCGGCCACCGCGGTCCCGACGGCTGGGCAGCTCACCGGCATCCTGACCAACCTCGCCGACCCGAGTGTGTCGTTCACGAACAAAGGCAACCTGGTCGAGGGCGGCATCGGCGGCACCGAAGCGCACCTCGCCGACCACCAGCTGAAGAAGGCGGAGAAGAACGGTCAGCTGCCGTTGTCGTTCAGCATCGCCAACATCCAGCCGGCGGGCGCCGGTTCGGCCACCGCCGATGTCTCGGTTTCCGGCCCCAAGCTCTCGCCGCCGGTCACCCAGAACGTGACGTTCGTCAACCAGGGCGGTCAGGGCGGCTGGGTGCTGTCGCGTGGTTCGGCGATGGAACTGTTGCGGGCCGCCTCCCACTGACCCGGAGTACCGACGCGCTACGCCATATCCATGTCGTAGACCCGCGCATGCAAAACGGTGCGGTTACGCAGCGCGGCCCGCACCGCCCGGTGCAGGCCGTCCTCCAGATAGACGATGCCTCGCCACTTGACGGCGTGCGGGAACAGGTCGCCGTAGAACGTCGAATCCTCGGACAGCAGGCGGTCGAGTTCGAGCACCCTGGTCGTGGTGACCAACTCGTCGAGGCGGATCTGCTGCGGCGGTATCTGGGACCAGTCCCGGTACGACAGCCCGTGTTCGGGGTACGGCTTGCCCTCGCGCACGCCTTTGAAGATCACCTGCAAAGGCTAACCGCCGCGCGGCGCTGACGAGGTGTCGGCCACCGAACGCCCGTTGGCGGGATGAGCGCTGCTGAGACCGTAAAATAAACGCGGTCGGGGAGTCCCCAGGTCGCGTTCTAGGAGGTGAACGGTCGATGGGAAGCGCGGACGAGCGTCGCTTTCAGGTGTTGCACGCCATCGTCGCCGACTTCGTCGCCACTCACGAACCGATCGGCTCGAAATCCCTGGTGGAGCGGCACAACCTCGGTGTCTCCAGCGCGACCGTCCGCAACGACATGGCGGTGCTGGAGGCCGAGGGTTACATCACCCAGCCGCACACCAGCTCCGGGCGGGTGCCCACGGAGAAGGGATACCGCGAGTTCGTCGACCGCCTCGACGACGTCAAGCCGCTGTCCTCGGCCGAGCGCCGCGCCATCCAGAGCTTTCTGGAATCCGGTGTCGACCTCGACGACGTGCTGCGCCGCGCGGTGCGCCTGTTGGCCCAGCTCACCCGGCAGGTGGCCGTGGTGCAGTACCCGACACTGTCGACGTCGACCGTCCGGCACCTGGAAGTGATCGCGCTGACCCCGGCCCGGTTGCTGATGGTGGTCATCACCGATTCCGGGCGGGTGGACCAGCGCATCGTCGAACTCGGTGACGTCATCGACGACCATCAGCTCTCCCAACTGCGGGAGATGCTCGGGCAAGCGCTGATCGGTAAGCGGCTCGCCGCCGCCTCGATCGCGGTGGCCGACCTGGCCGGCCGGCTGCACGGCGGAGACGGCCTGGGCGACGCGGTCGGACGCTCGGCGACGGTGTTGCTGGAATCGCTGGTCGAACACACCGAGGAGCGGCTGCTGTTGGGCGGTACCGCCAACCTGACCCGCAACTCCGCCGACTTCGGCGGATCGCTGCGGTCCATCCTGGAAGCCCTCGAGGAACAGGTCGTGGTGTTGCGGCTGTTGGCGGCGCAGCAGGAAGCCGGCAAGGTGACGGTGCGCATCGGTCACGAGACGGAAGCCCAGGAGATGGCCGGCACCTCGATGGTGTCCACTCTCTACGGCAGTCACGACACCGTCTACGGCGGCATGGGGGTGCTGGGGCCCACCCGGATGGACTATCCGGGAACTATGGCCAGCGTGGCTGCGGTTGCCATGTATATCGGCGAAGTGCTGGGTGCTCGATGATCGCGCACCCCCAACAGGTTTCGAGGACAGCCGCCGCCGTGGCGGTCTAGTCCCGCATAGGAGAGGTCAAACGTGGCACGCGATTACTACGGGTTGCTCGGAGTCAGCAAGGGCGCCAGCGATGCGGACATCAAGCGCGCCTACCGCAAGCTGGCGCGCGAGCTGCATCCCGACGTCAACCCCGACCAGGCGGCGCAGGCGAAGTTCCAGGAGATCAGCGCCGCCTACGAGGTGCTGAGCGACCCGGAGAAGCGCCGGATCGTCGACCTCGGCGGAGACCCACTGGAAAGCGCGGGCGCCGGCAACGGCTTCGCCGGTTTCGGTGGCCTGGGCGACGTGTTCGAAGCGTTCTTCGGGGGCAGTGGCTTCGGCGGAGGCGGAGGTTCCCGCGGTCCGATCGGCCGGGTCCGTCCGGGATCGGACTCGCTGCTGCGGATGCGCCTGGACCTCGAGGAGTGCGCCACCGGCGTCACCAAACAGGTCACCGTCGACACCGCCGTGCTGTGCGACCGCTGCCAGGGCAAGGGCACCAACGGCGATTCGGCGCCCGTGCCGTGTGACACCTGCGCCGGCCGCGGCGAGGTGCAGAGCGTGCAGCGTTCGCTGCTGGGGCAGATGCTGACCTCGCGTCCCTGTCCGACCTGCCGCGGCGTGGGCGTCACCATCCCCGACCCCTGCTACCAGTGCATGGGCGACGGACGGGTACGCGCGCGCCGGGACATCACCGTCAAGATCCCGGCCGGGGTCGCCGAGGGCATGCGGGTCCGGCTCGCCGCGCAAGGTGAGGTCGGTCCCGGCGGGGGGCCCGCGGGTGATCTGTATGTGGAGGTCCACGAACAGGCCCACGACATCTTCGTCCGGCAGGGTGAGGATCTGCACTGCACGGTGTCGGTTCCCATGGTCGACGCGGCGCTGGGCGTCACGGTCACCTTGGATGCCATTCTGGACGGCGCCAGCGAGATCGTCGTCCCGCCGGGCACCCAGCCGGGCGCGACGATCACGCTGCGCGGGAGAGGGATGCCACACCTGCGCTCCAGCGCGCGCGGCGACCTGCACGTCCACATCGAGGTCGTGGTCCCCACCCGACTGGACAACCACGACACCGATCTGTTGCGAGAGCTGAAGAACCGCCGTGGCCGCGACGTGGCGGAAGTCCGCTCGACGCACTCCGGCGGCGGCGGCCTGTTCAGTCGCCTGCGCGAAACCTTCACCGGGCGTTAGTCTTTCACGCTCCCCATGGTGGCCACGCTGTTCTACGTCGACGCGTTGCCCGAACCGGAGGCGATGGCCTTCGTCACCGGTGACGAAGGATTCCACGCCGCCACCGTCCGGCGCATCCGGCCCGGCGAGGAACTGGTACTCGGCGACGGCGCCGGCGGACTGGCCCGCTGCCGGGTCGAGCACGCCGGACGTGACGGCCTCGGGGCGCGCGTCCAGGAACGCTGGACGGTCGCAGCCCCGTCACCCGCAGTGACGGTCGTCCAGGCGTTGCCGAAATCCGAGCGCTCCGAACTCGCCGTCGAGCTGGCCACCGAGGCCGGCGCCGACGCGTTCCTTGCGTGGCAGGCGGCGCGGTGCGTCGCCAACTGGGAAGGCGCGCGCGTCGACAAGGGCCTGCGCCGGTGGCGGGCGGTGGCCCGCGCGGCCGCACGGCAGTCCCGGCGTGCCTACATCCCGCCGGTGGACGGCGTGCTGTCCACCAAGGCCTTGACCGCGCGGGTCCGCGACGAACTGGCCGACGGTGCCACGGTGCTGGCGTTGCACGAGTCGGCGACCCGGCGGCTGACGGATATCGCACTGCGGCAGTCGAATTCGGCGCTGCTGGTGGTGGGTCCCGAAGGCGGTATCGCTCCGGAGGAGATCACCGCGCTGGTCGACGCCGGCGCCGTGGCGGTCCGGCTCGGCCCGACCGTGCTACGCACGTCGACCGCCGCGGCGGTGGCGCTGGGCGCGCTGGGGGTGCTCACCACCCGCTGGGACGCCTCCGCCGACTGTGAATCGGACGACACGACACGCCGGTGAGGCGTCGTCAGAATCCCACTCGCGATGCCAGCAGCGGGAGGCCTATTTCGAGCGCGGGCTGGCAATCCTGCTGGCCGGCATCAAATCGCTGAGTTGTGGTCAGCGACCGGCGGTAGACTGATGCCGTTTGATTCAACACGCCAGGAAAGCAGGCAACGGAAACCACGTGACGCCCCGCGAGACCCGCGCTGCTGCCAGCGACGTGCAAGTGCGCAGCAGCATTGACGTTCCGCCCGACCTCGTCATGGGCCTGCTCGGCTCGGCCGACGAGAATTTGCGCGCCCTGGAACGCGCGCTGAGCGCCAAGCTGCATGTCCGCGGCAACACCGTCAGCTTCTCCGGTGAGCCCGCCGACGTCGCGCTGGCCGAACGTGCGGTGTCGGAGTTGGTGGCGATCGTGGGTCGCGGGCAGGCGCTGACGCCGGAGGTGGTGCGGCACAGTGTGGCCATGCTGGTCGGCACCGGCAACGAATCACCGGCGGAGGTCCTGACCTTGGACATCCTGTCCCGGCGCGGCAAGACGATCCGGCCCAAGACGCTCAACCAGAAGCATTACGTCGACGCGATCGACAACAACACCATCGTCTTCGGCATCGGCCCGGCCGGCACCGGAAAGACCTACCTGGCCATGGCCAAAGCCGTGCACGCGCTGCAGACCAAACAGGTCACCCGCATCATCCTGACCCGGCCCGCCGTGGAAGCCGGTGAGCGCCTTGGGTTTCTGCCGGGCACACTCAGCGAGAAGATCGACCCGTATCTGCGCCCGCTGTACGACGCGCTCTACGACATGATGGATCCCGAGCTGATCCCGAAGCTCATGTCGGCCGGGGTGATCGAGGTGGCGCCGCTGGCGTATATGCGCGGGCGCGCCCAGCCGGTCTTCACAAAAGTGTTGACGCCGAACGGGTTTCGGCCCATCGGCGAGTTGGAGGTGGGGGACTTCGTCATCGGGTCGGACGGGCGGCCGACGGAGGTTCTCGGCGTCTATCCGCAAGGCTTCAAAGAGATTTATCGGGTATCGGCGCAGGACGGCTCCTCCACACTGGCCTCGGGGGATCACCTCTGGTCGGTTTACACCCGCAGCGACCGTCGGCGCGGCAAGCCCGCGCGGGTGCTGCAGACCAAGGAGATGATCGGCAATCTGCGCGCCGGGCACTCCCACCGCTACGAGTTGCCGCTATTGAGCGCGCCGGTGGATTTCGACGCTCGTCCGGTGCCGCTGGATCCGTACGCGCTCGGATTGTTGCTCGGCGACGGATGTCTCACCGGTGCGACGGCGCCCTCGTTTTCGGCAGCGGATCCGGAGTTGGCCAACGCGTGGGGTCGGCTCGGTCTCGCAGGGACGCGCTCGGACACCAAGTTCATCCCGCAGGACTACCTGTTCAATTCGGCCGGCGCGCGGTTGGCCGTCCTGCAGGGTCTGCTCGACTCCGACGGCGGCTCGGTCACCCACGGCGGACGATGGTGCCGTGTTCAGTTCACTACCCCGTCTGATCGACTGCGCGACGACGTAACTTTCGTTGTCCAGTCGCTGGGCGGCGTCGTCTACCAACGCGGCAAGCCGGCCGAAAGCGCCGGGCCGAAGGGGCGGCAGCACCGCGCCGGCGCGCACATCCTCGACATCCGCCTGCCCGAGGGCGTCGTGCCTTCCCGGCTGTCACGCAACGCCGAGAAATACAACGGGACCGGGGGCGCCCGCCCGATGCGGCTCGTCGACAGCATCGACCCAGCCGGCACCGAAGAAGCGGTGTGCATCCGGGTCGCGGCCGCAGATTCGCTGTACGTGACCGAGGACTTTCTGCTCACCCACAACACCCTCAACGACGCGTTCATCGTCCTCGACGAGGCGCAGAACACCACCGCCGAGCAGATGAAGATGTTCCTCACCCGGCTGGGTTTCGGGTCCAAGGTCGTCGTCACCGGTGACGCCACTCAGGTCGACCTGCCCGGCGGCGCGCGCTCGGGTCTGCGGGCGGCGGTCGACATTCTGGAGGACATCGACGACATCCATATCGCCGAGCTGACCAGCCAGGACGTGGTCCGGCACCGGCTGGTCGGAGAGATCGTCGACGCCTACGCGCGCTACGAGGACCCCGAATCCGGGATGAACCGGGCGGCTCGGCGGGCATCCGGCAGCCGTCATCGCCGATGATGAGGGCGTGAAAGTCTCATGAGCATCGAAGTCTCCAACGAGTCGGGGATCGACGTCTCCGAAGTCGAGTTGGTCAGCGTCGCGCGGTTCGTCATCACCCAGATGGACGTGAACCCGGCCGCCGAACTGTCGATGGTGTTGCTGGACACCGCGGCGATGGCCGACCTGCACATGCGCTGGATGGACCTGCCCGGACCCACCGACGTGATGAGCTTTCCGATGGACGAGCTCGAACCCGGCGGCCGCCCGGATGCCCCCGATCCCGGGCCGGCCATGCTCGGCGACATCGTGCTGTGCCCGGAGTTCGCCGCCGTGCAGGCCGCTGCGGCGGGTCACACCCTCGGTCATGAACTGGCGCTGCTGACCATCCACGGCGTGCTGCACCTGCTCGGCTACGACCACGGCGAGCCGGACGAGGAGCGTGAGATGTTCGCCCTGCAGGACCGGTTGCTGGAGGAGTGGGTGGCCGAGCAGGTGCAGGCCTACCAGCAGGACCGGCAACAGGAGCGAGACCGCCGGTTGCTAGACAAGTCAAGGTATTTCGAGAATTGAGCAGCATCTCGCAACTGCTCGGTGCGGTCGTGTTGATCGGTCTGGGCGGGCTATTCGCGATGCTCGACGCCGCGGTCAGCACGGTGTCGCTGGCCCGCAGCCAGGAACTGGTGCGCGACGAGCGGCCGGGTGCGAGATCGTTGCTCAAGGTCATCACCGACCGGCCGCGTTACATCAACCTGGTGGTGTTGCTGCGCATCGTCTGCGAGATCTTCGCGACCGCGTTACTGGTGGTCTATTTCCGGGACAGCGTGAGCCAGAAGTGGGGCTTGCTCTACGCCGCGGCCGTGATGGTGGTCACCAGCTTCGTCGTCATCGGTGTCGGTCCACGTACGCTCGGCCGCCAACACGCCTACTCGATCGCGTTGGCGACCGCCCTTCCGCTGCAGGTGATGTCGTGGCTGCTGATGCCGGTGAGCCGGGTGCTGGTGTTGCTGGGCAATGCGCTCACCCCCGGCCGGGGCTTCCGCAACGGCCCGTTCGCCTCCGAGATCGAGCTGCGCGAAGTCGTCGACCTGGCCCAGCAGCGTGGTGTGGTCGCCGCCGACGAACGCCGCATGATCGAGTCGGTTTTCGAGCTGGGTGACACCCCCGCGCGTGAGGTGATGGTGCCGCGCACCGAGATGGTGTGGATCGAGGGTGAGAAGTCAGCAGGGCAGGCGATCGCTTTGGCGGTGCGCAGCGGGCATTCCCGCATCCCGGTGATCGGCGAGAACGTCGACGACGTACTCGGCGTGGTGTACCTGAAAGACCTTGTGCGACAGCGGTTCTTCGCCTCCGATCGCGGACACGAGACCACCGCGGCACAGGTGATGCGCCCGGCGGTCTTCGTGCCCGACTCCAAGCCGCTGGACGCGCTGCTGCGCGAGATGCAGCGCGACCGCAACCACATGGCGTTGCTGGTCGACGAGTACGGTGCCATTGCCGGGCTGGTCAGCATCGAGGACGTGCTGGAGGAGATCGTCGGTGAGATCGCCGACGAGTACGACGAAGCTGAGACGGCCCCGGTGGAGGAGTTGGGGGACAACCGTTTCCGGGTGTCGGCCCGGCTGCCCATCGAGGACGTGGGTGAGTTGTACGGGGTCGAGTTCGACGACGATCTCGACGTCGACACCGTCGGCGGTCTGCTGGCCCTTGAATTGGGCCGTGTTCCGCTGCCGGGCGCCGAAGTGGTCTCGCACGGCCTGCGGATGCACGCCGAAGGCGGCCGCGATCATCGGGGACGGGTCCGGATCGGCACCGTGCTGTTGAGCCCGGTCGAGGAGGAGGGGGACGACGATGAGTGACCGGCTCAGTGCCGACGTCGCCACGACGCCGTGAGCGAGTTCCGTTCCGGCTTCGTATGTCTGGTGGGCCGCCCCAACACGGGAAAATCGACGCTGACCAATGCGCTGGTCGGCGCGAAGGTGGCGATCACCTCGATGCGCCCGCAGACCACCCGGCACACCATCCGCGGGATCGTGCACCGCGAGGACTTCCAGATCATCCTGGTCGACACCCCGGGCCTGCACCGGCCGCGGACCTTGCTGGGCAAGCGCCTCAACGACCTGGTCCGCGACACCTACTCCGAGGTCGACGTCATCGGGTTGTGCATCCCGGCCGACGAGACGATCGGTCCCGGCGACCGCTGGATCGTCGAACAGATCCGCTCGGTCGCGCCGAAGACGACGTTGATGGCCATCGTCACCAAGACCGACAAAGTGCCCAGGGACCGGGTGGCCGCACAGCTGGTCGCGGTCAGTGAACTCGTCCCGAACGCCGCTGAAATCGTCCCGGTGTCAGCCGTTTCCGGGGCGCAGGTCGACGTGTTGATCGAGGTGCTGGCCGCCGCGCTGCCCCCCGGCCCGGCCTATTACCCAGACGGTGAGCTCACCGACGAGCCCGAAGAGGTGCTGATGGCCGAGCTCATCCGGGAGGCGGCCCTGGAGGGTGTCCGCGACGAGCTGCCGCACTCGCTGGCCGTGGTGATCGAGGAGGTCGAACCGCGGGATGATCGCGACGATCTGATCGACGTGCACGCCGTGCTCTACGTCGAGCGGGACAGCCAGAAGGGCATCGTCATCGGCAAGGGCGGTGCCAGGCTGCGGGAGGTCGGTACTGCCGCCCGCACCCAGATCGAAAAGCTGCTCGGCACAAAGGTGTACCTGGACCTGCGGGTAAAGGTCGCCAAGAATTGGCAGCGTGACCCCAAACAGCTTGGCCGGCTTGGCTTCTAACGGCGTGTGCCGTTCACCGCCGAGCGCGGCAACCGGCCGGCGCGGGAATGTCCACTCATCACGTCGCCGTCGAACACGACGTCGAAATCGAGGTTGAGCCGCATCGGCTTGCGCACCGACTGCCGCCAGGTCACCCGTGTCCCGCCGGATGCCGGGCTACTCGAAACGCCTTGTAGGTCAACCGTTTCGTCCTGGTAGGTGGCGGTGCCGGACCAGCCATCCGGTCCTTGGGTGAAGAGATATTGCACCGCGAGAGTGCCGATCGGGGTCTTGATCCGCACGTCCCAGTCGCCTGCAAAGCTCGATCCAGATCTCAACTCACACCTCCACCGGTTCCCGGCCGGCGTTGCGCCACACCACGCCCCGGCGTTCGTATTCGAAGAGCTGCTCGACGGCGTGCGCGACGCGGGGGCCGTACCACCGGTCCAGCAGGTGCAGCGCCAGGTCCAACCCGGACGTCACCCCGCCCGCGGTGACCAGGTCGCCGTCGTCGACCACCCGGGCGGGCACCGCGTTTACCCCAGCGGCGTCCAGCAGGCCCAGCCCCAGGTGATGGGTGACTGCGTGGCGCCCCTCGATCAGACCCGCCATCGCCAGGATCACCGAACCACCGCACACCGCCGTCACGGTGATCTCCGGATTGCCGAATGCCTGCTCCAGCAACGGAGTCAGCTTCGTCTGCGCCGCCCGGGCCAGCAACACCGGTATGGTTTCGACGCCGTCGTCGGGGTCGCCGCCGACCGGTCCGCTCGCCCCGGGCAGCAGCACGCAGCCGCTGCGGGTCGGATCGAGCGCGGCCGTCGCCGCCAGCGTCAGGCCGCGGGTCCCACTGGTCACGTCGCGGGCGCCCTCCGCCGACACCAGTGACACCTCCAACTCGCCTCCCACGAATTCGCTTCCGGCAGCGAGCACTTCGAACGGCGCGATCACATCGAGCGGGTCGAACCCGTCGTAGAGCACTAGTTGCGCATGCATGCCACTCATCGTGGGCGGCGCCGTCACTTCTCACCAGTGGCCTGATTGCCATCCTGCATCGGTATATTGCCAAGCCATGCACAAAGTGGCGGTCTTGGCTGAGCCAGATGTCATCGCGTTCGATATGGCCATCGCGATCGAGACGTTCGGCCGCGTCCGACTGGCCGACGACACGCCGGGCTACCGCGTCCGGGTGTGCGGATGTGCGCCCGTGGTCTGCGCCGGACCCGTCGGCATCACCACCGATTTCGGGCTGGACGAGCTTTGCGATGCCGACACCATCATCGTGCCGGGACGCAACGACGTGACCACACCCGTGCGGGACGATGTGGTGGTGGCACTAAAGGCGGCCCACGACAAAGGAATTCGGATAGCGTCGATATGCACCGGCGCGTTCACCCTGGCCGCCACCGGGGTGCTCGACGGCAAGCGTGCGACCACCCATTGGGTCGCGGCGGAAATCTTTGCCGCCAGGTATCCGGCCGTGCGGCTCGATCCCGATGCGCTCTACGTCGACGAGGGCCAGATCCTGACCTCCGCCGGAGCGTCAGCCGGATTGGACTTGTGCCTGCACATGGTCGCCCGAGACTACGGTTCGGCGGTGGCCGCCGACGCCGCACGCCTGGCTGTGGCCCCACTGCACCGCAGCGGGGGCCAGGCCCAATTCATCGTCCGCAACCGTCGTGTGGTCAACACCGAACTGGACGCGGTACTGGCCTGGATCGAAACCAGCGCGCACCTGCCGCTGACCCTTGCCGACATCGCACGCCAGGCATCCACCAGCGTGCGGACGTTGAACCGCGGATTCAAGCGAGAGACCGGACAGACGCCATTGCAATGGGTCAACGGGGTGCGCATCCGGCACGCCCAGGAACTACTCGAGGCCACCGACGACGGAATCGAAACCATCTCGCGCCGAGTCGGTTTCGCGTCGACGACCAACTTCCGTGAGCAGTTCCGCCGACTCACGGGAGTGACACCGCAGAGCTATCGCAACACCTTTCGCCAAACTGCAGATAACGCTCAGGCGTGAGTCAAACCCGATGCGTCATACCAGTTTTCAACGTCGAGGCGGCGGCACACCGTGCATGGGTGGCGTGTTGTTGCCGGTGTTCCACCACACTTCGGGCTGTTTGGACGCCCAGCCGCTGACCGCCTCCAATTCGGCGGCCAACGAGATCAGCATGCCTTCACTGTTGGCCGGCCCCATCAGCTGCACCCCGATCGGCAACCCGTCGGAGGTGAAACCGGCCGGCACGTTGATGGACGGCCACCCGAGTACGTTCCACGGCCACGTGTACGGGCACGCGGCGATGATGGCGCGGTCGGTGGCCAGGCCGCTCAACCGGTCGAAGGCGCGCGCCTGCGGTGGCGGCTGGGCAGTGGTCGGCGCCAGCACCACGTCGACGATGTTGAAGATCGATCCGACCCGGCGTTGGTCGGCGATCTCGTGACGGCGCGCGCTGCGCAGGGTCGCCTGCGAGAGCATGTGGCCGGTGCGCATGTTGGACAGCGTGCGGGGATCCCACTCGATACCGTCGCCGAGGCGCTCCTGCCACTCCCACAGCGCGGAGGTGGACCGGGCCAGAAAGTCCCACGACAACCGCAGCCCATAGTCGGGGTTTCCCTTGACCACCTTGTGACCGAGCAGTTCGAGCTGCTCGCCGACCTTCAAAGTGGCGGCCAGGATCTCCGGATGCAGCTTGGCCCGGAAGAACGTGTACGGAAACCCGGTCGACAAGGCGACCTTGAGTTCGCCGGGGGCGATGCCGACGTAGTCGGAGGCGGTCAACGGTTCGGGCTTGTGCAGATCGCCCTCGACGTTGCCGGACGCCGCGTCCAGCACCAGCGCGGCGTCGGCCACCGTCCGCGCCAGCACGCCGTTGACGGTGATGCCGTTGAACGATTCCGGCTCCGGCCAGGTGGAGATGCGGCCACGTTGGGGCTTGATGCCCACCAGATGCGTCCAGGCCGCCGGGATGCGGACACTGCCCGCGCCGTCGGAACCGATCGCGGCGGTCACCAGGCCCGCGGCCACCGCGGCGGCGCTGCCGCCCGACGACCCGCCCGGGGTGTGCCGGCGAGCCCAGGGATTTCGGGTGTGCCCGAACCCGGGCCCGCTGGTGAACGGCCACTGGCCCAGTTCGCAAGTGTTGGTCTTGCCGACGATCACCGCACCGGCCGCCTTGAGCCGGCGGACCACCTCGCTGTCCTGGGTCGCCGGCCGGACATACCCGTCGGTGCCGTAGCGGGTCGGCACGCCAGCAACGTCGACGTCGTCTTTGATCGCGATCGGGATGCCCAGCAGCGGCGCCGTGTCACCGGCAGCGCGGCGCCGGTCGGCGGCAGCGGCGTCGGCCAGCGCCGACTCGGTCAGCACGACCCGGAACGCGTTCAATGTGGACTGGCTCACATCGATGGCATGCAGCGATCGGCGGGCCAGTTCGGCGGCGGTGACCTTGCGGGTGGCCAGCTGGTACAACAGGTCGGTTAACGTGGGCAAGCGCTGGTAGCCGGAGCCGGACACGGCCCCGGAACCGGACTCGGAAGCGCCAACCACGGGGTACGAGACTATCGGCGCGGATACCCGCAATGTCGCGGTGGGGTGCAAAACTACGTGGCGATCGCCAGCGCGGCGGAGCCGGGCGCTGGGGGCACCTCCCGCTTGCGGGGGACGGGTCGCCACTAAAAGGTTCGTGGCGATCGCCAGCGCGGCGGAGCCGGGCGCAGCGGGTCGCCACTAAGATCAGCGGGATGCGGCTGTATCGAGACCGGGCTGTTGTGCTGCGTCAGCACAAGCTCGGCGAAGCCGACCGGATCGTCACCTTGCTGACCCGCGATCACGGGTTGGTTCGGGCGGTGGCCAAGGGCGTGCGCCGCACCCGCAGCAAATTCGGTGCCCGGTTGGAACCGTTCGCGCACATCGACGCGCAACTGCACCCGGGCCGCAACCTCGACATTGTCACCCAGGTCGTTTCGATCGACGCGTTCGCCACCGACATCGTCAGCGACTACGGCCGCTACACCTGCGCTTGCGCGATGCTGGAAACCGCCGAACGTCTCGCCGGGGAAGAACGGGCGCCCGCCCCGGCGCTGCACCGACTCACCGTCAGCGCGCTCCGGGCGGTGGCGGATGGGCGCCGGTCCCGGGATCTGCTGCTGGACGCCTACCTGTTACGCGCCATGGCTACTGCCGGATGGGCGCCGGCGCTGACCGAATGCGCCCGCTGCGCCACCCCGGGTCCGCATCGGGCGTTTCACATCGCAGCCGGAGGCAGCGTCTGCACGCACTGCCGTCCGGCCGGCGCGACCACTCCGCCGCTGGGCGTGGTGGACCTCATGTCCGCCCTGCACGACGGTGATTGGGAGAGTGCCGAGGCCGCGCCGCAAGCACACCGCAGCTACGTCAGCGGACTGGTAGCCGCGCACCTGCAATGGCACTTGGAGCGCCAGCTCAAGACGCTGCCGCTGGTGGAGCGGGTCTCCGTCAATCGCACCATCGCCGACCGTCGCCCCGAACCGATCGGGCAGGATGTCGAGTGTGGCTAACAGGGCCGAGCGAAAGCTGAAGTTCGCCGACTTTCCGCAACTGCCCCCGGCGCCCGAGGATTACCCGACCTTTCCCGACACCTCGACGTGGCCGGTCGTCTTCCCGCAGTTGCCGCCGTCGCCCGACGGGGGACCGCGTCGTCCGCCGCAACACACGTCGAAGGCGGTTGCACCCCGGATCCCGGCCGACCAGCTGCCCAACCACGTCGCCATCGTGATGGACGGCAACGGCCGCTGGGCTACCCAGCGTGGCTTGAGTCGTACCGAGGGCCACAAGATGGGCGAAGCGGTGGTGATCGACATCGCTTGCGGCGCAGTCGAACTCGGTATCAAATGGCTCAGTCTCTACGCGTTCTCCACGGAGAACTGGAAGCGTTCGCCCGAGGAGGTCCGCTTTCTCATGGGCTTCAACCGCGACGTGGTACGACGTCGCCGGGAGATCCTCAACGAGATGGGCGTGCGAATTCGCTGGGTGGGTTCCCGGCCGCGCCTGTGGCGCAGCGTGATCAACGAACTCGCGATCGCCGAGGAAGTGACGAAGAACAACGACGTCATCACCATCAACTACTGCGTCAACTACGGTGGCCGCGCCGAGATCGCCGAAGCCACCAGACGGATCGCCGAGCAGGCCGCGGCCGGCAGACTCAACCCCGATCGCATCACCGAATCCACCGTCGCGCGGTACATGCAGCGTCCTGACATCCCCGACGTCGACCTGTTCCTGCGCACCTCGGGGGAGCAACGGTCCAGCAACTTCATGCTGTGGCAGGCGGCCTACGCCGAATTCATCTTTCAGGACAAGCTCTGGCCCGACTACGACCGTCGCGATCTGTGGGCGGCCTGCGAGGAATACGCCTCGCGCAACCGCCGGTTCGGGAGCGCCTAGTGCCGGCACTGCAAGAGCGACTCATGGCGATGCTCGGAGAGGTGCTGGCCGTCGACGCGGAATCCGACGGGGCGCTGACCGTACGGCACAACGGCACGTTCGCGTCGTTGCGGGTGGTGACCATCGCCGAGGACCTCGACCTGGTGTCGTTGACCCAGGTATTGGCCTGGGACCTGCCGCTGTCGAAGAAGATCAGCGACCAGGTGGCCAGGCACGGCCGGGACTCGAACTTCGGGTCGGTGACTCTGCTCGAGAAGGGGTCCAAGAGCGCCAAGACGGCGGACGTCTTGCTGCGGTACAACTTTCCCGGCGGCGGGCTCACCGACGACGCACTGCGCACGTTGATCCTGTTGGTGCTGGATAGCGGTGCCCGCATCCGCGCCGAACTGACCGCCTGAGCGCGACCAGTGTGCGGCCGGCCGCACACTCGGCGGCCAGGGCTCAGCGGCAATCCGAGCAGGTGCCGAAGATCTCGATGGTGTGGCTGACGTCGGAGTAGCCGTGTTTGGTGGCCACTTCGGCCGCCCAGGCCTCGACCTCGTGGTCGCCGACCTCGATGGCCGAGCCGCAGCTGCGGCACACCAAGTGGTGGTGATGGTGATCCGAGCATCTGCGGTAGACCGCTTCTCCGGTGTCGGTGCGCAGCGAGTCGACCAGGCCTGCGGCCGCCATCGACTGCAGCGTCCGATAAACGGTGGTCAGGCCGATGTTCTCGCCGCGCCGGCGCAGTTCGTCGTGCAGTTCCTGAGCCGAGCGGAACTCGTCCAGCGTCTCCAACAGCGTCGAGATGGCCGCCCGTTGCCGGGTGGAGCGAACGCTTCCTGCGGTTTCGCTCATGTCACGTCCTCGCTGGCATGGGCAACCGCGTCGATGACGATGTGCGCCAGGTGATGGTCGGCCAGCCGGTAGAGCACTTCGCGGCCGGACCGTTCCCCGGACACCACCCCAGCGGCCTTGAGGATCTTCAGATGCTGACTCACCAATGGTTGCGGAACACCCAGCGCGTCGACCAATTCGTGGACGCAGCGCTGAGATTCGCGCAACTGCAACACGATGGCGATCCGCACCGGGGCGGCCAGGGCGCGCAGCAATTCGCCGGCGGCATCGAGGATGTCCCGCGACGGTGGCGTCGGATAGGAGGGATGTTCCTCGAACCGGTCAGCACCGTGCTCGTGCGGACCGACCACGTCGTCGTCGGCGGCAGGAGCGGAATGTGTCCGGGGCGACGTCACCGTATGGAGTCACCACCTCTTGAAGTACCGAGCATTCGAAACAGCTTGAGACTCGCCGGAGAACCACCGTCGGCTGCAGCCCGCGACTGCCCTCCACTGTCACATGCATGATGATGCATGTCAAAGACCGGGACGGTGGTCGCTACCATGACTGATGTTTTGCGGGCGGCGCTTGCCGTTGCCCGCGTCTGCCAGATCCTCCGAAGGGAGCGCACGCCCCGTGGCGTCTGTCATCGACACCGTGGTCAACCTGGCCAAACGACGCGGCTTCGTCTTCCCGTCCGGCGAAATCTACGGCGGCACGAAGTCGGCGTGGGACTACGGCCCGCTGGGGGTCGAACTCAAGGAGAACATCAAACGGCAGTGGTGGCGTGCGGTGGTCACCGGTCGCGACGACGTCGTCGGCCTGGATTCGTCGATCATCTTGCCGCGCGAAGTATGGGTCGCCTCCGGTCACGTCGAGGTCTTCCACGACCCGCTGGTCGAATCGCTGATCACCCACAAGCGTTATCGCGCTGACCATCTCATCGAGGCCTACGAGGCCAAACACGGGCACCCGCCGCCCAACGGGCTGGCCGACATTCGGGACCCGGAAACCGGTGAGCCGGGCCGGTGGACCGAGCCGCGCGAGTTCAACATGATGCTCAAGACCTACCTCGGGCCCATCGAGACCGAAGAAGGCCTGCACTATCTGCGTCCGGAGACCGCGCAAGGGATCTTCGTCAACTTCGCCAACGTGGTGACCACCGCTCGCCGCAAGCCCCCGTTCGGTATCGGGCAGATCGGCAAGAGTTTCCGCAACGAGATCACCCCGGGCAACTTCATCTTCCGGACCCGCGAGTTCGAACAGATGGAGATGGAGTTCTTCGTCGAGCCTTCGACGGCCAAGGAGTGGCACCAGTATTGGATCGACACCCGGCGCCAGTGGTACATCGACCTCGGCATCGACCCGGAGAACCTGCGGCTGTTCGAACACCCGAGGGAAAAGCTGTCGCACTACTCCGACGGCACCACCGACATCGAGTACAAGTTCGGGTTCGCCGGTAATCCGTGGGGCGAGCTGGAAGGCATCGCCAACCGCACCGACTTCGACTTGTCGACGCACTCGAAGCATTCCGGAACCGAACTGTCCTACTACGACCAGGCCACCGACACCCGCTACGTGCCCTACGTGATCGAACCTGCCGCCGGGCTGACGCGGTCGTTCATGGCCTTCCTGGTCGACGCGTACCACGAGGACGAGGCGCCCAACGCCAAGGGCGGGGTGGACAAGCGCACGGTGCTGCGACTGGATCAGCGATTGGCTCCGGTCAAAGCGGCGGTGTTGCCGCTGTCGCGGCACGCCGATCTGAGCCCGAAGGCCCGCGACCTTGCCGCCGAGCTGCGCAAGTCCTGGAACATCGAGTTCGACGACGCCGGTGCGATCGGCCGGCGCTACCGTCGCCAGGACGAGATCGGCACGCCGTATTGCGTGACGATCGACTTCGACTCACTCGAAGACGACGCGGTCACGGTGCGCGAGCGCGACGCCATGACGCAGGAGCGCGTCGCGATCGACAAGGTGGCCGACTACCTTGCCGTGCGCTTGAGGGGCAGCTGATCTCGCGGGCGTGCGCAGTGGATAAAGCCGATCTTGTTTCGCCTTTTTCAGCGTAATTCGGCGGTTTATCCGCACGCTCGGGGATATCTCGTCAGACGAAGTCCATTCGAACTGACTTTTCAAATGTCGTGCGGAGCCGTTTCGTGGCAGACATTTTTTGCGCCCATGGGGCCGGCTAGGCGTGACCGGCGTTGGCTGATGAGTTCAGATTTGCCGAAAATTTATCTGCCGCGGCGACGTCGGGTGCGGCCGGCGACGAGACAGGTCGTCGCGGCGTCGTCTATGGGCGGAAACGTCGGTGCCGCCATGGATTCGGTGATGTCGCGGTCGCGACGCGGTGGTGGGAGAATCCTCGGGATGCGCATTGCGGCAGCAGAAGACCCGCACGGGTGAACTGCGGAACGAGGGTTGCGACGGTGTCGTCTCGCGCCCTCATATTCTGGTGGCGTAAACCGTCCGCCAAACGAATCAGAAAAGCGGCCGATTACTCCGATTCGACGCCCGGCAATTCGAAAGTCTAATTCGTCGACATCTCGCTGGACAGCTGTCCGGCCCCGCACAGGATGGGGCGGACCGATGGCCCAATTCCCTCGAATGTCGGTGAAGGCGCAGACTTTCGGTCGGATTTGTTTTACGATGCGGCATGGACTGTCCTGTGTGACGGACGCCACCAAGAGTTGGAGCCGTTGGCGCGGCTGGCTGGGTTGGGGTTGCGATGTTCTTGGATTTTGCGTGGTTGCCGCCGGAGATCAATTCGGCGCGGATTTTCGCTGGGGCTGGGTCGGGTCCGTTGCATGTGGCGGCGGCGGCTTGGGAGAGTTTGGCCGCTGATTTGGCGGCGTCGGCGGAGTCGTTCAACGCGGTGATTGTGGGTTTGGCCAGCGGGCCGTGGGCGGGTCCGGCGTCGGCGTCGATGGCGGCTGCGGCGACTCCGTATGTGGGGTGGTTGGGGGCTGCGGCGGCGCAGGCTGAGTCGGCGGCGGGTCAGGCGCGTGCGGCGGCGTCGTCGTTTGAGGGGGCGTTGACGGCCACGGTGCATCCGGCGGTGGTGGAGGCCAATCGGGTGTCGTTGATGACGTTGATCGCGACGAATTTCTTGGGGTTGAATACTCCGGCGATTTTTGCCAACGAGTTCGATTATGTGGAGATGTGGGCCCAGGATGTGGCCGCGATGTTGGGTTATCAGTCCGGTGCGACGGCGGTGGCTGCGAGCTTGATTCCGTTCACTACGCCGCCGCTCGACCTGGCCGGACTGGCCGCAACCGTCAACGCGGGGGCTGCCGGACTGGCGACGCAGGCCACGGCTGCCCTTGCCCCGGTTGCTTCCGGTGTCACCGCGGCGGCGCCCGCGCTGGTTGCCGGGGCGCAGTCGGCGGCTGCCGCGGTGCCAGTGGACATGGCGATGTCGATGTTCTCGGCGGGCGCGATGCCGGCCAGCATGTTGATCGGTCCGATGATGCAGCTGGGGCAGACCGCCGGAGCCGGAACTGCCGGACTGGCGGGTGCCACCACCGCGGCGGACTTGGCCGGCATGCCGGCGTTGGCCGGTGACATCAATCCGATGAAGGGCATCGGTGGCGGCGGAGCCGGTCTGGGTGCCGGGATGGCGGCCGGCCTCGGCAACGCACGACTGGTGGGTGCGATGTCGGTGCCGCCGACCTGGCAGGGCTCGGTGCCCAAGGCGATGGCCAGCTCGGCGATGTCGGGACTGGGCGTCAACGCCGCGGAGATGGCCCAAGCCGCCGGCGCCGCTGGTGCGGGTGGCGGCATGCCGATGATGCCGATGCCGATGGGCATGGGTGGCGGCGCCCAGGGTATGCCTGGCGGCATGATGGGCCGCGGTGGCGCGAGTCCGCATGTGGTGCAGAACCGGCCGAGCGTGATCCCGCGCACCGGCGTCGGATAATTGGCCGTCAAAGGCGCGGGCGGCGCTTGGGGGGTCCCCGTCGCCCGCGCCTTTGCCATGTCGTGACTTGTTGCGGTGCAACAGGATTGAGCGGCCGCTAGAGTTGCCCGAGTCCGCGGCTCACCAGGAATGCGCCGAGCAGGGTGACGACGACGGCGAACATCTGTTGCCGTCGAGCTTGCGCCCACTGCTGCACCGCTGCTATCACGTGGTCGGTGCGGGCCGGGGCCGCCAGTCGACTGATAAGCGGGACCTCCACAAATGCCAAGGCGATCAGGGTGTATGCCCCGGCGGCAATTGTCTGGGTGCTTGCCGCCGCTCCCGAGGCCACGATCGCGGTGAGCGCCGCCATGAACCGAAAGTCGATCAACATGCCCGCGCCGAGAGCGAACGCCACGCTGAGCGGGCGGGCCCGCAGTGCGCAATGCGCGCGGCTCGACAAGGCCGACAGTCGCGACGAGCCGATCACGGTCCCACCTTGTCGTCCTCGCCGCGACATGCCGACCGCGACCGCTGCGATCAGCAGGGCCAGCATGCCCATCGCTAGCTGAATCCGGCCGGCGGTGGCGGTGGCAGTGGCGTGTTGCATCCGGCCGACCACGGCAATGGTGCTGTCGCGCATGCCGTAGAGCACTCCCGCGGCGAGGGCGACACTTGTCGCCATGCCGCCGAGCCAGAATGCGAGCAGCGGGCCAAGCGCCCGAGAACGCGACGACAGGACAGCGCTGACGCCGAGCCGTACCGGGTCGGCGGTCGCCACAAGAGCTAACACCAGCACCGTGCACCACATGGCAACGGACGCTACAACGGTTGCTGCGGGTTGCGGAACCCATTGAGAGGCACCGTTTTTGCCCCCATACGGCGATAGCCGCGACCCCGGCCGATTCTGGCGCGTCGATAAGACTGCACAGGTCTGATCGATGCCGAGTAATTTGGCCCTGACCGCGCATGATCCGTCGTCAGCGACGCGTCGAGGGCAAATCGAACGGGCTTTCTGAGGGATCGATCAAAAATGTGGGATCGAATAAATTTTCTGCGAAATCGTCGGCAACCGTGCAGGCGGCGAACGGTTGCGCATCCCGGTACCGAAGATGAATCCATCCGATCCCGCCGTCGATCATCCGCGCAGAGCGATTTCGACTCCGAGAAGCCGCGCTTCGCAGCGGCGATGTTGCCGTCCCGGTACCGGGGAGGTAATGCGAAGCATACTGGCGGCCAACGGTTTTGCCGGGACTGTGCGGGTTCGGATCGCACAGATGCGAACCGGTCGCCGGCCGCAGCGGCAGCCCATCGGGATCGTCGGACCTGATCGGATACGCACAGGTGCTGGACGGCGGGTTGCGCGGGGAAATAAATCCGGGAAAGAGGAGATATCGCGGCGCGGATTGCCTTAAGCTTTGAATGCTCGGTGGTTTGTGCTTGCCATTGAGCAAGGTGTGTTGACATCGACACTGGGAAGGGGACAGCGTGCTTCTGCCTCTTGGTCCACCCTTGCCGCCCGATTCGGTGGCAGCGAAACGGGGCGAGTCGGGCATGCTCGGCGGATTGTCAGTTCCGCTCAGCTGGGGTACGGCTGTTCCGCCGGACGACTACGACCACTGGTCGAAGGAGTCCGAAGCAGGTGTCGAAGAAGTCGTCGTAGTGCCTGGTGCGGTCGATCCGGAACCGATCGAACCTGGCAACGACGAGTGGGATGAGTGGGCAGAGTGGAAACAGTGGGAGGCGGAGAACGCCGAACCCCGTTTCGAGATGCCGCGCGGTAGCAGCGTGGTCCCGCATTCGCCGGCAGCCGGGTGAGAGAAAGGGTCAAGACTGTCGTTGTCTACGGGTGATTGACGGCTTCGGGACTTCCCGGAGGCAGTGATCACATCAATCAAAACTGGTTGAAATTCCAAGTAACACATCCACAAGCTAAGGAGAATTAAAGTGGCAACTCGCTTTATGACCGACCCGCACGCAATGCGTGCCATGGCGGGCCGTTTCGAGACCCACGCGCAGACCGTCGAGGACGAGGCCCGTCGTATGTGGGCGTCCTCGCAGAACATCTCGGGCGCGGGTTGGAGCGGTCTGGCTTCGGCCACCTCGCTGGACACCATGGGCCAGATGAACACCGCGTTCCGCAACATCGTGAACATGCTGCACGGGGTGCGCGATGGTCTGATCCGTGACGCCAACAACTACGAGCAGCAAGAGCAGGCGTCGCAGCAGATCCTGTCCAGCTAGTCCAGCCCATCAGCTTCTAATCCAGGAGGACAATAGACATGACCATTAATTACCAGTTCGGCGACGTCGACGCGCACGGCGCGCTGATTCGCGCCCAGGCCGCCAACCTGGAGGCCGAGCACCAGGCCATCGTTCGCGATGTGCTGGCTGCCGGTGACTTCTGGGGCGGCGCCGGTTCGGTGGCTTGCCAGGAGTTCATCGCCCAGCTGGGCCGCAACTTCCAGGTGATCTACGAGCAGGCCAACGCCCACGGCCAGAAGGTCCAGAGCGCCGGTCAGAACATGGCGCAGACCGACAGCGCCGTCGGGTCCAGCTGGGCCTGAGAGAAGTACCCGGTTCTGCGGCGGCGCACCGCTAGTCGGTGCGTCCGCCGCGAACCTCAACTACGCACGTCTACTTGCGGTATGCACCGTGAGTGGGCGTGCGTAGTTTTTGGGTTCTTTCAGAACCGGCCGCCGCCGCCCATGAAGCCGCCGCCGGATGTGCCTCCCGAGGACCTCGACCCTCCGAACGAGGTCGGGCTCCAGCCACCGAATCCGCCCCGCAGGCCGCCGCTGAGCAGGTCGCCGATGATGATGCCACCGAGGATGGCGCCGGTGTCGCTGTCCGTGCGCCGCATGTAGGCGCGCTGTGCCGACTGCACGTCGGCGTTGGCCAGCGACTGCGCCTGGGCCGCCAGTGTCGACGCCCCGTTGGCGTAGGCGATCGCGTCGGTGAGGCTGGAAGGCTTTCTTTCGTGTGCGGCTTCGAGCTGGCGCTTGGCTTCGGCAAGCCGAGTCCTGGCTTCCGGGCCGACGCTGCCACGTCGGGTGTCGATGTATTCCGACACCGCGCGCACTCGCGACTCCGCAGTGAACATGGCCTGCTCGAGCGAGCGCCTGAGCCGCTCGGCGTTGGCTTGTTCTTGAGCCACCGTGGCCACCATCCGGTCGAGTTCGGCGTCTGCCTTACTCAGTTGCGCGAACGCGCTCAACGGATCGGCGGTGCCCCGGGAACCGCCCGAGCTGTCCAGCGCGCGGGCCGCCGCATCGCGAGCGGCGATCAGTTCGCTGGTATGCGCCGAGGAGTTGCGCTGCGACTTCTGCAGTTGCTCGTTGGCCCGCTTGATGCCGGTCTGGATGTCGGCCACCACCGACGGCAGATTCTGGACGGCATGCCGGATGTCGTCGGCGGCGCTGTCCACCGCGTCGAGCAGCGAGCGCGCTTGTCCCAGCGCGGCTTCGGCGGCGCGCACCGAGTCCACCAGTCGCGTCTGCTGTCCGCTCACCGCGTGGCCGGCCAGTTCGCGGGCGATGGCGATGTTGCGGTCGGCGAACTCCAAGCGCTCCTTGGCGGTTCCGACGTTGGCCGAGACCGAAGCCAGCGCCGTGGCACCGAATTCCCGGTGCAACTCGACCAGATGTTGAGCCGCGGGCTCGACACGGGTGGTGAGTTCGACGTATCGCTGCGTCATGGCGTCGAGTCTGGACGCCGCGTTGATCACCAGGTCGCGGAGTTGCTCGAAGGCTTCGGTCTGAGATTCCAGCTCGCGGTCGGCATTGGCGGCCGAGACGATCACGCGCGTGAGCAGTTCACGGCGCTGCGCAGGGGTTTCCGGGATGCTGTCGTCGAGTTGATGACGCACCGTGAACGCCTGCGCCAGTGCGGCTTTGGCGTTGTTCAAGGCTTGCGTGAACGGCGCGGTCCGCTGTTCGCCGAATTCTTCGATGGCCAGCGCGAGTTCGTTGGCGCTGGTGCGCACCGCGTTGTCGACTTCCACCACCTTCGACCGGGACAGCTCGTCGAGGATGTCCAACGGCACCGTGGCCAGAGCGGTCGCATCGGTGGGGTCCACCCGTCGGGCCGCGGCCAAGGCGTCGGCCCGTCGCCGCCGGCCACGCCGGCGCATCACCCACAACAGGATCAGCACGGCCAGCGCAAGAGCCGCGAGGAAGGCGAGCAGCACCACCCAGCCCGTCGAGCTCGGCGTCACATTGAGTCCGTTGGCGGCGGCGACGGCGGCGCCGCTCCAGTCGCCTCTGGCCAGCGCGGGCTCGATCTGGTTGCGTCGCAAGTCGTCCACCTGCCGCGCGTTCACACCCGGCACGGCGTTGCCAACCAGGAAGGCGTAGGCGCGGTCGGTGGTGGCCACGGCCAGCAGCGCCTGGCTGCTCTGCAGATCGCTGGCCCGCCGGGTTTGCTCGGCCCAGCTCTGCGCGCTCTGCCCGGAGAACGTGTCGACGTAGACGACCCACAAGCGGATCTGCCGGTCCCCGTAGAGCTTGATCGTGGCCGAGGTCACCATGGCCCGACCCGACTCCGAGAGCGCGTTGGCTTTGTCGGTGATGTAGCCGGGCAGTCGGAACGGCGGCTGGGCGGCGGCGGGGGGTGCCTGTAGCAGTACCCCGCCGCCGACTGCCAGGATCGTCAGGATCACGCCGAGTAGGCGAGCGATGCGCATATCGCTAATTAAACGTCGGTGACGTTGTGCTTGGCGATTGCGGTCCTTGCCCGCCGAAATGTCACGCCTGTCCGCCCCCCGAAGCGCCCAGCGTGCGCTGCATGTCGGCTTTCATGGCCACCAGCTGCGCGTTCCAATATCCCCAACTGTGCACGCCGCTGCCGTCGATGTTGAACGTGGCGTTGTGGCCACCCGCAGCCGTGTAGGCGTTCTTGAAGTCGACGTTGCTCTGCAGCACAACCTGCTCGATCACGGTGCCCGGAATACTGCCCTGTCCCAACTCCGACGGCTTCCCATTGCCGCTGTAAACCCACAGGCGGGTGTTGTTACCGGCGAGCCGTCCGGCTTGCACGGTGGGATCGTGGCGTTGCCAACCCGCCCCGCCCGACGGCCCCCACATGTCCTCGGGATTGAAGCCGCCCTCGTCGTTCATCGCGAGCTTGATCAACGTCGGCCCGTTACCGCTGGACGGCGTGAGGTATGCCGACAACGCACTGGCATAAGCGAATTGCCCCGGGTGATAGGCCGCCAAGATCAACGCCGACGACCCGGACATCGAAACGCCGACGACGGCATTGCGGGTGCTACGGACGCCCTTGCCCGCCAGATAGGCCGGCAACTCACTGGTCAGGAATGTCTCCCATTTGTAGGTGGCACCGTTTGCCGACCCGTACCAGTCGGCGTAGAAACTGGACCGTCCGCCGACCGGCATGACCACCGAAATGCCCGAGCCCTTGTATTCGTCGAAGGCGTTGGTTTCGATATCCCAGCCGTTGCGGTCGTCGCGGGCGCGCAGGCCGTCGAGCAGATAGACCGCCGGCGCCCCGCCCTGCTGAAACTCCACCGTCACGTCGCGGCCCATCGCCGCCGACGGGACCTGCAGAAACTCCGGCGCCGCGGCCCGCGCCGCCGGCTCGGCCCCGACAACTCCCAGCAGCCCCGGTAGTGCCGCGGCCACCGCCGCCGCGCTCGACAGTCGACGCATCCAACGTCTGTTGCGCACGTTCATATCTCTGATCCCCTCTGAAACCTCCAGAACAGCAAGCGGGTGGACGCTGTCGTCCATCCCACGGCTGTTTCGCAATCTGGATCCGACCCAGTTCAGCACGTGGTACCCAGGCCGGTGGGGCCTCAATCGGCAGACGTCGTCTCCCTTCGCGGCGGGACGTCGATTGTCACCCAGGCGAATCGGCCCTGGCAGACTGTGGATCGGTGAGCACCGATCAGCCCGACCTCTATGACGACTTCGACCGCGAACGGCGGGTACTCGAAGCGCCGAAGAGTGCGGGTCTGCCGGGCACCGAGGGTCAGCACCGCACCGACTTCGCCCGCGACCGGGCTCGGGTGCTGCACAGCGCGGCGCTACGCCGGTTGGCCGACAAGACCCAGGTCGTGGGTCCGCGGGAAGGCGACACTCCGCGCACCCGTCTTACCCATTCGCTCGAGGTGGCGCAGATCGGTCGGGGGATGGCCATCGGGCTGGGCTGCGATCTCGATCTCGTCGAGCTGGCCGGCCTGGCACATGACATCGGCCACCCGCCCTACGGGCACAACGGAGAGCGGGCGCTCGACGAGGTGGCCGCCGACTACGGCGGTTTCGAGGGCAACGCCCAGAACTTCCGTATCCTGACCAGCCTGGAGCCCAAAGTGCTTGACGGGCAAGGGCGTAGCGCAGGATTGAACCTGACCCGCGCGGCGCTGGACGCGGTCACCAAGTATCCGTGGGGACGCGGTGACAACGAGCGCAAGTACGGCTTCTACGACGAAGACCGCGAAGCGGCGGCCTGGGCACGGGCGGGTGCGCCGGATCGTCGCACGTGCCTGGAGGCGCAGGTCATGGACTGGGCCGACGACGTCGCCTACTCGGTGCACGACGTCGAGGACGGCGTCGTCTCCGAACGTATCGATCTGCGTGTGCTCGCCGACGAGGACGAGGCGGCGGCGCTGGCCAAGCTGGGCGAGAATGAGTTCGCCCAGGTCGATGCCGACGACCTGATGCAGGCCGCGCGGCGGCTGTCCCGGCTGCCGGTGGTGGCCGCGGTCGGCAAGTACGACGCCACGTTGTCGGCGGCGGTGGCACTCAAGCGGTTGACCAGCGAATTGGTGGGCCGGTTCGCTACGGCCGCGATCGCCACCACCCGCGCGGCGGCAGGGTCCGGTCCGCTGCTGCGTTACCGAGCCGACCTGCATGTCCCGGATCTGGTCCGCGCCGAGGTCGCGGTGCTGAAAATCCTTGCGCTGCAATTCATCATGTCCGATCCGCGGCATTTGGAAACGCAGGCCCGGCAACGCGAACGTATCCACCGGGTGGCCCAGTGGTTGCAGGCCGGGGCGCCGCAGACCCTCGACCCGATGTTTGCCGCAGCCTTCAACGCCGCCTCCGGAGACGGTGCTCGCCTGCGGGTCGTCGTCGACCAGATGGCCTCCTACACCGAGGGACGACTGGAACGCATCGACGCCGGCCGATCCTGACGGCAACGGTGCCCGCGCCGTCGGGACGACGGCTTAGACTGAGCCCGTGTCGAGTCCGGCTGGCCCCAGGGATGCGGGCCGTTCCGGCGGTCGGTCCAGAATTTCGGACCGCGACATCGCCGCGATCCGGGAACGAGCCGTGATCGAGGACGTCGTCGGCGATTACGTCCAGCTCAAGCGGGCGGGCGCCGACTCGCTGAAGGGCCTGTGCCCGTTCCACAACGAGAAGTCGCCCTCGTTCCACGTGCGCCCGAACCACGGTCACTTCCATTGCTTCGGTTGCGGTGAAGGCGGCGACGTGTACGCCTTCATTCAGAAGATCGAGCACGTCAATTTCGTCGAAGCCGTCGAAATGTTGGCCGATCGGATCGGCCACACGATCACCTACACCGGCTCGGCCACCAGCGTGCAGCGCGACCGCGGCAGCCGCAGCAGGCTGATCGCGGCCAACGCAGCCGCCGCCGCGTTCTACGCCGAGCAACTGGAGTCCGCCGAGGCGGCTCCGGCCCGGCAGTATCTGACCGAGCGCAGTTTCGACGCCGAGGCCGCCCGCCGGTTCGGCTGCGGCTACGCGCCGTCAGGCTGGGACAAACTCACGAAACATCTGCAGCGCAAGGGGTTCGAGTTCAAGGAACTGGAAGCCGCCGGACTGTCCAAGCAGGGCCGTCGCGGCCCGATCGACCGGTTCCACCGGCGCCTGCTCTGGCCCATCCGCACGTCGGCCGGTGAGGTGATCGGGTTCGGTGCGCGGCGACTGTTCGACGACGACCCGATGGAAGCCAAATACGTCAACACCCCCGAAACGGTGTTGTACAAGAAGTCCTCGGTGATGTTCGGTATCGACCTCGCCAAGCGCGACATCGCCAAGGGGCATCAGGCCGTGGTGGTCGAGGGATACACCGACGTGATGGCCATGCACCTGGCCGGGGTCACCACCGCGGTCGCGTCGTGCGGCACCGCGTTCGGCGACGAGCATCTGGCCATGCTGCGCCGGCTGATGATGGACGACAGTTTCTTCCGGGGGGAACTGATCTACGTCTTCGACGGTGACGAGGCTGGCAAGGCCGCCGCGCTCAAGGCGTTCGCCGGCGAACAGAACCTGGCCGGGCAGTCCTTCGTAGCGGTCGCCCCCGACGGCATGGACCCCTGCGATCTGCGGCTGCGCTCCGGTGACGGCGCGCTGCGCGACCTGGTAGCGCGACGAACCCCGTTGTTCGAGTTCGCGATTCGCACCGCGCTCGGCGAGATGGACCTGGACAGTGCCGAGGGCCGGGTGGCCGGGCTGCGTCGCTGCGTGCCGATGGTGGGCCGGATCAAGGACCCCACGTTGCGCGACGAATACGCGCGCCAGCTCGCCGGCTGGGTCGGCTGGGACGATGTCGCGCAGGTGATCGACCGGGTCCGGGGCGAAGCCCGCAAATCCGGCGGCTCCGCCCGGTCCGCGGCGCCGGCCAAGCCGTCTCGACGCACGTCGCCCGCTCAGACCCCCGCTGAGGGCGGAGCCGCGCAACCCGCGGTAGCCCGTCCGGACCCGCGCGATCCGACGCTGTGGCCCCAGCGTGAGGCTCTCAAATCGGCGTTGCAGTATCCGGCGTTGGCCGGCCCGGTGTTCGACACGCTGACCGTGGAGAGCTTCACGCACCCGGCTTACGCCGCCGTGCGGGCCGCGATCGAGGCGGCGGGCGGCACCGCGATCGGTGTCAGCGGGGCCCAATGGCTGGACATGGTGCGCCAACAGACCAGCGCGGCGCAGATCGCCGGCCTGATCAGCGAACTGGGAGTCGAGACGATCCGGGCCGACGACGAGCAGCTGCCGCGCTACATCTCCGGGGTGCTGGCCCGGCTGCAGGAAGTGTGGATGGGGCGCCAGATCGCGGAGGTCAAGTCGAAGTTGCAGCGTATGTCGCCGATCGAACACGGCGACGAGTATCACGCCTTGTTCGGCGACCTGGTGGCGATGGAGGCCTACCGCCGCAGTCTGCTGGAACAGGCCAGCGGCGACGATCTCACGGCATGAGACGTCAGCGGGTGGCGTTCACCTGCGGTTCGACGTCCGGCTCGAGTTCCTCGACGCGGCCGACGACGGCAGTACCGTCGATCTCAGTCAGTGTGACGAATCCGGTGTCGGGAGAGATCCGATTCGCGATCTTGCGACGACCCCCTTCGATCATCGATCTGGCTATCGGACTCGAGGTCACGGCGCGATAGGTGCCGGCAATCTGCTCGTAGCGTCGACGTCCGGCTTTCGTGCCCAACACGTAGCCCAGTCCCAACACGGCGACATACCCGATCAAAGCGGTCCCTCCGAAGCGAAGTGCGATTGGTTCCATCCTGCCTCATCCGGTGGCGAAGCGCCGCGCCCGATGCGCCGACGCTCCCGGGGCCTCTAGTTGGGGGCGACCCTGCCAGTACGCTAGAGTCGTCCCGCGATCAGCACCAGGATTGGCTGGACTGATAGTCCCCTGTAGCTCAACTGGCAGAGCATTCGGCTGTTAACCGAAGGGTTGAAGGTTCGAGTCCTTCCGGGGGAGCCTGGTCAGAGCATATTTTGTGGGTGGGCGTGCAACCTACGTGCGAGATTGGTCCGTGGCGGTGAAGGTCGGCACCCACGCATCGCAGTCGTCGCAGCCCCGGTACCCGACCAGCGTCAACTCGCCTCGGGCGTAGGCGACGGCTTGGTAATTCGGGACGTGACGCAGCGCGCATTGCGCCTCGATGTCGGTTAACGGCGGCGGGCAGCATCGGGCGCAGTCGCAGCCGACGGGCTCGGCAGCCTGAGTCATGTTGTCGCGCAACTTCACCCGGCCCGCCCGCGCCAGCTCGCCGCCGCTTGGCGGTCTGACCGCGTGCGCGGTCATGGTCCTCACGCGCCGTCGCCGATCCGGCGTGTCATCCATTGCGGCGGCGGCGGGATCTTGCCCTCGCGCGCACGGCGGAGGGTGTCGATGGGGCTCACGATGTGCATCTGCACGCCGATGGAGTGGCTGAGCACGTCGTAGGCGACCACCGCCGCCGCCACCCGGTCGGGCTGATGCGCGCCGGACTGCCACGTCACCGCCTGGCGCTCGAAGTCGGGCAGGTATCCGGCGATACGGCACCGTCCGGTCTCAAGCCCGGCCAGCAGGCCCGTACTGCGCGCCACGGCGTCGCCTTTGCCGCGGTCGCTGCCCTTCGGTGGCCAGCCGGTGACTCTGATTGGGCGGCTCACCCGATACTTCGGCAGCGCCTCGGTGACCAGCCGGGTGTAGGTGGCCCGCGCGGCGAACGCCTCGACGCTGATCTCGCTGGCCCCGACGTCGATCGCCAGCTCGACCGCCCGACGAGCCCACTGGTCGCTGGTCATGTGGCCCGACACGTCGGCGATGAGCGCCACCACGCCGTCGGCCCCTAGCGAGGCGGCGATGATGCCGGTCTCGTCGCCTTCGCCGGAGTCGGCAGGGTCCACCGCCACGACGATCTTCATGGCACCGGACGGCGCTGCGGGCAGCCGCCAGTCATCGAACCACGCCGACTTGATCAGCCCACCCTCCGGCGCGGTGGGCGTCCCGAGGTACATCGCCGCCCAGGCGCGTGAGCCGACCTCGGCCTCGATCTGGCGGAACTGGGCGGCGGTGCGACCGATAGCCGACGTCATCGCCACTCCGCTGCGCTCGCGGCCCAGCGCGTCGGGCACGCCCGCCGTCGAGACCGCCGGGATGTTGACGCAGCGCCACCGGCTGCCGGGCTCGGCGAGCAACGACCCGGCGATGTCGTGCTCATGCCAGCGGGTCAGCACCACGATGGCGCTGCCGCCGGGCATCAGGCGGGTCATCAGCGAGGCGCGGAACTCTCCCACCAGTCGCCGCCGGTATGCGTCGCTGTCGGCCTCCTGGGCACCCTTCACAGGGTCGTCCAGGACCAGGGTGTTGGCTCCGAAACCCGTTGTGCTGGAGAGGATGCCACCGGCCAACATGCCGCCCCGGTAACCGTTGACGCGCCATCGGCCCGCCGCCTGCTTGTCCGGTGCCAGTTCGATGCCGAGTAGGGCACCGTTCTCGGCGATCAGCCGCCGCGCGGCGGCGCTGTGCTCCTCGGCGAGACTGTCGCCGTAGCTCTTGACGATGATTTCGCAGTCGGGATCGCGCGACAGCAGCCAGACCGGGAACACCTGACTGACCAGGACGCTTTTGCCGGTGCGCGGCGGTGTGGTCAGGATCAGCCGCGAGTCGGGCTCGGTCGCCGCGCGCACCAGCTCGTCGCTGATCAGCCGGATAGCTGGGGTCACGACGTAGCCGGGGATGAGCCGCCGAGCCAGCTCGGCAGGCGACTCGGGTCGCCGACGGGCGCGCGCCGCTTGGACCGCGCCGATAGCGGCGAGGGTGCGAGTCGGGTTGGCTTGGGTCACGGTCACGCGGCTTTCCGTCGTCTCGGGCCGAGACCGGCCTGCTTGGCGTTCCAGAGGTCGGTCCGCTGCCACTGGTGGCCGCAGCCATCGCAGCGGTATTCGCACAGCGCACCTTTAAGACCGCGGGGGGTGACCGAGGTCGGCTCGGTCAGCGTGGCCAACCGCGTGCGACTGTCGGCGTTGTGTCCCAGTGGATTACAGCGCGGGCAGTAGTCGGGCAGAAACTCGATGCTGCGGGGGATAGGGGTGTCGATGGCGGCCATGGCGGGCTCCCTCCGGTGGCGATGTCGGATCAGGCGGGGCGGGTTGCTTCTACCCGATCGGCGGCACGGCCCGCATTCGTGAGCGGATGGCGGCGAGCTGAACGCTGCCGGGTCCGCCGCCGTCGGTGATGCCCAGCGCCGCGCACACGTCACGCTGGAACACCTCGCCTTTGCGGTGCAGTGCTTGGGCGGTGCGGAGCACGGCGGGCCAGCAGCGTTCGAGCAGCGGCACCACGTCACGCCCGCTGTGGTGTCCGTCGGCGTAGGCGCTCGCGGTCAGCATCCGGTCGTCGCCGTGGCCGGTCGTCTCGAACACCGCGAACAGCTCGCGCTGCGTCGGGTATCGGCCCGCGCGCCAGCGTGCTTGTGACCACGGCCCGGCGTAGGCGATCTCGGCATCGCCGCCGCACGGCATGTCCTGCACGGTGGTCAGCCCTTCGAGGCCGATCAGGCGGGCACTGGCGACGACCGCCGAGCGGATGACGCCCCCGAGTGCCACCGCCGCGACGGCATGACCGGCTTCATGGACGCACAGTTCGAGGTGCTCGCGTTGCCGCGGGGTGATGTCGGCGAGGGTGAGCGGCATTGCGCGGCTTGTCCTTTCGTGATCAGGGGTCGACGCCGGGGCGGTGCTGCGGTACATAACACGGCCCAGCACCGTCCCGACGCCGATCTTCCGAGGTGACCGAGGTCGAGGTTTCGTGGCGGAATATCTTGCGCACCAGCCGGGCACGCTCGCGGCGGTCGCGTTCGGCAGCCCTGGCCGCGCTCGCGTCGAGGTGGCGGGTCAGGCACCCCGAGCAGGTGTAATGCCAGATCGAGCCTTTCCATTGCCAGCACGGCCCGCCGCAGGACTGGCAGCGCGGCCCGGCGTAGGTCTCGATCACGGTGGCAGCGGTGGTCACCAGGTGCGCACCCTCGTATGACCGTCGTTGACCTCGCCCGCCGCCTTGAGTGCTTCGGCGAATCCGCTGTCCTGCTCACCGGCGCTGGTCACGGTCGACGTGCTCACCGGCGACCCGTAGACGGGAGTGAAAGCGTCGATGTCGGGCTTTCCGTTGGCATCGATCGGTGTTGACCTCCTCTTACGGTGTGACGGTCGCTGCGCCGATGACGGCCTCATAGCCCACCGCCACGGTGCGCTCGGCGATGGCGGAGAAGGTGTTTCGCTTCTCGTCAATAGCGGTCCTGAGCTGGGTTTCATCGCGCCAGCCGAACGGCTGGCTGGTCGCTACCAGCGTGTCTTGCAGCCCGTCGGCGTAGCCACCGCCGAAGATCCAGCGGTGCCCGAGCGGGGACGTGAAACCGCCGCCGGAACGGGTCAGCAGTTGCGCCGCAGCGGCGTAGACGGCCCAATGCGGGCTGGCGTGGATGAATCCGAGCGTGTTCGTCTCGGCGAACGCAGCCTCCAAGCTGGCCACCGCCCATTGCAGGTCGGCGGCGCTGCTCGATGTCCCGGCATCAGTCAGCAGCCGATTCGACAGCTCATGCTCGACGGCGGTCTGTTCCTCAAGCCGGAAAATCTGCATGGCCCGCCGCTCGACTTCGGCGCGGCTCGGAGCGGTGAGGTCGCATTCGTCGTACGCCCACACGGTCATCGGCGCGAACGGGTCCAGCCCGTCGGGCCGCTCGCCCTCTTTGCGGTCGGGTCCGTCCAGCGGCGGCACCGCGCACCAGTCAGCGCCCCACACGCCGAAAGCCTGGTCACCGCCGTAGTTGCCCGCCGGGCGGATCTCGACACCGCTCAGGTGTCGTGACGGGCCGGTGACCTCTGCCCAGATGGTCGCGGCGTACAGCCCTTGCGGTGAAGGGTTGAGCGGCGGTGCCTCGAATTGCAGCGGCAGCATCGAGGTGTAGGTCTCAACGGGCGGCGCGGTCATGGTGTCACTCCCAGTGATTCGAGTTCGGCGCGTGCGCGGTCAGCCTGTGATGGGGTGCGGTGGTTAGGGCGGTTCGCACGGATCGCCTGATCGCGGTCGAGCTTGCGGCCCAGCGTCAGCGCGGCGGCGTCAACCTCGCCGAGCGCGGCGAGCAGGCGATCCCCGACGACGGTGGTCGCCGCCTCGGCCAGCAGCCGGGCCAAATCGTCGCTGTACGGCGCGGCGAGAGTGGTCAGGGTGGCTGCCCAGGTGCCGTCGGCCAGCATGTCGTCGGTGATCTCGGGTGCGGCGGGTCGCGGGGTCAAATCGACTAGCGCCGTGATGCTGCGACCTCGGTCATCGGTGCCGAGGTGCGAGGTGCGCCGCTCGGCGTCCGCGCGAGCCAGCAGCGCGACCACGGCGCTCACGGCATGGTGTGTGGAGTCGGCCAGCTCGGCGACCGCGCGCAGATATACAGCGGGATTGGGCGTGGCGGCGACGGGCTCGGCCAGCGGTTCGCAGATCGCGGCGAACTCCTTGGTCAGCGACCAATCGTCCGGCCACGCATAGATCGGCAACAGCCCGCGGCGGCGGTCGCGGATCTGCTCTTGGGTGGGTGTCGGACGCGGCTGCGGTTGCTGCCTAGCGAGGTAGGCCGGGGTGCGGTTGCGGGCGCGCAGCGTCATCGGGCCACCGCCTCACGCAGCCGCGACGCCAGGGCGTCGAGGTGGCTGGGTGCGATCTGGCCTGCCTCGGCGTCGATGGCGCGCCGGGCACGCCAATAGCTGAGCGCCTGCCGGGCGGCGATCACCTCGGGGTCATCGCTGCCGCGACCACGCGCCAGATACGCCGCCAACCGACCGGACCACTGAGCCGGGGTCAGCGCCGTCGGATCGGTCAGGATCGTGGTTGTCATGCCGATCAGCTTGACAGGTCAGGGTGCAGCGACGGTCAAGCTTGACAGTATCGCGTGTCGCAAATCTGTTGTCTTGCAATGTGTTCCCCTACTTCGGAGGGGAATATGAACACCAACTTAGTAGCAGAGCTGACTAGCTCAGCGCGGCGTTATCTCGTGGTGTAAAAACTCAACTCGACGCCGAATTTCGTCGCGCACCAAGCGCATCCGCTCGATACCGTCGATGCCGCGTTCGGATGGTTCGTCCGTCACCCATGTCTCGACGGTGACACCCTCGGGTGCATCGACGTGTGCCTCTCCGCCCAGCACTATGACCCGATCGACGCGGCGCAGCAGGTCGGGGTCGATGGGCTTGGGGTGTTCGTCGGACACGTCGACGCCGACCTCGGCGAGCGACTCGGCGGACAAGGCGTTCACCGCATTGCCCGGTCGCGTGCCCGCAGAATGCACCTCCACCGCGTCACCCGCGCAGTCGCGCATCAAGCCAGCGGCCATCTGCGACTTGCCGGCGTTTTTTACGCATACGAACAACACGCTGGGCTTGGCGGTCACGGCGCGGTCCTCTCGGAGGTGAATCGGCGGCGCAGCGCGAGCGAGACGTAGACCAGCGCCACCAGCACCGGCACCTCGATCAGCGGACCGACCACACCCGCGAGTGCCTGACCCGACGTCGCGCCGAACGTTGCGATTGCCACGGCGATGGCCAACTCGAAGTTGTTCCCGGCGGCGGTGAACGCCAGCGTGGTGGTGCGCTTATACCCGAGGCCGAGCGCAGCGCCGAGCGCGTAGCCACCGCCCCACATCACGGCGAAATACGCCAGCAGCGGCAACGCGATTCGCGCCACGTCGAGGGGGCGGGAGGTGATTTGAGCGCCTTGAAGCGCAAACAGGATGACGATGGTGGACAGCAGCCCGTAAAGCGCCCACGGCCCGATCCTGAGCAGGAACCGGCACTCGTACCAGTCGCGGCCCTTGGTGCGCTCGCCGACCCGACGGGACAGATAGCCCAACAGCAGCGGCACGCCCAGGAAGATGAGGACCGACTTGGCGATCTGCCATGGCGACACACTGATTGACGTCTGATCCACGCCGAGCCAGCCGGGGAGCACCGACAGGTAGAACCACCCGAGCACGGCGAACATAAACACTTGAAACACTGAGTTGAGCGCGACGAGCACGGCGGCGGCTTCCCGGTCTCCGCACGCGAGGTCATTCCAGATGATGACCATGGCGATGCACCGGGCCAGGCCGACGAGGATCAGCCCCGTCCGGTACTCGGGCAGGTCGGGCAACAGAAGCCACGCGAGGGCGAACATCAACGCCGGGCCGATGATCCAGTTGAGGACCAGTGACGCCGCCATGAGTTTGCGGTCGCCGGTCACGGTGTCGAGTCGGTCATAACGGACCTTGGCTAGCACCGGGTACATCATCACCAGCAGCCCGATGGCGATGGGCAGGCTGATGCCGTCCAACAGGACCGCGCTCAGTGCCCGGTCGAGACCGGGAACGGCGCGCCCCAGCAGCAGCCCGGCGACCATCGCGGCGCCGATCCACAGCGGAAGGAAACGGTCGAGGGTGGACAGCTTGCCGACGACGGCGGGGTGGTCGGCGGTGGCGGGCTCGGTCACCCGGCTGCCCTGGGTCCGCAGTCGCACGCCCTGGCATCGGCGGCATCGCCCGCGGCCTGGTTGGGGTCGGATACCCCGAAGCTGTCCGCGTCGGCCAGCTTCGTGTAAACCTCCCACTTCTCCTGATCAGGCGCGGTCACCCACACCTTGTCCTGGGTGGCGAAGCAGCAGGTGGTGTTCATCTCCTCCTCGGTGAACAGACCGGCCCCGGCCAGGCGCGCGATCTCCGAATGCACCATCTCGGTGGAATCCACCTCGACGCCGAGGTGGTTGATAGACCCGCCTATGCCGGGGTTCTCGATGAGCACCAGCTTCAACGGCGGCTCGGCGACGGCGAAGTTGGCGTATCCCGGCTTGATCTTGGCGGGTTCGGTGCCCAGCAGGGTGGTGTAGAACGCGATGGACGAGTCGAGATCGTCGACATTGAGCGCCAGCTGTATGCGGGACACGAGCACCCTCCAAGGTGTGAGACATAAGCCGAATTGGTGACGGCTCCGGTCTACTCCACCTTTTTGACTTATGTCAAGGGGGTCTTCATTATGGAAGCGTGCCCAAGACGCTGCCCACCATCGACATGTCTCAGCCGGTCTGCTGCGCGCCCGTTGCCGCCGAACCCGCCGACGACGCAGCGGCGCTGGACGTGGCGATGCGGCTCAAGGCGTTGGCCGACCCCGCGCGGGTCAAGCTGATGTCCCTGCTGTTCACCGCTGACGGGAGATGCACCACCGGATCGCTCGCAGCTGCCGTTGGGTTGTCGGAGTCGACGGTCAGCCACCACCTCGGTCAGCTTCGCACCGCTGGTTTCGTGGCCTCAGTGCGTCAGGGCATGAGCGTGCACCACACCGCCCGCCGGGACGCATTAATGGCGTTGTGCCAGGTGCTTGACCCGAGCTGCTGCCGCTAGTCGTTCAGAGATCAAACAGCTTGGGCTCAGGCTCAGGTGGGTCGTCGGCGTGACTGATCTTGAACCCGAAGTGCGGGTCACAGCTGAGCAGCTGGTCGTCCCTTGTGTACAGCCGCTGACAACCCCACCCGTCGGCGGTGGCGAGGACCGCCGCGTCGGAACCCTTGAGGTTGTGGCGTACGGCCAGTTCGGCGGCGCGTCGCGCCGTTCGCTCCGACATTTCGGCGACCACGAAGTTCGAGCTTCTGATCCAATCAGTCGCCGCCTTCACACGTTCGGTCCGGACTGGCGGGGGCAAATGCGTACCGCGAACATTCCCCGTTCCGGCAATTTCTGCAATCACGATGGCCGGAAGCACGACGGTATGCCGGTCGCCGTGCCCTTCAAGTACGAACTCCGCCCGAGCCGCCAAACGCGCGTCCTCGTCTAGTAGCAGGTCAAGGACGATGCAGGTGTCGACTGCCACCCGCTTCAACTGGTCAGCCACGCTGCGACCTCACCCAATCGACCGGATCGATACCATCGGTCCACCCCGGCCCGAGCAGTCCGCGCCCCGCGCTGGCCCTCGTTGGTTCGCCAGGCGTTACGTGCTCAATTCCCTCGACGGTGAGGTGGACGATCCTGTCCGTAGCATCCCGCGCGATTTCGCCCCACACCTCGACCTCGCTCTCAAGATGCTCGCGAATGCGCGGTGCGACTTCGGCTGAAAAGCGCAGCTCAACAGTGTCGCCGCTATTCACGTTTCGGAGACCAGCCGTGCGTCGGCTGCGCGGCGCATCGTTGGTGTAGCGGTAAAGCATTCCGCGCACAGCACCGAGGGAGCGGGATGACGGTTCTAGGGCGGCCTGGGCATTGTCCCGTAGGACGCTGTCGATTGCCGACACAGCGTCCCCTATGCGGAGACTGATGCTGTCGACGCCGCGCAGCCCGCTAACACCGCCAAGGTTGGCGACGGCTTGGAGGGAGTCGCGACGCCAGCCTGATGGCACCACCGGCGACTGTCGCAGCTCTTCGAGCCCGTCACGCAGCGAGTCGACCGACGCACCAGTGACCGCCATGGAGATGTGGGCGCTGCCGCCGTGCAGATCGGTCAGGACCAAGCGGGCCGAGCCGTCGCTTGCCAGGCTTTCGATGAGGTTCTCGACCTGTGTGATGGCATCAGCGACAGCACGCGGGTCTAGAGCCTCGCCTTCGAGGTCCACCGTGATGTCGCTGTTGCCAGCCATGCCGCTTCACCCTTCGTGACTGGTGTGATCAATGATGCACCAGATTGTGCGCCGAGGCACCGACTCAGCCTCTCTCGGCGAGTGTTCGGTAGAGCGTGGCACGGCTGACGCCCAGAGTCTCGGCGATGACTGGCACCGGCTCACCGCTGGCGCGCAAAGCCTCGGCCTGCCTGATCTGATCGGCGGTCAGTGCGCGGGGCCGACCGATAGGTAGGTCGCGGGCCTTGCGTGCTGCGCGCGAGGCTGACCGGCGCTCGCGGCCCAGCTCCAGCTCCAGCTCGGCGAGCGAGGCGAGCACTCCGGCGACCATGCGTCCGGTCGCGTTCGACGTGTCGATGCCCTCGCGCAGCGACCGCAGCACGATGTCGCGCTCGCCGAGGTCGCGGATGGTCAGCATGACCTCGGCGGCGTTGCGCCCGAGCCGGTCGATACCGGCGACCACGATGGTGTCGCCAGGCCGGGCGTAGTCGAGCAGACCGGCCAGGCCGGGGCGCTGCTCCTTGGTTGAGGTGCCGGTGAGCTTGTCGGAGTAGACGCGGGCGGGCTCGACCCCGGCGGCGGTGAGCGCGTCGGTCTGGGCGTCGAGGGACTGGTGATCGGTGGACACTCGGGCGTAGCCGAGCAGCTGGCCCGAGGTGGCCGGGGCGGTGGCGGTCGTCATGCGCTCACCCTATCTCAAAAAGGCGCGCGACGCTATTTCGATACGCGACAACTTTCGAGACTAACGAGCAGGGCCGATGC